>NZ_JBOHGC010000023.1:0-40629 GCF_050699995.1 Actinokineospora sp. | reverse complement strand
GTCCAAGCCCCGGCGCCGCCACCCGCACCGCCCGCCGACCCGGCCGCGGGAACCCAGCCCCCGCCCGCCGCGGACACACAACCTCCGGCGGCGGGTCAGACCGTCCCCGACGGCGCGGGGGTCCCCGCGCCAGGCGCCGGCTGATGGCAGCCGCCCCCCGAGGCGCGCCAGGCGCTGACGCTCCCGCCGCCACCGGTGGGAGCGTGATCGTCTCCACCCCGAGCCCCACGCCGCCCGCCGCGGCGCGGGGCATCGGTGCTTTGACGTGGATTTCGCGCGGCGGGGGGTTCGGCGCCGCTGTCGGTGTCGGGACGAGTCGTGATGGGTTTGGTTGTTCGGTGGGTGGGTTCTTGCGAGGGGGAGTCGTGGATCGAGCGGTAGGTGCCACGCGGGGAGGTGGCGGCTGATGTCGGACCGGTACGACGGACCGGACGACGGTCGTCGCCGATCTCCGGGGTATGGCGACGATGTGGGGGATTCCGGACTCGGTTTCGGTGTCGGGCCGTGGGATAGCGACCAGCGGGGTTCGACGGGTTCTCGCGGTGGAAGTGGCAGCGGGCAGGCCGGCGGTGCGGCACGTGGGCGTGGGGTTTCCGACGGCCGCCCCGGAGCGACTGGTGGTGGCTCCCGCGGCAAGAGTGGTTCGGGCTACGGGGATGGACCGGTGGGCACGGGTGGATCCCGGTACGGGGATCGGCCTGTGGGCAAGGGATCCCGCTATGGCGACGGTTCGGTGGGTGAGCGCGGCCGCTACGGCGAGGAGCCTGCCGGCCGTGGTGCGCGCTCGGTCGGGCGTCGTGCGGGCTCTGCCGGTGGTGACCGGGCGCGGGCAGGCGGACGCGGCGGAGAGCCGGTCGGAAAGGGTGCTTCGCGTCGTGGGCAGGCCGGGAGTGCCGGCGCCGGACGTCGCGGGAGTGTGGCTGGGCAGGGCAGGTCCACCGGCGGCGCACCTCGGGGTGGTGTCGCCCAGCGGGCCGCGGGTGCGCTCCGGCGCGGAGCCGGTGGAGCCGGTGGAGCCGGTGGTTCTCGGCGGCCGTGGGCGGCGGAGGGGCGCGGTCCAGCTGTGCGGCCTTCGCCCGCGCCTGGGCGGATGCGGCAGGTCCGCAAGCGTGCCCAGGGCACCGACCACCGTGTCCGTGTGGTGGTGATCCGGTTCCTGTTGATCGCTTCGCTGGTGGCGGCGGGGCTGAAGCTGGTGCAGGTCCAGATCTTCGAAGGTGAGGCTCTCGCGGCCCGCGCCGAGCAGCAGCGGGCGATGACCATCCCGATCCCCGCGCACCGCGGGTCGATCGTCGATCGCAACGGTGTGGAGTTGGCGTTCTCTGTCGAGGCGCGTGCGTTGGCCTACCGGCCTGTCGCGCGTCGAACTGAGATCGACAAGTGGAACAAGACGCACCCGGACGAACAGCTGAACTTCGACGAGGAGACCGCGGCGCTCGCCAAGCGGATGCGGGAGGTGTTGGGGGACCAGGTGGTGGAGGCCGAGGTGCTGGCGAAGCTGCGTTCGGACAAGAAGTTCGTCTACCTCGTCGACAAGGTCGAACCCGCCAAGGCGCGTGAACTCCAGAAGAAGTTCGCCCACCTCAACCTCGAATACCGCGCTCAGCGGGAGTACCCGGCGGGCAGCCTGGCGTCGAACATCGTGGGGCGGGCCAACTGGCGGATGGAAGACCCCGTCCCGGCGAACCACAGCCTGCACGGGCTCAGTGGCCTGGAGCTCTTCCGGGACAACCTGTTGGCGGGCAAGCCGGGCAAGCAGATAGTCGAAACCGGTGAGCGCACCGACGCCGTCATCCCCGGCCGCGGCCGCGACCTGCAGGCCGCGATCGACGGCTCCGACATGGAGCTGACGATCGACGCCGACCTGCAGTTCTTTCTGCAGCAGAAGACCGCCGAGTACGGGCAGCGCAGCGGGTCGAAGCGGGTCAGCGCCGTGGTGATGGACGCGAAGACCGGCGAGGTCTACGCGCTGGCCAACGACAAGGCGTTCGACCCGAGCGCACCTGGTGGCGTGGACCCGAAGCTGATGTCCGACCCGTCGGTGACCACTCCGTTCGAACCGGGATCGGTGAACAAGGTCGTCACCGCCATGGGCGCGATCGAGTACGGCATCACCACCCCGGACGCCGTCCACTCCGTGCCCGACTCGATCAAGATCGCCGACCGGGTGATCAGGGACGCGTGGGACCACGGCAGGCTCAACATGACCACGACCGGCATCTTCGCCAAGTCGTCCAACGTGGGTACCCTGCTGCTGGCCAAGGAGATCAACGAGACGAGGTTCGCCGAACTGCTGGGCAAGCTCGGCCTGGGCACCAGGACCGGCATCGGCCTGCCCGGTGAGAGCCCTGGCGCGCTGCTGCCGCAGAAGCAGTGGTCCGGCAGCACCTTCGGCAACCTGCCCATCGGTCAGGGCCTGTCGATGACCGTGCTGCAGATGGCCGGGATGTACCAGACTCTGGCCAACGACGGGGTCCGCGTGCCGCCGCGAATCGTGCGGGCCACGGTCCGGCCGGATGGCACTCGGGTGGAAGAGCCGCGCCCGGAAGGGATTCGCGTGGTCTCCCCGGAGACGGCGAAGACGACGCGCGACATGTTCCGTGCCGTGACGCAGAAAGCGCCGAACGGCAACAGCGGCACCGCGACCCTCGCGGCCGTCACCGGCTACCAGATCTCGGGGAAGACCGGTACCGCGCAGCAGTTCGACAAGGCCGCGGGCCGCTACAGCGACTCGAAGTACTGGATCACGTTCGCCGGGATCCTGCCCGCGGACAACCCGCGCTTCGTTGTCGGCATGGTCTACGACACCCCGGTCTACTCGACCCCGGAGGGGAACAGTGCCGCGCCGTTCTTCCACGACGTGGCTTCGTTCCTGACCCAGCGCTACAACATCCCCATGTCGAAGGAGCCGACGCCGATCGTCCCGCTCATCAAGTGACCGCCCGAACAGTCCGCTGAGGACAGTCGCGGGCGGACACGCCGCCACGCCCCGGACCGCGGTCCGTGGGATGAGCGGCAAATGTTCGAACATGTGTTCGACCATACACACCGGGCGGGCTCGGTGAGCTGCACTGATGGGCGTCACTCGAACGTGTCGCCGAATGGTCGTACGGCGGCCTACCGCATCGGCGACGACCCGCGTGATCGAGGGGCTACACGGTTGCCGAGAGTGCGCAGGTAGCCTTCGCGGCGTGCCCGCCAAGCTCGAAGGCAAGGCTGTCACGGCCCCGCCTCGCCCCTCCCACACCGATCCCGTCGCGCTGTCCTCGTTGGCCGAGGCGTCAGCCGCGCGGTTGATCACCAGGACTCCGGAAACCACGGTCACCGGAGCGACGCTGCGCGCCCAGCACGTGCGGCACGGCGACCTGTTCGCGGCCCTGCCGGGCGCGCGCGTGCACGGTGCCGACTTCGCCGCCGACGCCATCGCCGCGGGCGCCGCCGCCGTGCTCACCGACGAAGCCGGAGCCGCCAGGCCCGCCGTGCGCGACTCGGGTCTGCCCGTGCTCGTGCACGACGACCCACGAGCCGCTCTAGGCCCTATCGCCGCCATGATCTACGGGAACCCGTCCGCCAAACTGGCGATCATCGGGGTCACCGGGACCTCCGGCAAGACCACCACCAGCTACATGATCGAGTCGTGTCTCGCGGCCGCGGGCCACACCACCGGGCTGATCGGCACGGTCGAGACCCGGATCGCGGGCGAGCGGCTGGCCAGCGCGTTCACCACCCCGGAGGCCCCGGACCTGCAGGCCCTCCTCGCGGTGATGGTCGAACGCGGTGTGACGCACGTGCCGATGGAGGTCTCCAGCCACGCTCTCGCCCTGGGGCGCGCGGCGGGCACGAAGTTCGCTGTCGGCGCGTTCACCAACCTCTCCCAGGACCACCTGGACTTCCACCCGGACATGGAGGACTACTTCCAGACGAAGGCCCTCCTGTTCGACGGCCGCTCCGCGCGCGAAGTCGTCTGCGTCGACGGCGAGTGGGGTCGCAGGCTGGTGACCCCCCAGACCGTCACGGTGTCCACGACCGGCGGCGCCGGCTGGACCGCGAGCGACGCGCGGACATCGCTGTCGGGCGAGCAGTCCTTCTTCATCCACACCCCGGACGGCGCGAAGGTCCCCGCCACGCTGCCCATGCCCGGGACGTTCAACATCGCGAACGCGCTCGTCGCGGCCGCCTGCCTGAGCGCGGCGGGCGTCGAGATCGACGCGATCGTCAGTGGACTGTCCACAGTGCAGGTCCCGGGCCGGATGGAGCGGGTCGACCTGGGCCAGGACTTCACCGCCGTCGTGGACTACTCGCACAAGCCCGAGGCCGTGGCGCTCGCGCTGGACGCGATCAAGGCGCGCTCCGACGGCAAGGTGATCGTCGTGCTCGGCTGTGGCGGCGACCGTGACACCGCGAAGCGCCCGATCATGGGCGCCGAGGCGGCCCGGCGCAGCGACCTGCTGGTCGTCACCGACGACAACCCGCGCAGCGAGGACCCGGCCGCGATCCGCGCCGCGATGCTGGCCGGGGCCGAGTCGGTGCCCGCGGCCCAGCGCGGCGAGGTGATCGACATCGGCGACCGGCGCCAGGCCATCGCGACGGCCGTGGCCCGTGCGGGCTCCGGCGATGTCGTGGTTGTCGCGGGCAAGGGCCACGAGACCGGCCAGGAGATCGCAGGTGTGGTGCACCCGTTCTCCGACCGCGACGAACTTGCCGCGGCGATCCGCTCGCGCGGGGTGCGGACATGATCGTGAACAAAACCGGCTACGCGAACAACGAACTCAGTGTCCTGAACGTCCGACTCAGTGTTTTGAACGTGCGACTCGGTGTTCTGAACGTGCGACTCACGGAGGTGGTGGCGTGATCCGGTTGACGTTGCGGGAGATCGCCGACGCGATCGGCGGTGAGCTGCACAACGCCGACGGGTCACAAGTGGTGACCGGGTCGGTCGAGTTCGACTCGCGGGCAGTCGTGCCGGGCGGGCTGTTCATCGCGATGCCGGGGGAGCGGGTCGACGGCCACGACTTCGCCGCCGCCGCGGTCAAGGCGGGCGCTGTCGGCGTCCTCGCCGCGCGGCCCGTCGACGCGCCCGCGGTGATCGTGCCCGCGGCGACCGACGCGCACACCAAGTCCGTCGCCCTCGTCGGTGACACCGACGGGTCCGGCGCCGCCGTGCTCGCCGGGCTCGGCGCGCTCGCCCGGGCCGTGGTCGACCGCCTTGACGGCGTCACCGTCATCGGCGTGACCGGCTCGTCGGGCAAGACCTCCACCAAGGACCTGATCGCGCAGCTGCTCGAGCCGATGGGCCCGACCGTGGCGCCCCCTGGCTCCTTCAACAACGAACTCGGCCACCCCTGGACCGTGCTGCGCGCCGACGAGGACACCAAACACCTCGTCCTTGAACTCTCCGCGCGGGGCCCTGGCCACATCGCCGCGCTGTGCGACGTCGCACCCCCGCGTATCGGTGTCGTGATCAACGTCGGCAGCGCCCACCTCGGCGAGTTCGGTTCGCGCGAAGACATCGCCCGCACCAAGGGCGAGCTGGTCGAGAAGCTGCCCGCCGACGGTGTCGCCGTGCTCAACGCCGACGACCCCCTGGTCGCCGCGATGGCCGAGCGGACCGCCGCGCGGGTCGTCCTGGTCGGCGAGGCGCCGCACGCGCAGGTGCGCGCGGTCGGCATCGAGACCGACGAGGCTGCCCGCGCGAGCTTCACGCTGGTCACGCCCATCGGCGAGGCCAAGGTCACGCTCGGCCTGCACGGCGCGCACCACGTCGGCAACGCCCTGGCGGCGGCGGCGGTCGCGCTGGAACTGGGCGCCACGCCGGACGACATCGCCGAGCGGCTCTCCGGAGCCCGGCGGGTCTCGGCGCGCCGGATGGAGGTGACCACCCGCGCGGACGGCGTCACGGTGGTCAACGACTCCTACAACGCCAACCCCGAGTCGGTGCGGGCCGCCCTCAAGACCCTGGCGACCATGGCGCGCACGGGTGAGCGGCGGCGGTCGTGGGCCGTCCTCGGCGTGATGGGCGAGTTGGGCGACTCGGCAGTGAGCGCGCACGACGAGATCGGCAGACTCGCCGTGCGATTGGACATCAACCGCCTTGTGGTGGTGGGCGACGGAGCCCGCGCGATGCACCAAGGGGCGCACCTGGAAGGTTCGTGGGGAGAGGAGTCGGTGCTCGTGCCGGACGTCGATGCCGCGGTGGCGCTGCTGCGCGCCGAACTGGCACCCGGTGACGTGGTGCTCGTGAAGGCCTCCAAGGCGGCCGCGCTGTGGCGCGTCGCCGACGAGCTGCTGGCGGTGGATGCTCAGTGAAAAGCATCCTCATCGCGGCCGCGATCGCGATGGTCGTCTCGATCCTGCTCACCCCGTACCTGATCCGCGTGTTCTCCCGGCAGGGTTTCGGCCAGGAGATCCGCGAAGAGGGCCCCCAGGGCCACAAGGCCAAGCGCGGCACGCCCACAATGGGTGGCGTCGCGATCATCGTCGCGATGTGGGCGGGCTACGGCACCTCCCACATCGTCAGCGCCATGACCGGCGGCCGCGACACCCCGACCGCGTCGGGCCTGCTGGTCCTGCTGCTGGGCACCGGCCTGGGCATCGTCGGCTTCCTCGACGACTTCATCAAGATCCGCAAGCAGCGCAACCTCGGGCTCAACAAGACCGCGAAGATGGTCGGACAGTTCGTGGTGGCGATCGTGTTCGCGATCCTCGCCCTGCGCTTCCCCGACGAGCGCGACCTGACCCCGGCCTCGGACCACCTCTCGTTCGTCCGCGACATCGCCATCGTCTCCTTCGGCGGCATCGGCTTCATCGTCTTCTGCTACCTCGCCGTCTCGGCGTGGTCGAACGCGGTGAACTTCACCGATGGCCTCGACGGTCTCGCGGGCGGTGCGTCGGCGATGGTGCTCGGCACCTACGTCGTCATCTCCTTCTGGCAGTTCAGCCATGACTGCTCGCGCGTGCGCGAAGCGGCCTGCTTCGACGTGCGCGACCCGCTCGACCTCGCGGTCGTGGCGGCGGCGGCGATGGGCGCGTGTATCGGCTTCCTGTGGTGGAACGCCGCTCCCGCGAAGATCTTCATGGGTGACACCGGCTCGCTGGCCCTCGGCGGCCTGGTCGCCGGTCTGTCGATGACCACCCGCACCGAGCTGCTGATGATCGTCATCGGCGGCTTGTTCGTGGTCGAGATGGTCTCGGTGGTGCTGCAGATCGCGGTCTTCCGCACGACCCGGCGAAGGCTGTTCCGGATGGCGCCGTTCCATCACCACTTCGAGCTGGCCGGGTGGGCCGAAACCACGGTCATCATCCGCTTCTGGCTGCTCGCGGGCGTGTGCGCGATGTTCGGCCTCGGCCTGTTCTACGCCGACTGGCTCGCTCTCGGCGGCGGCGTGTGACCTCGCGGGACCTCACTGGACGGTCGGTGCTGGTCGCGGGCGCCGGGGTCACCGGGCGCTCGGTCGCGGTCGCGCTGAAGGGGATGGGCGCGACCGTCACGGTCACCGACGCGAACGCCGAGCGGCTGGCCGAGCTGGCCGACACCGGCGCGGAACTGGTCCCTGGGCTCACCGAGCCGCCCGCGGGGATCGACCTGGTCGTCACCAGCCCCGGCTGGCGGCCGAGCAGCCCGCTGCTCGTCGCGGCGGCGGCCGCGGGCGTCGAGGTCATCGGCGAGGTCGAGCTGGCCTGGCGGATCGCCCAGCGCCTGCCCAAGCCGCCCGTGTGGCTCGCCGTCACGGGCACCAACGGCAAGACGACGACGGTCGGGATGCTCGAATCGATCCTGCGCGCGCACGGCGCCAACGCGGTCGCGTGTGGCAACGTCGGGCTGCCGGTGATCGACGCGGTGCTCGCCGGGCACGAGGTGCTCGCCGTCGAGCTGTCGAGCTTCCAGCTGCACTGGCAGTCCTCGCTGCGGGTCCACGCGGGCGTGGTGCTCAACCTCGCCGAGGACCACCTCGACTGGCACGGCTCGCTGGAGCACTACGCCCACGCGAAGGGCGCCGTCTACGCGGGAGCGAAGTTCGTCGTCCGCAACACCGGGGACGACTGGTCGACCCGGCTCGCCGCCGAACACGACGGCACCCACGTCGGGTTCCGCCTGGACACCCCGCGCATCGGCGAACTCGGCGTCGTCGAGGATTTGCTGATCGACCGGGCCTTCGTAGGCGACCCGGCGAACAACGCCGTCGAACTCGCCACCCTGGCCGACGTCCGCCCGGCGGGTCCGCACAACGTGGCCAACGCCTTGGCCGCCGCCGCTCTCGCGCGCGCGTACGGCGTCTCCACCGACGCGGTGCGCGCCGGTCTGCGCGCGTTCGTCCCCGGCGCGCACCGGGCCGTCCCGGTCGCCGAGTCGGCCGGGATCGCGTATGTCAACGACTCCAAGGCCACCAACCCGCACGCGGCCTCCGGTTCGCTGCGCTCGTTCCCGTCGGTGGTGTGGATCGCGGGGGGACAGCTCAAGGGCGCCTCGGTCGACGACCTGGTCAGCGAGGTCGCCGGCCGGTTGCGCGGGGTGGTCCTGTTGGGCGTCGACGCCGAGGTGATCTCCGGCTCGCTCGCGCGACACGCGCCGGATGTCCGTGTCGAGCGGGTGGCTCCGGGAGACGATGAACCCATGATCGCAGCGGTTCGCGCGGCACGCGCCATGGCCCGATCGGGTGACGTCGTCCTGCTCGCGCCGGCGGCCGCGTCCCTCGACATGTACCGCAGCTACGCCCACCGCGGTGACGCGTTCGCCGAAGCCGTCCACCGGCTTATCCAGGAAGACGACGGCGACACCGGGGCGAGTTGATGGCCGTCACCGAGATCGAGAAGCCCGCCCGGCCCCGGCGCACGGTCCAGGTCGCGGGCAGGCTGGTCGCGCTGCGCACCGCGCTGACCGCGTGGCTGGGCCGACCGCTGGCCTCGTTCCACCTCGTTCTCGCGGTGTTCGCGCTGCTCACCGCCCTGGGCCTGGTCATGGTGCTCTCGGCCTCGGTCGTGGTCTCGTTCAACACGCCCGGCTCGGGCCTCTACACGGTGTTCAAAAAGCAGTTGCTGTATGTGCTCGTGGGCTCGGTCCTCTTCTGGGTGGGCCTGAGGCTGCCGCTGTCCACGATCCGCGCGCTGAGTCCGATCGGCATGATGGTGGGCGTCGTCATCCTGGTGGCCGTGCTGACGCCGCTAGGCGCGAAGGTCAACGGCACCCGCAGCTGGTTCGTCGTCGGCCCCGTCTCGTTTCAGCCGATCGAGGTCTGCAAGCTCGCCCTCGCGCTGTGGGGCGCCCACGTCCTGGTGGTGAAACGCGCGGTCCTGCACCGCTACCGCCACCTGCTGGTTCCGGTGCTGCCGGTGGCCCTGCTGCTCTTCGCCCTGGTCATGTTGCAGCCCGACCTCGGCGGCACGATCACCCTCGGCGTCGTGCTGATCGCGCTGCTCTGGTTCGCGGGGGCGCCGCTGCGGCTGTTCGGCGCGCTGGCCCTCGGTGGCCTCGCGGGCGTCGCCCTGCTCGCGGTGGGCACCCAGTACCGGCTCGACCGGGTGGTCAGCTTCCTGAGCCCCGACGACGACCTCGGCGGCAAGAACTACCAGGCCATCCAGGCGCAGCTCGCGCTCGCCGACGGCGGGTTCTTCGGCCGCGGACTCGGCCAGGGCTCGTCGAAGTGGAACTTCCTGCCCAACGTGCACAACGACTTCATCTTCGCCCTCATCGGCGACGAACTCGGCCTGCTGGGCTGCGGGCTGGTGCTGGCCCTCTTCGCGATGGTCGCGGTCATCGGCATGCGCATCGCGACCCGCAACATCGACCCGTGGATCCGGATGGTCGCCGCGACGCTGACCGTGTGGCTCGTGGCCCAGGCCGCGATCAACATCGGCTACGTCGTCGGGTTGCTGCCGGTCACCGGCATCACGCTGCCGCTCATCTCCTCCGGCGGCACCTCGGTCGTGGTGACCATGCTGGTGTTCGGCATCCTCGGCAACTGCGCGCGCCATGAACCCGAGGCCGTGTCGGCACTACGCTCGCAGGGGCCGGGCCGATTCGGCAAGCTGCTGCACCTGCCAGCGCCGGACCCGTACCAGCCGCCGAAGAAGCGCAAGCCCGTGCGGCCGACGGCACCGCCGCGCGGCGCCGAGCAACGGAGGCGGGGCGCGCCCGAGCGGGCCCGGCAGAAGGCAAGTCGCGGGAATCCGCGAACCGCTAAAGGAGGACGTCGTTGACCGGTGGTAGTCAGGCCGCCCGTAAAGGCCCGTGCGTAGTGATCGCGGGAGGTGGCACGGCCGGACACATCGAGCCCGCGCTGGCCCTGGCCGACGCGGTGATGCGGTTGCGCCCGGACGCCCGCGTGGTCGCGCTGGGCACCGAGCGCGGTTTGGAGAAGACGATCATCCCCGCGCGCGGCTACCCGCTGGAGTTCATCCCGCCGGTGCCGATGCCGCGCAAGCCCAACGTCGACCTGCTCAAGCTGCCGCTCAAGGTCCGCTCCGCGATCAAGCAGACCCGCGAGGTCCTCGACCGGGTCGGCGCCGACGTCGTCGTCGGGTTCGGCGGCTACGTCGCCCTGCCCGCCTACCTCGCCGCCCGCGGCCGGATCCCGATCATCGTGCACGACTCCAACGCCCGCGTCGGCCTGGCGAACAAGGTCGGCGCGCGGTTCGCCGAGCGGGTCGCGGTGGCCGTGCCGGACTCCGGCCTGCCGAACGCGGAGGTCGTCGGCATCCCGCTTCGTGAGTCGATCATCAACCTCGACCGCGCGGCGCTGCGCGCGCAGGCCCGCGAGTTCTTCGGCCTGGACCCGCACGCCCCGACGCTGCTGGTCTTCGGCGGCTCCCAGGGCGCGCGCTCGATCAACAACGCCGTCTCCGGCGCCGCCCGCGCGTTCGCCGACGCGGGCATCGGCGTGCTGCACGCCCACGGCCCCAAGAACTCCCTCGTGGTGCAAGAGGTCCCCGGTGCGCCCAGGTACGTCTCCGTGCCTTACCTGGAGCGGATGGACCTGGCCTACGCGGCGGCGGACGCGGCGCTGTGCCGCTGCGGCGCGATGACCGTCGCCGAGGTGTCGGCCGTCGGGCTGCCCGCGGTGTACGTGCCGCTGCCCCACGGCAACGGCGAACAGGCGCTCAACGCCGACCCCGTGGTCAACGCGGGCGGCGCGATCATGGTGCCGGACGCCGAACTCACCCCCGAGGCCGTCACCGAGCTGGTCGTCCCGATGCTCGCCGACCGCGCCCGGCTCGCCGCGATGAGCACCGCCGCGCAGGGCAGCGGACACCGCGAGGCCGCGGACGTCCTGGCCCGCATGGTGCTCGACGCCATCGACAAGAGGTCACAATGACGACGACTGACAAGCTCCTCACGCGCGCGCACCTGATCGGCATCGGTGGCGCGGGCATGAGCGGCATCGCCCGAATCCTGCTCGCGCGCGGGCGCGAGGTGTCCGGCTCCGACGCCAAGGAGGCCCGGACCTTCCTGACCCTGCGCGCGCAGGGCGCGAAGATCGCGATCGGCCAGCGCGCCGAGAACCTCGACCAGCTGCCCGCGGCGCCGACCGCGGTCGTCGTGTCGACGGCGATCAAGGAGGACAACCCCGAGCTCGTCGAAGCCCGCAAGCGCGGGATCGTCGTGGTGCACCGGTCGCAGGCGCTCGCCGAGCTGATGTCGGGCCATCTGGTCGCCTGCATCGCGGGCACGCACGGCAAAACCTCGACAACCTCGATGCTCACGGTCGCGCTGCAGCACTGCAGGCTCGACCCGTCGTTCGCGATCGGCGCCGACCTCAACGACTCCGGCGCCAACGCCCACCACGGCAGCGGCGGGATCTTCGTGGCCGAGGCCGACGAGAGCGACGGCTCGTTCCTGGTCTTCCGCCCGAGTGTCGCGGTGGTGACCAACGTGGAGGCCGACCACCTCGACCACCACGGCACCGTCGAGGCCTACGTCGCGGTCTTCGACTCGTTCCTCGACCAGATCACCGCCGACGGCGTGCTGATCACCTGCGCCGACGACCCGGGCGCGGTCGCCCTGGCCGAGCGCGCCGAGGCCAAGGGAATCCGCGTGCGCCGCTACGGGCGCGCGGCGGCCGCGGAGTCCGACGCCACCCTGCTCGACTACCGCCCCGCCGACGGCGGCGGCGTGGCCCGCGTGTCGCTCGACGGCCAGGAGTTCGAGCTCGGTGTCGCGGTTCCCGGCGAGCACATGGCGCTCAACGCGCTCGCCGCCCTGCTGGCGGGCCTGGAGCTGGGCGCACCGCTCGAAGGGCTCGGTGAGGGCATCGCCGCGTTCGGCGGGGTGCGCAGGCGCTTCGAGTTCAAGGGCCGTTCCGGCGGCGTGCGGGTCTACGACGACTACGCCCACCACCCGACCGAGGTCGACGCGCAGCTGCGCGCGGTCCGGCCCGCGGCCGAGGACGGCCGGGTCGTGGTGATCTTCCAGCCGCACCTGTACTCGCGGACCGAGGCCTTCGCCGCCGAGTTCGCCCAGGCCCTCGGGCTCGCCGACGTCGTCGTCGTGCTCGACGTGTTCGGCGCCCGCGAGGAGCCGCAGCCGGGGGTGAGCGGCGCGTTGATCGCCGACGCGATCACCGGTACCGAGGTGCACTACGAGCCCGCCTTCGACAAGGTGACCACGCTGGTGGCCGACCTGGTCCGTCCCGGCGACCTGGTGATGACCATGGGCGCGGGAGACGTGACGTCGCTCGGCCCGGAGCTGATCGCCGAGCTCGACCGGCGAGCGGCGACGGAATGACCTCCGCGCAGACGAGGGAGCGGCGCAGGCCGCCCAAAGCCGCCGACCGGCCGCGCAGGCTGACCCGGCGCCGCTACCTCGTCCGCCGCGCGGTGGTGCTCGGCTCCTTCGTCGGGGTGATCGCCCTCGTCTACGTGGTCATGTTCACCTCGGTGTTCGGTGTGCGCGGGGTCGAGGTCTACGGCACGTCCGTCCTCACCCACGACGAGGTGCGCAAGGCCGCGGCGGTCGAGGCGGGCAGCCCGCTGGTGCGGCTCGACACCGACGAGATCGCCGCCAGGGTCGCGGCCCTGCCGCGAGTGCGGTCGGTGGATGTCCGCCGTTCGTACCCGGTGACGGTGCGCATCACGCTGGTCGAGCGCGCGCCGTTCGCGGTGACCACCCAGCCCGACGGCGTGCACCTGATCGACATCGACGGCGTGGACTTCGGTGTCGTGTCGGTGGCCCCACCGGGCCTGCCCCAGCTCGCCGCCGCGGACGGGCCGACGGTCAAGGCCGCGGTGACGGTGCTGGCCGCCGTGCCGGACCCGCTGCGCCCGCAGGTCACCTCGGTGTCCGCGGAGACGGTCGGCAACGTGAAGATCATCCTGGCGGACGGCCGGGTGGTGAAGTGGGGCAGTGCCGAGCACTCCGACCGCAAGGCCGCGGTGCTGGGTCCGCTGCTGACCCAGCCGGGCAAGGTCTACGACGTGGGCACCCCGGACTTCCCGACGATCTCCTGACCCGCCGCGCGAAAACCCGGTGCGACTGTCGGTGGTGTCCGACGGCTCGCGGCCATGACCTCGACCGAGACCCGGATCGATCCGCCGTACGTGGCCGACGAGTCCACCCAGCTCAGCGCGTTTCTGGAATATCACCGCGCCACTGTCGTCACCAAGGCGGCGGGTTTGTCCGAAGAGGACGCCCACCGCAGCCTGCTGCCCTCGGAGCTGATGACGGTCGCGCGCGGCTGATCGACGACTACCGGGCGCAGTGCTCGAAAAGCCGTGAGACCGCCGCGAGACTCGGACTCGACGATGTCGTCGCCTTCCGCGGGGACAAACAGGCCAAGGTGCGCTGGGTGATCTTGCACATGATCGAGGAGACCGCCCGGCACGTCGGGCATCTCGACCTCATCCGCGAACAGCTCGACGGCGCCACGGGCGAGTGATAAACGCGGTTCCTTACGTCCGTGACGAACATCCGCCGCGTATTACGGCGTGGCGGCTGGATCGGCGGCCGGCCAGTGCCTACCTTCCTTGCGTGGTCCGGGGTTGACATAACTCTCAGTCTCTGGTTGAGGTCGAGGGTTTCCCGTCCGGACACGATCATGCTCGACACGATTCAGGAAGGCGGCCTTTGATGACGCCCCCGCACAACTACCTCGCCGTGATAAAGGTCGTCGGCATCGGTGGCGGCGGCGTGAACGCCGTCAACCGCATGATCGAGGTCGGCCTCAAGGGCGTCGAGTTCATCGCCGTCAACACCGACGCGCAGGCACTGCTCATGTCCGACGCCGACGTCAAGCTCGACATCGGCCGCGAACTGACCAGAGGCCTCGGCGCGGGTGCCAACCCTGAGGTCGGCACCAAGGCCGCCGAGGACCACCGCGAGGAGATCGAGGAGGTCCTCAAGGGGGCCGACATGGTCTTCGTCACCGCGGGTGAGGGCGGCGGCACCGGCACCGGCGGCGCGCCCGTCGTGGCCTCGATCGCCCGCAAGCTCGGCGCGCTGACCATCGGTGTGGTCACCCGTCCGTTCTCCTTCGAGGGCAAGCGCCGCGCGAAGCAGGCCGAGGACGGAATCAGCGAGCTGCGCAACGAGTGCGACACGCTCATCGTGATCCCGAACGACCGGCTGCTGCAGCTCGGCGACGTGGGCGTGAGCCTGATGGACGCCTTCCGCTCCGCCGACGAGGTCCTCCTCTCCGGTGTCCAGGGCATCACCGACCTGATCACCACGCCGGGTCTGATCAACCTCGACTTCGCCGACGTCAAGAGCGTCATGTCCGGCGCGGGCAGCGCGCTGATGGGCATCGGCTCGGCCCGCGGCGAGGGCCGCGCGGTGCAGGCCGCGCAGAAGGCGATCAACTCGCCGCTGCTGGAGGCGTCGATGGACGGCGCCCACGGCGTCCTGCTCGCCATCGCCGGCGGGTCCGACCTCGGCCTGTTCGAGATCAACGAGTCGGCGTCGCTGGTGCAGGAATCCGCGCACCCCGAGGCCAACATCATCTTCGGTACGGTCATCGACGACTCCCTCGGCGACGAGGTCCGGGTCACGGTGATCGCCGCGGGTTTTGACGCGGGTGCGCCGACCCACAAGAAACTCGATCCGACGGCGCTCGGCACCCGCGGCACCACGACGGGCGCCACGGCGACCGCCAAGGCGGGTCAGGTGTCGACCGAGCGGCAGGCGCCTGCCACCCAGCAGCAGCCCGCGCCCCAGCAGCACACCGGCTACCAGCAGCAGACGCCGCAGCCTGCCGGTGGCTACCAGGCGCAGGCGCCCGCGGGCAACGGCATGGGCTACGCGCAGCAGACCACCCAGGCCCCGCCGCCGGTCGGTGGCGGACAGCCGCTGCCGAACGTGCGCGGCACCCAGGGCACCCTGCCCGGCCGCGCCGTCCCGGTCGGCGACGACCCGGACGACGAGGTCGACGTACCCCCGTTCATGCGCAGGTAGCACCGCTCCTGCACCATACGAACCCCGGCGTTCCCCCGCCGGGGTTCGTGTTCGTTATCGGTCGACTGAGGAGTTCTGGGTGCGGATTCGCCGGGTGGTCACCACACGCGAGGGCGGGGCATCCGCCGCGCCGTACGACTCGTTCAACCTCGGCGACCACGTCGGGGACGCGCCGCAGGCGGTGGCGGCGAACCGGGAGCGGCTGGCCCGCGAGCTCGGGCTCGGACCCGACCGGCTGGTCTGGATGGAACAGGTCCACGGCCGCACCGCCGCGGTCGTCGACGGCCCGCGGTCCGAGCCGGTCGAGGCGACCGACGCGCTCGTGACCGCGGAGCCGAACCTCGCGGTGATCGCGCTCGTCGCCGACTGCGTCCCGATCCTGCTCGGCGACCCCGAGGCCGGTGTGGTCGCCGCGGTGCACGCGGGTCGCGTGGGCGCGCGGGTCGGCGTGGTCCCGGCGGCGCTCGACGCGATGCGCGAAGCGGGCGCCGACGTGTCCCGGATCGAGGTGCTCCTCGGGCCGTCGGTGTGCGGCGAGTGCTACGAGGTGCCGCAGGCGATGCAGAACGACGTCGAGAAGCATCTGCCGGGCAGCGCGTGCCGCACCCGCAAGGGCACGCCCGGACTGGATCTGCGCGCCGGGCTCTGGCGGCAGCTCGCCGACGCGGGCGTCGGGAAGATCGGGATTGACCCGCGGTGCACGAATGAGGAGCGTTCGCTGTTCAGTCACCGCAGGGAAGGGACCACTGGGCGATTGGCCGCGATCACTTGGCTCGAGCCGTGACGGACCGCGCCGCGGAGATCGCCGCGAACCTCGCCGACGTGCGCGGGCGGATCGACGCTGCCTGCCGCAACGCCGGCCGAAACCCCGCTGACGTGCGGCTTCTCGCCGTGACAAAGACTTTCCCCGCCACCGACGCGGCGATCTTGGCTGACCTCGGAGTGCTTGGTCTCGCCGAAAACCGTGATCAAGAGGCCGGTGCGAAGTTCGATGAGCTCATGGAGCTCCGACCCGACGCCAAGCCGCGCTGGCACATGGTCGGGCGGCTGCAGCGCAACAAGGTGCGCTCAGTGGTCCGCTGGGCCGATGAGGTGCAGTCGGTCGACTCGACCCGGCTGGCCGACGCGCTGGCCAAGGCCGCCCAAGATCGTCCCGAGCCGCTCGACGTCCTCCTGCAGGCGAGCATCGACGGCGACCCCGCGCGCGGCGGCTGCCCCCTGAGTGATCTTGATTACTTAGCGGATCATGTAATTCGATCGAGTGAATTGTCGTTGAAGGGGATCATGGCTGTGGCGCCCGTCGGGATGGAACCTTCGGCGGCGTTCGAACGTCTAGCGGGTGTGGCACACCAGCTACGCGAGCTGTATCCAACGGCGCGTGAGCTGTCGTGCGGCATGAGTAACGATCTTGAAGAAGCGGTGGACCATGGGTCGACGTGCGTGCGTGTCGGAACTGCTCTGCTAGGGGGACGCGGGCTAGCCTCCCCTTGACGGTGCGCCATGTGGGACCACGCAAGGGGAGTCGCGGAGGAACGCCATGAGTACGCTGCAGAAGCTGAAGGCCTACTTCGGAATGGTGCCTGCCGAAGAGCTCGAGGACTACGAGGGTGATGAGTACGACCGTCGCCCCTACGGCCGCCGTCCGGAGTACCTCGACGACGACTTCGACGAGTACGCCGGAGGACGCCGTCGGTGGTTCGGCGGCGCTCGCGCGGGCTACCGCGACGATGTCGAGGACGACTTCGAGCCCGTCGACCGGGGCCGTTCGCGGCCGGCGTGGGCTGGGCAGACCTCCGAGCCGCAGACCCATGGCGCGCTCGCCATGGACGCCCGCCGCGACCCGGCTCCCCGGCTGCGGCAGGTGGAGCCCGCTGTACAGGCAGGTGGATACCCGATGGGCCGCGTCGTGACACTGCATCCCAGCAGCTACAACGAGGCGCGCACCATCGGTGAGCACTACCGCGACGGCCGCCCCGTGATCATGAACCTGACCGCGATGGACGACGCGGACGCCAAGCGTCTCGTCGACTTCGCGGCCGGTCTCGCGTTCGCGTTGCGCGGCTCCATCGACAAGGTCACGAACAAAGTGTTCTTGATCTCACCGCCCAATGTCGACCCCACCGCGGAGGACAAGCGGAGGTTGGCGGAGGGCGGGTTCGCCACCCGAAGCTAAGTGATGGCACAGTTGAGCTGTGGAACCAGTGCTTCTTGCCGTCTATTGGGTGTTGTTCGCCTTCTGGCTGCTGCTCACCGCCAGGGTGGTCGTGGAACTCGTGCGCACGTTCGCACGCGAGTGGCGACCAGCCGGAGGGGTTGCGGTAGCGCTGGAGACCATCTACACAGTGACCGATCCCCCGGTGCGTTTGGTCCGTCGGTTGATACCGACAGTCCGAATCGGGGGTGTAGGCCTGGACCTATCGATTATGGTGCTGCTGCTGGTTGTATTCATCTTGATGCAACTGGCGTATCCCGGGTGATCGGGGAGACTTGGGTTGATGGCAGCCCTGGAGTGCGTGAGGTGATCAGATGTCGTTGACCCCCGCTGACGTGCACAACGTCGCGTTCAGCAAGCCTCCCATCGGCAAGCGGGGCTACAACGAGGACGAGGTGGACGCCTTCCTCGACTTGGTCGAGGTGGAGCTCTCCCGCCTGATCGAGGAGAACAACGACCTGCGCGCGCAGGTCGAGCAGCTCGACGCGCAGTTGGAGTCGGCCCGCGCCGACCTCGACGACGCTCGGTCCGGGGGTGGCGTGCCCAGCGTGGCGCCGCGTCAGGCCGAGGAGCCGCGTCGGCTCACTCCGGTTCCGCCGCCCAGTGCGCTGGAGCAGACCAGTCCCGGGGGCGGCGGTGATCACCACGTGCAGGCCGCCAAGGTTCTGGGCCTCGCACAGGAGATGGCCGACCGGCTCACCGGCGAGGCGAAAGCCGAAGCCGACGGGATGCTGTCGGAGGCACGGACCAAGTCCGAGCAGCTGCTGTCCGATGCGCGTGCGAAGTCCGACACCATGGTCACCGAGGCGCGTACGCGCGCGGAGACCATGCTGAACGACGCCCGGACCCGGGCCGAGACCCTGGAGCGTCAGGCCAGGGAGAAGGCGACCACGCTGGAGCGCGACGCCCAGCGGCAGCACACCGAGATCATCGGCGCGGTGCAGCAGGAACGCACCACGCTGGAGAAGAAGATCGACGAGCTGCGCACCTTCGAGCGCGAGTACCGCACACGTCTGAAGACCTTCCTCGAGTCCAGCCTGCGTGAGCTCGGCGACCGCGGTTCCGCGGCCCCGACCACCGAGGGCGGACGCGGTGCCGGTCAGCAGAGCGGCTACTCCTTCGGCCCGCGTGCGGAAGCGGGCTGACCTAGCGAGCCACTGATCGGGACGCCTCATCGCTGAGGCGTCCCGATCAAGGCAGTAGGGCACACGGTGCTGTACATCGTCTTGATCTTGGTGCTGGCCGCCCTCGGGTTGCTGGTCACGGCTCTGACAACGGCCAACACCCTCTGGGCGTGGCTCTCGGTCGGCATCAGCATCGCCGCCGCGGGCATCCTGGTCTACGACTGGCTGGGCAACCGCCGCCGCAAGGCCGCCGAGCCTGAGGCTGTGGCCGAGGTCGACGACCGTGAGCCGGAGTACGTCGATGAAGCTGTCGACGAGCCCGTCGAGGAGCCTGTCGTTGCGTCGGTCCCGCCTGCCGAGGCGGTCGCTGTCGTCCCCGAGACGTCCTCGGAGGATGAGCCCGGCGAGGAGCCGACGGACGCCGCCGACCTGTTGGTGATCTCCGGGCTGACGGCCGACGTCCGGGTGTTGGACGAGCGTCCGCGCTACCACCTGGCCAAGTGCGCCTGGCTGGGCGGACGGTCGTCGATCGGTCTCCCGGTCGCCGAGGCCCGCCAGCTCGGCTTCACCCCGTGCGCGCGGTGCAGCCCGGACGCGACCCTGGCGGCCAAGCACCGCGCGGGCCGAGGAGCCAGGACCCCCGGCGAGAAGTAGTTCAGCCGAAGGCGAAACCGGTCGCGTCTCGCGACTCGTCCCTGGAACAGTTGATGTCAGCTGATCTAGGGGGCGCGGTTTCGCATGGTCCTGTCCGGCGTGGGGACCAAGCGTCTCGGTGGCGACTTCGGCAAGCTCTGGGCGTCCACGGCCGCGACCAACCTCGGTGACGGCATCGCGCTGGCCGCGGGCCCGCTGTTGGTCTCCGGACTGACCTCCGACCCGGCGATCGTGTCCGGTGCGGCTTTCGTCCAGCGGCTGCCTTGGCTGCTGTTCTCCCTGATCAGTGGCGCGCTCGTCGACCGGCTCGACCGCCGGGTGCTGATCATCTCGGTCGACGTCTTCCGGGCCGTCGTGATCGGCGGCCTGGCCGCGACCGTATGGACCGGCCACGTCACGATCGCGCTCGTCTACGCCGCGTTCTTCCTGCTGGGGATCGGCGAGACGCTGGCCGACAACGCCTCCGCCGCCATGGTTCCCGCAGTCGTGTCGCCCGACCTGCTGCCCAAGGCCAACGCCAGGCTCTACGCCCTGCACTTCGTCGGCAACCTGCTTATCGCGCCGCCGGTGGGTGCGGCGCTGTTCGTGGTCGGCGCTGCCCTGCCGTTCGGGACCAACGCCGCGATGTTCCTCCTCGGCGCCGCCGTGCTGGCCACCCTGCGATACCGACCGCCGCCCGCTGAGGTCGTCGAGCGACGGCCGCTGCGCCAGGAGATCGGCGAGGGGCTGCGGTGGCTGTGGCGACACGAGTTGCTCAGGGCCCTCGCGGTGGTCTTGTGCCTGATGAACGTCGCGTTCTTCGCGCCGTCGGCGATTCTGGTGCTCTATGCGAAGGAGCATCTCGACCTGCCCGAGATCGGCTTCGGGCTGCTGCTGGCGGTGATGGCGGTGGGTGGCCTGATGGGGACCGCCGTCGCCGCTCGTGCGCAGACGCGATTCGGGGATGCCTGGCTGCTGCGGGCGGGCATGGTGATCGAGACCGCGACCCATTTCGGCCTGGCACTGGCCACCGACGCGTGGGTCGCCGGGGCGACGCTGCTGGTCTTCGGTGTCCACGCGTCGATCTGGGGAGTCGTCGCCATGTCGGTCCGCCAGCGGGTCATTCCCGACCGGCTGCGCGGCCGGGTCGGCAGCGTGTACTTCCTCCTGGTCATCGGCGGCGCGTCGATCGGCTCACTGGCCGGTGGCCTGATCGCGCGCCAGTGGGGCGTCACGGCGCCGATGTGGGCTGCCGGTGCGGCGATGGTCGTGTTGACCGGCTTCGCGTGGCGGCACTTTCGGCGGGAGGCGTTCGAGCCGGACCGACCTTGAGGCCACAATGGCGGCATGCGAGTCGAGTTGGTGAAGGACGCGGACGGACTTGTCGACGGGCTGGCGCAGGTCCTGGTGGACTGCGTGGCGAGCGGGGCGAGTGTCGGGTTCGTCGGCACCCCTCGGGTCGTCGGGACGGTCCGGTTGGCGCTCGCGACCCAGGACAACGGTCCGCACCGCGCCGAGGTGGTCAAGTTGCTGGTGCACCGCGACGCGCGGGGCAAGGGCTGCGCGAGTGCGCTGATGGCCGCGCTGGAGGACACCGCCCGCGCGCCCACGACGATCATGGTCAAACACCTGGTCGGCTGAACCGGCTTGCGCGGACCGGTTACCCTGGATGTCAAGGCACTGATCCGGCCATCACCGGGGAGCCTCCGGAAGAACGGGCGCGAGCCTCAGTAGAACCGGACGGGATCGGCCCGTCACAGCCGACCTAGAGCGGTCATCGGCGTTTCGGCGCCGGCGGCAAGCGGGGTGGTACCGCGGCGAGCGGCGGCATGGAGGCCGGCGCGAGTCGTCCCCGTGTGGGTCCGACCGATCCGTACGAGGAGTACCACCGATGCCGTACCCCAGGGCGCACCACACCGAGACCGCCGCTGTCCCCGCGCAGCCCTCTTTCCCTGAGCTGGAACGGGCCGTGCTCGACTACTGGTCCGCCGACCAGACGTTCAAGGCCACTGTGGACGCTCGCCCGGCGGGCGACAACGGCGCCAACGAGTTCGTCTTCTACGACGGCCCGCCCTTCGCCAACGGCCTGCCGCACTACGGCCACCTGCTGACCGGCTACGTCAAGGACGTCGTCCCGCGCTACCAGACCATGCGCGGCAAGCACGTCGAGCGCCGCTTCGGCTGGGACACGCACGGTCTGCCCGCCGAGGTCGAGGCGGAGAAGCAGCTCGGGTTCTCGTCGAAGAGCGAGATCGAGGACTTCGGCATCGAGAAGTTCAACGAGGCCTGCCGCACGTCGGTGCTGCGCTACACCGACCAGTGGCGCGACTACGTGACCCGCCAGGCCCGCTGGGTCGACTTCGACAACGACTACAAGACCCTCGACCTGGACTACATGGAAAGCGTCATGTGGGCCTTCAAGTCCTTGCACGACAAGGGCTTGATCTACGAGGGCTTCCGCGTGCTGTGGTACTGCTGGCGCTGCGAGACGCCGCTGTCGAACACCGAGACCAAAATGGACGACACCTACCGGGACCGCCAGGACCCGGCGGTCACGGTCGGTCTGCGGCTGCTCGCGCCGGGCGCCGACCTCGACGGCGTCCAGGCTCTCGTGTGGACGACCACGCCGTGGACGCTTCCGTCCAACCTCGCCGCCGCCGTGCACCCGGATGTCGACTACGTCGTCGTCCAGGGTCCCGAGGACAAGCGCTACCTGCTGGCCGAGGCGCGAGTCCCGGCCTACGCGCGCGAACTCGGTGAGGAGCCCGCGGTTCTCGCGCGCTACACCGGTTCCGACCTGCTCGGCACGAAGTACGCGCCGCCGTTCGACTTCTTCGCCGGGCGGGAGAACGCCCACCAGGTCCTCGCCGCCGACTACGTCACCACCGAGGACGGCACGGGCATCGTGCACATCGCGCCCGCCTTCGGTGAGGAGGACAAGCTCGTCACCGACGCCGCGGGCATCGAGGTCGTCGTCCCCGTCGACCCGCACGGCCGGTTCACCAGCGAGGTCGCGCCGTACGAGGGCCTGCAGGTCTTCGACGCGAACAAGCCGATCATCCGCGACCTCAAGGAAGCCGGCCTGCTGCTTCGGCACGAGACCTACGACCACCCGTACCCGCACTGCTGGCGCTGCGACAACGCGCTGATCCAGCGGGCGGTCTCGTCGTGGTTCATCGCGGTCAGCAAGTTCAAGGACCGCATGGTCGAGCTGAACCAGCAGATCAACTGGGTGCCCGGGCACATCAAGGACGGCCAGTTCGGCAAGTGGCTGGAGAACGCGCGCGACTGGAACATCAGCCGCAACCGGTTCTGGGGCTCGCCGATCCCGGTCTGGGTGTCCGACGACCCCGAGTACCCGCGGGTGGACGTCTACGGCTCGCTCGACGACCTCGAGCGTGACTTCGGCGTGCGCCCGACCGACCTGCACCGCCCGCACGTCGACGAGTTGACCCGGCCCAACCCGGACGACCCGACGGGCAAGTCGGTCATGCGCCGGGTGCCCGAGGTGCTGGACTGCTGGTTCGAGTCCGGCTCGATGTCCTTCGCCCAGGTGCACTACCCGTTCGAGAACGCCCAGTGGTTCGAGGACCACTACCCGGGTGACTTCATCGTCGAGTACAACGGCCAGACGCGCGGCTGGTTCTACACGATGCACGTGATCGCGACGGCGCTGTTCGACCGGCCCGCGTTCACCAACTGCGTCGCGCACGGCATCGTGTTGGGCGACGACGGGCAGAAGATGTCCAAGTCCCGCAAGAACTACCCGGACGTCAACGAGGTCTTCGACCGCGACGGCTCCGACGCGATGCGCTGGTTCCTCATGGCCAGCCCGATCCTGCGCGGTGGCGACCTGGTCGTGACCGAGCGCGGCATCCGCGACGCGGTGCGCCAGGCCGTGCTGCCGCTGTGGAACTCGTGGTACTTCCTTGCCCTGTATGCGAACGCCGAAGGCAAGGAGGGCACCTGGCGGGTCGACTCCACGCACGTGCTCGACCGCTACGTGCTCGCCAAGACCCGGCAGCTCGTGGTGTCGGTGACCGAGTCGATGGACAACTACGACATCTCCGGGTCCTGCGCCTCGGTGCGCGAATACCTTGAGGTGCTGACGAACTGGTACGTGCGCCGCTCGCGTGACCGCTTCTGGTCGGGCGACACCGACGCGATCGATACCCTGCACACCGTGCTGGAAGTGGTGTCCCGCTTGACTTCGCCGCTGCTGCCGCTCACCGCGGAGGCGGTCTGGCGCGGTCTGACCGGCGAGCGTTCGGTGCACCTGGCCGACTGGCCCGCCGCGGACGACCTGCCCGCCGACGACAAGCTGGTCGCGGGTATGGACCGGGTCCGGCAGGTGTGCTCGTCGGCGCTGGCGCTGCGCAAGGCGAACAAGCTGCGGGTGCGGCTGCCGCTGGCGCGACTGCTGGTGGCGGCCGAGGACGCGGCGGTACTCGAGCCGTTCGTCGAGCTGATCCGCGACGAAGTGAACGTCAAGGAGGTCGAGCTGACCACCGACGTCGCCGCGCACGGTCACTTCGAACTCGTGGTCAACGCCCGCGCGTGCGGGCCGCGGCTCGGGGCCGACGTGCAGAAGGTGATCAAGGCGGTGAAGGCGGGGGAGTGGACCACCGCCGACGGCGGCGCGGTTGTCGCGGCGGGCATCGAGTTGCTCGACGGCGAGTACGAGCGCCGGCTCGTCGCGACCGACCCGGGTGCGACCGCTGAGCTGCCCGCCAGTTCGGGCTTGGTCGTGCTCGACACCGCGGTCACCGCTGAGCTGACGGCCGAGGGCATCGCCCGCGACTTGATCCGCGTCGTGCAGCAGGCCAGGCGCGACGCCGGTCTGGACGTGTCCGACCGGATCAGCCTGACGGTGCACGCGCCGGAGGACGTGGGCGCGGCCGTGCGCACGCACGAGGGCATCGTCGGCGGCGACACGCTGGCCGAAGTGGTGGCATACGGCGAGGTCGAGACTGGGTTCGACGGCACAGTCGGCGACGGTGTCGAGGTGCGGGTGCTGGTGGTTCGGCGGTAATTCACATCACGCGCAGGTATCAGGAAGGCGGCTTTCGGTAGTCCGGGAGCCGCCTTCCTGGCATCGTGGGTGAAAGCGTGACTGTCGCGCGTCGGGGGATGTGCGGTACTGGGGGTTCGACGTGTCATCGACACGAAAGCGCTGGATTCTGTCCATTGGGGCGTTGGCGGTGATCGCCTGCGTGGGCGCCGCCATCTTTGTGTTGATGCCCAGGCAACGCGGGCCGCAGGCCGCCGCGAACACACCGACGACATCGGCGCAGCCGACCATGACGGCACTGCAGGTCGGTGATCGGTTCATCAAGTCGCTCGCCGCGCAGGACATGGTCACCGCGGCGACGATGACCTCGGACCGTGAGGGTGCCTCGCGGGTGTTGATCGAGGTCAAGTCGATGCTGGGGGCGACCAAGGTGGCCACCGCGTGGACGAACCAGGCGGCGCCCGCCGCGGACGCGACCGAGATCGCCCAGCAGTTCCAGATCAGCTGGACCTTGGGCGTCGACCAGGTGTGGACGTACCCGAGTGCGTTGACCATGGAACGCGCCACCGCGGGCTGGCGGGTCCGCTGGGACCCCGCGATCGTGCATCCCAGGCTGACGTCCGGTTTCTCCCTCGGCGTGCGGCAGCCCGCCGCCGCGTCGAACGCCGTCCTCGACCGCGACGGCAAGCCACTCGACCCCGCCGCCGTGCCGCTGCTGGCTGGGGCGATCAAGAACCAGGTGCAGCCCGCGGGCACCCCCGCCCCGGTCCGCGTGGTGCTGTTCGACAAGGCGGGCGCCGAGGTCGAGAACCTCTTCGGCGTCGAAGCCAAACCCACCCCGGCCGTCACCGCGACACTGAGCGCGGTCACCCAGAAGGCCGCCCAGGCCGCCGTGGACTCGGCCCCTGGCGCCGCCATCCTGGTCGCCATCCAGCCGTCGACCGGCGGCATCCTCGCCGTCGCGCAGAACTCGGCCGCCGGGAGCAGCCCGAAGGCACTCAACGGCCTGTACCCGCCTGGCTCCACGTTCAAGGTCGTCACCGCCACCGCGCTCCTCAACCAGGGCAAGGCCGGTATTGACACCGTCGTGCCCTGCCTCGGCAGGCAGACCATCGGCACCCGCAGCATCAAGAACGCCGACTTCGAACTCCCCGACGGCCCTCTGCGCACGGCGTTCGCCCAGTCCTGCAACACCACTTTCGCCGCGCTGGCCGCCGACCTGCCGTCGGACTCGCTGCCCGCCGCGGCCGCCCAGTTCGGCTTCGCGGCGGACTTCGAGATCCCCGGCATCAGCACCCAGACCGGCCGGGTCCAGCCCGCCCGGGGCACCCCGGAGCAGGTGGAGAACAGCATCGGGCAGGGCACGGTCCAGGCCAGCCCGTTCGGCTTGGCTCTGATGACCGCCACGGTGGCCAAGGGGTCCGCGGTCACCCCACGGCTGTTCACCGGGGTGGAGACCGTCGTGAAGACCGGTTACCAGGGCCCCTCGGCGGCCACCGTCAAATCCTTGCGCACCATGATGCGCGAGGTCGTGACCGTGGGCCGAGCCCAGGCGCTGGCCAAATACGGCGCCGTGGCCGGCAAGACCGGAACCGCCCAGTTCGGCGACGGCACCCACTCACACGGCTGGTTCGCGGGCTATCGCGGCGACGTCGCGTTCGCCGTGCTGGTCGAGGACGCGGGTTCGGCCGCGCCCGCGGTGGCCGTGGCGGGAACGTTCCTGGCGGGCTGATGTCCCGCATCCTCGCCGGATGACGGCATCAGTCCACTATGGATGGCTGCGGACCTCCACCCGGGTCTCGCCCGCGCCGAACACCGCCACGAGTTTGCTGCGGTCCACCGCGCTCGCGAGTCCTGGTCGGACGTCGATGTCCTGGCGCAGGGCCGGGGTGAGCAGCAGCCACGACTGCGCCAGACAGGTGTCGACGCACTCGTCCGGTCGGGTGGTGGCGGCAATCGGCCGTCCCCCGCGAACCAGGTCCACCCACATGGAATCGTCGGTCAGGATCCGCGCCTCGGGCAGATTGACCCGCAACCAACCCGCCGCCGCGACAGCCGGGGCGATGTCGGAACGCTCGGTCGCGCCGACCGGGCTCGCCCACGCGGGGATCGCGAACGCGGCCACGGTCACCGCGAGCGCCGCCGTGGGCACCAGGAACGGCCTGACCAGCTGGTGCCTGCCGACCCGCTCGCGGTGGGTGATGCCGCACTCCACCGTTCCGGCGATCAGCAGTGCGGCCAGCGGCGGTACCACGGTCAGGGCCGCGGTTCCGGGGCCGCCGGGGATCAGTGCGGTCACGATCAGGGAGAGGACACCGACGGCGAGCGGGCGCAGCCGGTAGGAGAACAGGGCGCCGCAGGCGGCGAAGACGGCGGTGGCGGCCAGGACCGGGTCCATCGCCACCCAGTGCGCCGGGACGGGTCCGTCGCCGGTGAGGTAGGCGCCGTCGAGGACCCTGGTGGTGCCCAGGCCGATGCCGACGCCGAGGGTGAACAGCGAGGCCACCATCAGCGACAAGCGCTTGCGTCGGCGCCGCCAGATCAGCCAGGCGCCGGTGGGGACGAGCGCCAGCATGACCGGGGCGGTGATCACCGCGATGACCAGGAACGCCGTGGCCCACAGGTCCGGCGCGAGTGAGCGGTGCCGGTTGTGGGTCCACAGCAAACCGAGCCCGGCCAGCGCCCACGGCATGGCCACGTTCTCCGGCCGCACGGCGCTCTGGATGGAGATCGCCATCGGTGACAGCGCGACCATGCCGACCGCGGCGGCGGCGGTCCACCGCGACAGCGACATGCGGCGGGCGAAGAGCCACACCAGCAGGGCGCAGCAGGCGGAGGCGAACAGGATCGATTCGCGGACGGCGATGGCGCCGGTCGCGTGCCGGGCGAAGGCGTCGGTCAGGGCGGTGTAACCGCCGATCTGTAACCAGGCCAGCGGGGCCGCTGCGGCGCCGAGTGGGTCGAGCAGCTTGCCAAGCTCGGCCACCGCGTACACCTGTGCCACATGTTGTGCTTCAACGGGTTGGGCGGGGGACTGGAGCATCCCCACCCGGAGGGCGGCGGTCAGCCCGGCCAAGCCGAGCGGGACGATGAGTCTGAGTAAGACGTGGCCCGCGGTCGCTGTCCGTTCTTCGGCGCGCAAACGCCGGGAACGCGCGATGAGGCGGACCGAGGAGAGGGCACTCCATCGGTGTGCGGTCATCTGGTTGCCTGCTCGGCGATCCGGCACTGGGCCGGATGCGAGCGGAGCCTCCTTCGGTGGGCGAGTCCGGCAGGGGAGTGGAGCGGTCCGTCGCACGCTGCGTTCGCCCATGTTAAACGCAGATCTTCCCCATGCGTACTGCAACTTTCCGTAAAAGAACCATGCCGCCTTACGGGTGATGCAGGAACGCTTGATGCGCCATTCGGGTGTAGCTCTTAGACCGCCGCGCGAGCACGCTTCTCGATCGCCCAGCGCAGGATCCGCACCCAGGGCGACCATCGCGCGCGGCGCGCCGGCGGGTGTCCGACCGAGTCGCCCGCCCGGTCGAAGCCGTCCTCCATCAGCGCGTCGTGCAGCCACCGGATAGCCAGCGGCCACAGCAGATGCCCGGCGCCCTTCGGGTGCCCGGTGAGCACGTGCCGCACCACGCAGGTGTCCGGTGTGGCGCCGTCGACCACTTCGAGCGTGTGCGTTCCCTGGATGACGAAGTCCGGCGCGAAGGTGAACTCGACGAGCCTGCCGGGTTGGTACGCCGTGCAGGAGTACCGGATCGGACCGTGGCCGCCCACCGCGCCCACCGACAGCGGCCGGTCGAAGCGCAGCTCTGGCCAGGAGTCGACTGGCCAGATCGGGCTGTCGGGCCCCAGGAGCTGGTCGAGCAGCTCCCCGACGCGCCGCGGCTCGACCGGGATTTCCCGTTGGTGCGTATTGAGAATCATGCGATCGTCCTTCCGTACGGAACCGTATGGTGTTGAGCGTACGGTAGCGTATGGGTGTGCCGACGAGAAGGACCAAGGACGACTGGACGGCGATCGCGCTCGAAGCGATCGCCGAGGGCGGCGCGGCCGCGGTCGCCGTCGAGCCGCTCGCCGCCCGCGTCGGAGCCACGAAAGGCAGCCTCTACTGGCATTTCCCGACCCGCGACGCGCTCCTCGAAGCCGCGCTCGCCCGGTGGGAGCGGGAGCACACCGAAGGTGTGATCGGCTTCGCCGACCAGGGCGCCACCGGCGAGGAGCGGCTGCGGCTGCTGTTCGGGGCCATCCTCGCGGGCGAGCACGCTTTCGGCATCGAGTTGGCGCTGCTGGCGTCCACCGCCGATCCCGTGGTCTCGGCGGCTGTCTCACGGGTGACCGAACGCCGGATCGCCTATCTGGTCACGCAGTTCACGGATTTGGGCTTCGGCCGTGCCGCGGCGCGCAGACGGGCTGTGTTCGCCTACTCCGCCTACCTCGGACAGGCTCAGCTCATGCGCGTCGCGCCCGAGTTGCTGCCCCGCTCGGCGTCGAGCAGGCGCGCCTACATCGACGACGTGCTGCGGGTCATCCTCGTGCCCGCGGCGGAGCGGTGAATGGCGTTCCGCTTCGGGGTCCGGGTCAAGCCGGGCGCGCGCAAGACCAAGGTCGGCGGTCGGTGGACCGACGCGCTGGTCGTGGCCGTCGCCGCGCCCGCGGTCGAGGGTAAGGCGAACGAAGCGGTGCGCCGGGCGCTGGCCGCGGCTTTCGGGGTGCGCCGCCAGGACGTCCACATCGTCACCGGCGACCGCGGCCGGGACAAGGTCGTCGAGATCGATCACCCTCCCGACGACGCGAAATCCACTCTGGACCGGCTGCTCGACGAGCGGTGACGCGGGGCCTGATCGTCGAGAAGACGCTGGTCGGCCCGCGGCAGGGGAGAATGCGTCTGACAACGTGGAGGCGGCGTGGCTGACCTGACCTTGGCGCTCGGCATCGGAGCGGCCGTGATCCTCGCGGCCGTGCTCGCGGTGCGCGTCTCGGTGAAGGTCGGCCTGCCCTCGCTGCTCCTCTACCTCGGGATCGGCGTCCTGCTGGGCGAAGCGGGCTTCGGCATCGAGTTCTCCAACGCCGAGCTGACGCAGGCGCTCGGCTTGGCCGCGTTGGTCCTCATCCTGACCGAAGGTGGCCTGACCACGCGGTGGGATGAGGTGAAACCCGCGCTGTGGCCCGGAATCGCCCTGTCCACAGTGGCGGTTGTGATCAGCGTCGGAGTCGCGGGCGCGATGCTGCACTGGATCCTCGGCCTGGAATGGCGGATGGCGATGCTGTGGGGCGCCGTGCTGGCGTCCACCGACGCCGCGGCCGTGTTCAGCGTCCTGCGCAACCTGTCGGTCACCAGACGGCTTGTCGGGTCGCTGGAGCTGGAGTCCGGCATGAACGACGCGCCCTGCTACATCGCGGTCGTGCTGCTCGCCTCGACCGACCCGGTCACCTGGACCCTGCCGCTCACCCTCGTCTACGAACTCGGCCTCGGCGCGGTGATCGGCGTCGGCCTCGGCTGGCTCGGCACGCACGCCCTGCGCCGGGCCGCGCTGCCCGCGACCGGCCTCTACCCGCTCGCGACGGTGGCCGTGTGCATCCTCGCGTTCGCTGGCGGGCAGGCCGCGCACGCCTCCGGGCTGCTCGCCACCTACATCGCGGGCCTGGTGCTGGGCAACTCCAAGCTGCCGCACCGGGCCGACACCGTCTCCTTCGCCGAGGGCCTCGGCTGGCTCGCGCAGATCGGCCTGTTCGTCCTGCTCGGGTTGTTCGCCTCGCCGTCGCGGCTGCTCGACGCGATCGTGCCGGGGCTGGTCGCCGGGGCGGTGGTCACCTTCCTCGCGAGACCCCTGTCCGTGCTGATCTCCACCACGCCGTTCAGAGTCCCCTGGCGAGAACAGGCGTTCCTTTCCTGGGCGGGACTGCGCGGAGCCGTGCCGATCGTGCTCGCGATGATCCCGCTGTCACAGGGCCTGCCCGGGGCGACCGAGCTGGTTGACGCGGTGTTCGTGCTGGTCATCGTGCTGACGCTGGTGCAGGGCAGCACCCTCGGGATGCTGGCGCGCGTCCTCAGGCTCGATCCGGGGGCGAAGCCGAAGGAGGTCGAGGTCGACGTCGCCACCCTCGACGAACTCGACGCCGAGCTGCTGCAGGTGACCATCCCGGCAGGCTCGAAGCTGCACGGCGTGTACCTGGCCGAACTGCGGCTGCCACCGGGCGCGACGGTCAGCCTGGTCGCCCGGGACGGGAAGGGCTTCACCCCCGGCCCGACCACCCGGCTGCAGGAAGGCGACCAGATTCTCGTGGTCACCACGCAGGCCGTGCGCTCAGCCACCGAGAGCCGCATCCGCGCGGTCGACCGGGCGGGCCGCTACGCCCGCTGGAAGGGCGAATCCGGCAAGGACTGATCGTCGACTCCCAGAATCTGGACGGCGGTGCGCGGCGCCCGAGTTGTCGGCTAGGGTCGAGACCAAGGTCATGAGTGTCAGCGTCAAGCCCCGGCTCGCTGACCGGCAACCCTCCTTCCGCGGTGGGGTGCCCCGGGTGAGGACCTGGCCCGTCGCGTGGTGCGAGCGGGCAAGCGCGGACCCATGCGGGTCCCAGGACCCGGAGGCCTGCCTTGACGCTCGCCATCTCCTTCCCGACAGCACGCACCGCCGACCCGAGTGAGTCCACCGTGCCCACAGTCGTCGGCGCCCGCCTGACCGTGCCGCTGCTCGACGGCCGCCAGGTCGGCTACGCCAATCTCGACCACGCCGCGAGCGCGCCCTGTCTGGACGCCGTGCGCGACGCCGTGGACGAGTTGCTTCCCTGGTACGCCAGCGTGCATCGCGGGGCGGGCTTCGCCTCGCAGGTGTGCACCGGGGTCTACGCGCAGGCGCGCGACACACTGCGCCGGTTCGTGGGCGCGCGCGCGACCGACGCGGTGGTCTTCACCCGCAACACCACCGACAGCCTGAACCTGCTCGCCCGCGCGCTGCCCAAGGGCACCTCGGTCGTGCTGTTCGACACCGAGCACCACGCCGCCCTGCTGCCGTGGCGCGGACCGCGGGTCCACCGGGTCAAGACCCCGGCCGACGCCGCCGCCACCATCGCCGCGCTCGACGCCGCCCTGAGCACCTGCCCGGTCGGTCCGCGGCTGGTGGTGCTCACCGGCGCGTCCAACGTCACCGGCGAGGTGTGGCCCATCGCCGAACTCGCCAAGGTCGCCCGCCGCCACGGCGCCCGGGTCGTACTCGACGCCGCGCAACTCGCCCCGCACCGCCCGGTCGACATCCGCGCGCTCGACGTCGACTACGTCGTCCTGTCCGGCCACAAGCTCTACGCCCCCTATGGCGCGGGCGCGCTGATCGGGCGTTCGGACTGGCTGCAGGCGGCCGACCCGTACCTGGTCGGCGGCGGCGCCACCCGCCAGGTCGTCGACTGGGGCGACCACCTCGGCGTGTCCTGGACCGCCGTGCCCGAGCGGCACGAGGCGGGCTCGCCCAACGTCGTCGGTGTGCACGCGCTCGCAGTGGCCTGCGAGACGCTGTCGCAGAGCTGGGACGACGTGGCCGCGCACGAGCGGACCCTGCTGCGCAGGGTGCGCCAAGGCCTCGCGGGCATCCCCGGCCTGCGGGTCCTCGAACTGTTCGGACCCGAGCAGGACCGGGTCGGCGTGGTCAGCTTCAGCGTCGACGGCCTCGACGCCGGTCTCACCGCCGCCGCCCTGTCCGCCGAGCACGGCATCGGCGTGCGCGACGGGGCCTTCTGCGCGCACATCGCCACCCGCAGGCTCCTCGACCGCTCCGGCGCCGACCAGCAGCGGGCCGTCCGGGCCAGCCTGGGACTCGGTTCCACCGCCGAACACGTCGACCGGCTCGTCGCCGCGCTGCGCTCGCTGGCAGCCGACGGACCGGCCTTCACCTATGCGCAGGTCGACGGCCGGTGGGTCCCCGCCGACGACGAGCGGCCGCTGCCGCCGTTCCTCCGAGAGGTGTCCTGACCGGCCGCTCCGCACACCATGGACAATGGACCGGTGAACACTGAGCGCGGCGACGACCGTGATACCCCGACCGAGTCGGAACCGGCCACGCCCGCACCGCCCGCCCGCCGCCGCCTGCTGCTGATCTCGGCCGCGCTGGCCGTGTTCGCCGCGGACCTGGTCACCAAGATCATCGCGGTCGCGACGCTGGAGGGCGAGGCCCCGATCCGGCTGCTCGGCGGTGCCGTCTACCTGCAGCTCGTGCGCAACCCGGGTGCGGCGTTCTCGATGGCGACCGGCATGACCTGGCTGCTTAGCCTGGTCGCGCTCGGTGTCGTGGTGGCGATCATCTGGATCATCCCGAAGCTGCGCTCCGCGGGTTGGGCGCTGGGTCTGGGCCTGGTCCTCGCGGGCGCGCTCGGCAACCTGACCGACCGCGTCTTCCGCGCCCCCAGCGTCCTGCAGGGGCACGTGATCGACTTCGTGTCGGTGTTCGGCCCCAACGGCGAGGTGTGGCCGGTGTTCAACGTCGCCGACTCGGCGATCTGCGTCGGCGGCGGCCTGATCGTCCTCATGGCGATGCTCGGCCGCGACTACGACGGCACCCACACCTCGGCCAAGGCGAAAGAAACCGCATGAGCGAGCTTGCGAGCGAATCATCGACACAGTGCCTTCGCGAGTGGAGCCACCGAATTCATGAGGTGGCCGCATGAGCGACTCGCGCACCCTTCCTGTTCCCGATGGTCTGGACGGCATGCGGGTCGACGCGGGGCTGTCGAAGCTGCTCGGCCTGTCCCGCACCGTCGTCGCCGCGCTCGCCGAGTCCGGTGACGTGCTGGTCGACGGGCGGCCCGCGGGCAAGTCCGACCGCCTGCTCGCGGGCACGTGGCTCGAGGTGACGCTGCCCGAGCCGGAACGGCCGATCGAGGTCCAGGCGATCGCCGTCGAGGGCCTGATCGTGCTGCACCAGGACGACGACGTGGTCGTGGTCGACAAGCCGGTCGGCGTCGCCGCGCACCCCAGCCCCGGCTGGTCCGGCCCGACGGTGATCGGCGGGCTCGCGGGAGCGGGCATCCGCATCTCGACCTCGGGCGCCGCCGAGCGCCAAGGCGTCGTACACCGGCTCGACGTCGGCACGACCGGCGTCATGGTGGTCGCCAAGAGCGAGCGCGCGTACACCGTGCTCAAGCGCGCGTTCAAGGAGCGCACTGTCGAGAAGCGCTACCACGCGCTCGTGCAGGGGCACCCGGACCCGAGCGTCGGCACCATCGACGCGCCGATCGACCGCCACCCCAAGCACGACTACCGCTGGGCGGTCGTCGCGGGCGGCAAGCCGAGCATCACCCACTACGAGACGATCGAGGCCTTCCGCGCGGCGTCGCTGCTGGACGTGAAGCTCGAAACCGGTCGCACGCACCAGATCCGGGTGCACTTCTCGGCGCTGCGCCACCCGTGCGTCGGCGACCTCACCTACGGCGCCGACCCGGTCCTGGCCAAGCGCCTGCGCCTGACCCGCCAGTGGCTGCACGCCCGGACGCTGGGCTTCCACCACCCCGACGACGGCCGGTGGGTCGAATTCACCAGCGAATACCCCGCGGACTTGGCCGGGGCACTGGAATTGCTCGCCGCGGACTACTGAATCCCACCCGTTCGTGTCGCTCTGGGCTAGTTTGGGTCCGAGAGTCGGCAAGAGGGTGGGGAGCGATGAGCGATCAGCGCGAGGCGAAGTGGGACGGCGCGAACGACGGTGATCCGTTCGCGACCGGGGGACACGGTCGGTTCATGCGGGACGGCGCCGCGCCGTCGGTGATCGGCGGGGCGCCGGACGACGTCGACGAGACGGTCCGGGTGAACCCCGACGAGGTGCGCTACGACCGTGAGCCGCCGACGTCGCCGATCCCGGTGGCGAACCCGGGTGCTGAGAAGAAGAGCTGGTTCGGCAAGCTGTTCGGCCGCTAGTTCTCGATCTTCCAGGTGAGCGTCCGGGATTCCTCATCCGGGCGGGGGCTCCACTGCACGGCGGTGATCTCAAGGTCCTCGGGCACGACATACACGGTGTGTCCGCCCGCGGTTTCGCCCGGCGCCACGCCGATGCGGTGCGGCGGCCGGGACGACAGTGACACGGGTGCCTTGGACATCGACTTGCCGTCCGGGGTGACCAGGACCAGGTACAGGTCGGGCAGCGTGCCGAAGCGCACGGTCCCGCGGTTGGTCAGCTCGGTGTGCACGACGACCGAGCGCTCGCCCGCCTGCAGCCGGTAGCCCGCGGCGGTGAACAGGTAGTCGGCCGGGTCGACCACCTCGACGAGCTGGATCGACAGCCGCTCACCCTCCAGGCCCTCGGCCTCCAGCGTCTCGCCCGCGACGCCCTGCCTGCGCGGCCGGGTCGTGGGTCGCGTGCGGTCGTCGGGCATGGTCGTGGCGGGGGGCTGGTCGCCGCGCGCCCACGACGAGCTGCCAGGGGGACCCCAGGTGGAGATCGGCTCGGCGGGCGTCGGGAACGGCTGGCTCGGCGGGCCCGTCGGCGCGGGGAACGGCTGGCTGGGCGGTCCGGTGCGGACCTGGTGCGGGCCCGACGGCGGGAACTGCTGCTGCTGCGGCTGGTACGGCTGCTGCTGGTACCCGGCGGGCGGCGAGGGCGGGTAGACCCCGGACGGCGTCCCTTGCGCCCCGTAGGCACTCGACGGCGTGCCCTGGGCACCATAGGGCGGGCCGGGCGTTTGCTGAGCGGTATACACGCCCGACGGCGTCCCTTGCGCGCCATAGACCCCGGACGGCGTGCCGTGCACGCCTTGGCCGTGTCCCGGGGCCGGCGCTCCGTAGTTGGTGGGCGCCGTCATCCGGGCCAGCGCGGCCCGCACACCGTTGGGGTCGCACTCGACGCCGACGAGCAGCGGCACCCCCGCCGCGGACAGCGCGACCAGTCGGGACGCCACCTCGCGAGGGTCCATGCCCAGCCGCGCGGCCACCTCGTGCACCGCGGCACGCCCCATCTCGGCGACTACGCCGAGCACCCGTGCGTCCATGGGATCCGTCACGGATCGCACGCTACCGGGTCACTCGTCCTCCTGCGCCGGAAGCTGTCACACCGGCCCGGCGAAGATCCGTTTGCGTGATCGTCCGCTCACACCGGGGCGTCATCGAGCACGGCCAGGCGCAGTGGGTCGTCGGCGCGCACACCGGTGTCGGCGATATAGAGCGGGCGCACTTCGGCGTCGTAGCGGGCGAACGCGGGCAGCGCCCACTGCTCGCTCTCCGGGACCTTGCGGGCCAGCGCGGGCGCGGAGAGCCACAGGTGCACGGAGTAGTCGTGCGGCAGGCCGCGGCCCAAGAGCAGTTCGCCGTCGATCAGCACCACACCATGGGGGAGGTCGACATAGTCGGCGCGGGCGGCGCGGTCGGTGTCGGTGTTCCACAGTCGCGGCAGGACTCGACGCGACCCGTTGGGGCCCAACGGGTCGAGCACCTCACGCCGCAGCGCGCCCGCGTCGAGCCAGTCGTCGTACCGGGCGTCCGGGTCGGTGCGTCCACGCTCGAACCGCAGGGACGCGGCCCGCCGGAAATCGGCCGCCGAGACCCTCAACACAGGACGGCCCAGCACCCGCAGCCGCTCGCCGATCCGGTCGGCCAGCACGTCCGGGCGAGTGGGCGGCGCACCGTCGATGATCACGCGGGTGATCTCCGGACGGGCCGCCACCTGCGCGGACACCTCGTCGATGAGAGCGGGCGGCGAAAGCGGTCGGAAACGCACACCCGCCATCCTTCCCTGTCTCGCGTGCCGGTCCACAGAACTGTCCGACGGCCCGACTAAGGTGTGCCCGTGGCTGACTCCTTCGCTCATCTTCACGTGCACACCGAGTACTCGATGCTCGACGGAGCGGCCAAGCTCAAGGACATGTTCGCCGAGTGCGAGCGCCTCGGCCTGACCTCGGTGGCGATCACCGACCACGGTCACACCAACGGCATCTACGACTTCTATCGGCAGGCCAAGGGCGCCGGTATCAAGCCGATCCTGGGGATCGAGGCGTACATCGCACCCGGGTCTCGGTTCAACAAGGACCGGGTCCGCTGGGGCGACCCGAGCCAGAAGTCCGACGACGTCGGCGGCAGCGGCGCGTACAACCACCAGACGATCTGGGCGCGCAACGACCAGGGCCTGCGGAACCTGATGAAGCTGTCGAGCCTGGCGTCGCTGGAGGGCCAGCTCGGTAAGTGGCCCCGGATGGACCGTGAGCTGATCACCGAGCACTCGGCGGGGCTGATGGCCACCACCGGGTGCCCGTCCGGCGACGTCCAGACCAGGCTCCGGCTCGGCCAGTTCGACGAGGCCGTGGCCGCCGCGGGTGCCTGGAAGGAGATCTACGGCGCGGGCAACTTCTTCGTCGAGCTGATGGACCACGGCATCGAGATCGAGCGCCGGGTCCGCGACGGTCTGATCGAGGTCGCGAAGAAGGTCGACCTTCCGTTCGTGGTCACCAACGACTCGCACTACACCTACGCCGAGGACCGCGACGCGCACGACGCCCTGCTGTGCGTGCAGACCGCGAGCACGCTGCAGGACCCGACTCGGTTCCGCTTCGACGGCACCGGCTACTACCTCAAGTCGCCGGACGAGATGCGCGCGATCGACTCGTCCGACCCGTGGCAGGAGGGGTGCCGCAACACCCTGGTGATCGCCGAGAAGGTCGACATCAGCGGGATGTTCGAGTTCCGCAATCTGATGCCGAAGTTCCCGATCCCCGACGGCATGACCGAGGACGAGTTCTTCCGGCAGCAGGTGTGGGAGGGCATGCACAAGCGGTTCCCCGACGGCGTCGACGAGGAACACCGCAGGCAGGTCGAGTTCGAGATCAATGTCATCACCCAGATGGGGTTCCCGGCGTACTTCCTCGTGGTCGCCGACCTCATCCAGTGGGCGAAGAACAACGGCATCCGGGTCGGCCCCGGCCGAGGGTCCGCCGCGGGTGCGCTGATCGCCTACGCGATGGGCATCACCGACCTCGACCCGCTGGCCCACGGCCTGATCTTCGAGCGGTTCCTCAACCCCGACCGGGTCAGCCCGCCCGACATCGACATCGACTTCGACGAACGTCGGCGCGGTGACGTCATCCGCTACACCACCGAGAAGTGGGGTGCGGACAAGGTCGCGCAGGTGATCACCTTCGGCACGATCAAGGCGAAGGCCGCGATCAAGGACTCCGCCCGAGTGCTTTTCGGCCAGCCCGGGTACGCGGTCGCGGACAAGATCTCCAAGGTGTACCCGCCCGCGGTCATGGCCAAGGACATCCCGCTCAACAACCTGTTCGACCCGCAGCACAAGCGCTACGCCGAGGCCACCGAGATCCGCGAGCTGTACAACAGCGACCCGCAGGTCAAGGAGATCATCGACACCGGCCGCGGCCTGGAAGGCCTGATCCGCAACGCCGGTGTGCACGCCTGCGCGGTCATCCTGAGCGCCGAGCCGCTGATGGACACGATCCCGCTGTGGAAGCGTCCGCAGGACGGGTCGATCATCACGCAGTTCGACTACCCGACGTGCGAGTCGCTCGGGCTGCTGAAGATGGACTTCCTCGGCCTGCGCAACCTGACCGTCATCGACGACGCGCTGCGCAACATCGAGCGCAACGGCAAACCGGTGCCGGACCTGGAAACCCTTGGCCTCGACGACAAGGCCACCTACGAGCTGCTCTCGCGCGGGGACACGCTCGGCGTGTTCCAGCTCGACGGCGGGCCCATGCGCGACCTGCTGCGCCTCATGCGTCCCGACAACTTCGAGGACATCTCGGCGGTCGGCGCGCTCTACCGGCCGGGTCCGATGGGCGCGAAGTCGCACACGAACTACGCGCTGCGCAAGAACAAGCAGCAGGAGATCACCCCCATCCACCCCGCCCTGGCGGAGGCGCTGGAAGACATCCTCGGCACAACCTACGGCCTGATCGTGTATCAGGAGCAGGTCATGGCGATCGCGCAGAAACTGGCGGGATACACGCTCGGACAAGCGGACTTGCTCCGCCGGGCCATGGGTAAGAAGAAGAAAGAGGTCCTGGACGCGGAGTTCGTCAACTTCTCCGGCGGTATGGAGAAGAACGGCTACCCGAAGGACGCGATCAAGACCCTGTGGGACATCCTCGTCCCGTTCGCCGACTACGCGTTCAACAAGGCGCACTCCGCCGCGTACGGCCTGGTCTCGTACTGGACGGCTTTCCTCAAGGCGAACTACCCGGCCGAATACATGGCCGGGCTGCTCACGAGTGTGCGCGACGACAAGGACAAGGCGGCCGTCTACCTGGCCGAATGCCGCAAGATGGGCATCACCGTCCTGCCGCCCGACGTCAACGAGTCGGAGAAGGAGTTCGCCCCGGTCGGCGGCGACATCCGCTTCGGCCTCGGCGCGATCCGCAACGTCGGCGCCAACGTCGTCGACTCGATCATCAAGTCGCGCACCGAGAAGGGCGAGTTCACCGACTTCTCCGACTACCTGCGCAAGGTCGAAGCGGTGGCCTGCAACAAGAAGGTCGTCGAATCGCTGATCAAGGCCGGCGCGTTCGACTCGCTCAAGCACCCGCGCAAGGGCTTGTTCCTGATCCACACCGACGCCATCGACGCGGTCATGGACACCAAGAAAGCCGAGGCGGTCGGCCAGTTCGACCTGTTCGGCGCGGCGGGCGGCGCGGACGAGGACGTGGCCGGCGTCTTCGACGTGCGGGTGCCCGACGAGGTCTGGGAGTCCAAGCACCAACTCGCCCTGGAGCGGGAGATGCTCGGGCTCTACGTGTCGGGCCACCCGCTCAACGGGGTCGAGCATGTGCTCACCTCGCAGTCGGACACATCCATCGCGGCGATCCTCGAAGGCGGCATCCCCGACGGGACCCAGGTCGTGATCGGCGGCATTCTCGCCTCGGTCAACCGGCGGGTGAACCGCAACGGCGAGCCGTGGGCCTCGGCGATGCTCGAGGACCTCGCCGGCGGCATCGAGGTGTTGTTCTTCCCGAAGACGTACGCGGTGATCGGCATGGGGGTCCTGGAGGACGCGATCGTCCTGGTGAAGGCCCGGGTCGCCAAGCGCGACGACCGGACCTCGCTGATCGCGAACGACCTCGCCGTCCCCGACCTGTCCAACGCGGCGGGCGCGCCGTTCCGGCTGATCATGGCGGCGACCAAGTGCACGCCGCCGCTGGTCGCGCAGCTCAAGGACGTGTTGGGTTCCTACCCTGGGACCACGGAAGTCCACTTGAAACTGATCAACGGGCCCCGGCAAACCCTCCTCAAACTCGACGACGCGCTGCGGGTGAGCCCGTCGCCGTCGCTGATGGGGGACCTGAAGGCACTGCTGGGTCCAGGCTGCCTCTCCTAAGCCTGTGGACAACTACTCGCGGTGATCCTGAAAGTGAGTACGGTGGAAGCCAAGGGGCTCGAACCGCACACCACTGGGGGGATGATTTCCGTGCTGGACAACGACATTAAGCTCGGCGCCCGATTCATCGACGACCCGTACGGGGTCTACGCCGAACTGCGCTCCACCGGCCCGGTCCGCAAGGTCGAGCTTCCGACGGGGGTGCGCGTCTGGCTGGTCACCGACTACGCCGAGGCGCGCGCGGCGCTGGCGGACCCGACGCTGAGCAAGAACATCCGCAAGTCGGCGGACGTCACCGACCGTCACCTCGCCCCCGGCGCGCAGCGGGTCGACTTCAGCACCAGCCTGTCGTCGCACATGCTCAACACGGACCCGCCCAACCACACCAGGCTGCGCAAACTCGTCAACAAGGCGTTCACCGCCGGCGGCGTCGACCACCTGCGCCCCCGCATCGAGGCGATCACCGAGGAGCTGCTCGCGGGAATGGCGGGCGCCGAGGAGATCGACCTGTTGGAGGCGTTCGCGTTCCCGTTGCCGATCACGGTGATCTGCGAGATGCTCGGCGTCCCCCTCGACGACCGGGACGACTTCCGGTCGTGGTCGGATCAGCTGCTGTCGAACGACCGCTCCGAGAAGCTGCACAACGCGGCCGCGTCGATGCAGACCTACCTGATCGGCCTCATCGAGGCCAAGCGCGCCGAGCCCGGCGCCGACCTGCTCAGCGCGCTCATCGACGCCAGCGAGGACGGTGACCGGCTTTCCGGCGAGGAACTGGTCTCCATGGCGTTCCTCCTGCTTGTCGCGGGCCACGAGACCACGGTCAACCTCATCGGCAACGCCATGCTCGGCCTGCTGACCCGCCCGGACCAGCTGGCGGCGCTCAGGGCCGACCCCACCCTGCTCTCGGGTGCCATCGAGGAGTTCCTCCGCTACGACGGCCCGGTGAACCTGGCGACCTTCCGGCTCACCACCGAGCC
>NZ_JBOHGC010000022.1:0-25179 GCF_050699995.1 Actinokineospora sp. | reverse complement strand
GACCAGGACACCGAGCCCGATGGCCATCCCGGGTGACACCCGCCGCTTCGACGCGCTGTCGTCGGCCCGCGTCCAGCGTGGAATCGACACCGACACGCCCAGGACCAGCCACAACAGGATCAGCGGCAGCGGCGCCGCGACGAGGAAGGCGACCGTCAGCACGAGTAGCGCGAGGTCGACCAGCTTGCGCCGCGTCCTCGCCGCGACCGCCTCGGTCAGCACCGCCCCCGCGTCGACACCGGGGGACGGCGGCACGGCCCTGGTCGGCTCGACCAGGAACTCCTTGATCGCCTCCGTCGCGTAGCCGGGGTCGAGGTGGGCCGCCGCGCACAGGTAGCGGGTCGTGTCGTCGCGGTCGGGCGGACCGTGCGGACCGCGCTGTCGAGGGAGCGGGATTCCACTCGGCGGCGTCCGGTCGGTGTCACTGGGCTGTTCGGCGGCTGCGCTGTGCTCAGGCATGGCGTCCCGTCGGTTCGAGTGTTGCCTGGGGCAGCAGAAAGTGGCTGCCCGCCAGCGATCACACACTCACCGTAGCGAGATCGTCAACCCTTTTCGATCAAGGCGACGAATTGTCGACCAGCGCGTGGTAGATCGGCACGGTCTCGGCCCAGCGGTCGGCGTCCGCCGCGGCGTAGACGAAGTACTCGATGCCGTCGACCCGCCAGTACATCGAGTGCACGTGCTTGCGCACGTCGCCGGAGTCGTGCTCGAACTCCCAGTCGACGGCGAGAACCCCGTGGTACTGCGTGGTTCCGAGGCTCAGCCGCTGGAAGCCCGGCTTCGACTTCGCGAACACCGCCTCATAGTCCACATGGGACTGGAGCAGGTCGGTGGCGGGCGCGGGGGCGCCGCCGTAGCGCACGTGCCGTGCCGGGTCGGCCGGGTCGGTGGCCTGCACGGAACCCGGACCCGACGACCGGGTGATCTTCCAGCCCTTGGGGACCGTGGTGACCAGCCCGCCCGGACCCGCGACGCGCTGGAAACCCTCCGGAACGGGAAGGGCGACCTTGGACGGCTGCGGCCCCGCGTCGGGGTCCGCGGTGTCGATCCTCGGCGCGGGCGTGGCCGAGTCGGCCGGGCCGAAGGCGGGCGGCGGCGGTGCGAAGACATAGGTCGTCAACGGGGCCGCGGTGCTCGGCGCGGACTGTTTCGGGGCGACCAGCAGGACGGCGCCGACCACCGCGCTCACCGTCGTGTAGCCCGCGACAAGCGCCGACGCCAGCCAGCGTGAGCTGAGCTGGTGCCCCCGACGCTGCGGACGGCTGCTCGTGGGAACTCCCCCTGCTGCGACGAACCCGGATCTGCTTCGAGGACAACCAAATGGTGCCCGGTATGTCGGTGAATCTCAACTTCCGCGGAGATCTTGTCTCTTGGGCGCGATCATGACCCGCTCCTCGGACGCCGATCAGCGGTAGCGTCTGATCCCGGGGTGATCGGGTGCTACGTACATGGCAGGACGTCATCGAGAAGTGGCAGTTGTCGCCACCCGAGGCGCAGGAGGGGCCGACCGAGGCCAGGCTGTACTTCGACCGCGCGCTGTCAGCGCTGGTCAAGGGCAGGCTCGATGACGCGGCCGCCGACTTCGAACGGGCCGCGGCGACCCGGGAGAGCGCCTACGACGACATCGGCATCGGCGACGTGCACCTGGCCCGCGGCCGCTGGCGGGCGGCGGCGAGCCACTACTTCCGGGCCGCCGAGCGCGACCCGGACAACGTGCTGGCGGTGCTCGGCATGTCGCAGGCCCGCGTCGCGAGCGGCGACGCCCGGGGCGCGGCGGCGGAGCTGGAGGCCCGCTTCGGCGACTCGACGGACCCGGTGCTGCGGTACTACCTCGCCAGCACGTGGTGCTCGGTGTCCGAGCAGGTGCGCAGCCGCACGGTCGACGACGCCCTCGTCATCACCAGCGAACACCAGCTGCAGGTCTGCGAGGCCGCCGCCCAGCGGATCATCGAGCTCGACGTCCGCGACACCGAACTGCGCCGGGGCGCGGAGCTGCTGCTCGACGAGGTCACGGCCGGGCGGCGCTGGCGGTGGCAGCCGGAGGGGATCGCGGTGAGCCTCGCGGTGCTCGCGGTGTCGCTGGGGCTGATCCTGGTGGCCGTCGGCGGGCTGGCGGGCAACGTCTCGCTGGTGATCGCCGGGGTGCTGCTGGGCGGCGGGCTGCTGGATCTGATCGTGGTCCGGTTCCGCAGGCAGACCTGGCAGAGCCGGGCCGACGAGCTCGCCGACTCGATCGCCGAGCGGGGCCGGGAATAGGCCTGGGCCGGCCGTCGTGGCGCGGGTGCTCCCGATAGAGTCGCCGGGTGACCACGGTCTACGACTGCAGTGTCCGTGAGGACAGAGAAGACGGCCTCGCCGCCGCGGCGGGCGCGGTGCGCGCGGGACGGGTTGTCGTGATCCCGACCGACACCGTCTACGGGATCGGCTGCGACGCCTTCAACAGCTCCGCCGTCGCGTCGCTGCTCGCGGCCAAGGGCCGCGGGCCGGACATGCCGGTCGGTGTCCTGGTCGGCTCCTGGTCGACGATCGACGGGCTTGTCCTGTCGGTGCCGCAGACCGCGCGGACGCTGATCGAGGCGTTCTGGCCGGGTGACCTGTCCATCGTCCTGCCGCATGCGCCGTCGCTGGCCTGGGACCTGGGTCAGACGCACGGCACGGTCATGCTCCGGATGCCTTTGCACCCGGTGGCCATCGAGCTGCTGCGCGAGGTCGGGCCGATGGCGGTCTCCAGTGCCAACCGCACCGGTCTGCCCGCGCCCGCGACCGCGCAGGGCGCCCGTGACCAGCTGGGCGATTCGGTCGCGGTCTACCTCGACGGCGGGCCGTCCGGCGACCCGATCCCGTCGACGATCGTGGACCTGAGCGGCGACGAGCCCGTGGTGCTGCGCGAAGGCGCCGTCAGCGTCGACGCGGTGTCCGAGGCTTTGGGCGCCAAGGTGCGCGCGGCGCGGTAGCGTTGCGGCACCCAAAAGCGGTATCTAACTAGGAGATGCGACCCCACGTGCCCACTCCGTTCCGGGGCTCGGATTCGCCGGTCCCGCGCAGCGCGCAACCGGAGACCGTCGGCGCGCTTCCCGGCGAAGCGGACCCGAGGGGCTAGCGGGTGATACCTCCCGAGGGATACGCCGTCGCCGGTCTGCCGGTGCGCGAGTTCGCACTGGTCGCCCTGGTGACCGCGGCCCTGACCTTCCTGCTCACCGGGCTGGTCCGGCTCTTCGCCATCCGCATCGGCGCGGTCGCCTACCCGCGCACCCGCGACGTGCACGTGGTCCCCATGCCGCGCCTCGGCGGGCTGGCCATGTACCTGGGCATCTGCGGCGGCATGCTGGTCGCCCACCAGCTGCCGGTCCTGCGCCGCGCGTTCGACTTCGCCCTCGACCCGATCGCCGTGCTGGTCGGTGGCGGCCTCATCGTGCTGATCGGCGTCCTCGACGACCGGTTCGAGCTCGACTCGCTGACCAAGCTGGCCGGCCAGACGACCAGCGCGGGCATCCTGGTGCTCTTCGGCATCCAGTGGATGGTGCTGTGGGTGCCGTGGGGCGGCGACGAGGGCTACTTCGGCACCGTGCTTATCCTCGACCAGAACCAGGGTGGCCTGCTGGCGATCCTGCTCGTGGTCACCATGGTCAACGCGATGAACTTCGTCGACGGCCTCGACGGGCTCGCCTCCGGCATCGGCTTCATCGCCGCGGTCGCCACCTGCGCGTTCTCCCTGCACCTGCTCGACCAGTCCGGCGGCTCGGTGAACAACTACCCGCCGATCCTGATCTCGGCCACCCTCGCGGGCGCGTGCCTGGGTTTTCTGCCGCACAACTTCCAGCCCGCCCGAATCTTCATGGGCGACTCCGGCTCGATGCTCATCGGCCTCATGCTGGCCACGGCGAGCACGACGATGTCCGGCAAGACCACGCCCACCGAGGGCGCCACGAACTCCATCGCCCTGTTCTCGCCGCTGCTCGTCGTCGCCGCGGTGCTGTTCATCCCGCTGCTCGACCTGCTGATGGCCGTCATTCGCCGCACCCGCCGCGGCGAGAGCCCGTTCAGCGCGGACAAGATGCACCTGCACCACCGCCTGCTGGAAATCGGCCACTCCCAGCGCCGCGCGGTGCTGCTCATCTATTTGTGGGCCGCGGTGATCGCTTTCGGCGCGGTGTCGGTGTCCCTATTCGACGCATTCATCGTCGCTTGGGGAATGGGCATCGGCGTCCTGGTCGCGGTGATCGTCTCCGCCATCCCTAGACTCAGGTCTCGATGAGCGAGAACGAGCAGCAGCAGACCCCGGAAATCGATCCGCACGCGCGGGCGCTTCGCACACTGGCGGAGGCGATGTTCCGTTACGCGCTGTGGCCTTCGATCGCCACGGTCGTGGTAGGCGTAGTGATCTTCGGCATAGTCAACAGCACTGCGGGTGCGCTTGGCGCGCTTGTCGGGGGTGTGCTCGCGTGCGCGTCGTCACTGTTGACGTTGTTCCTTATGCGCAAAACCGCCGCGCACGGTCCGCATATCGGCATGGCCGCCTCGCTGGGCGGTTTCGTGGCCAAGCTGTTCATATTGCTGCTGGTCATGACCGCTTTGCGCGACGTCGAGGCGCTGCACCGGATCTCATTGGGCCTCACCATGGTCGCCGTGGTGCTTGTGGCCGCCGGTGCCGAGGCGCTGGCGTTCCGCCGCACGAAGCTGCCGACCATCATTCCCGCTGGTGAGAAGTAGTTCACCGGTCACCCAGTACGCCTGTCAGGTGAGGGCGACACCCCTGATATGGTTCGCCTCAGACGGCGGGGTGGCCGTGTCACGCGCATGCCGTCATGGCGCCGCGCGAACGTGGTAGCCGCCTGAAGACAAGCCAAGTTAGTCAGGTACGTTACGTCCTGATCGTGACGATTCCCCCGGCGGAGTGAACGCCGGCCGGGAGAACCGGAAGGAGCCCACAGGTGGGCAGGCTGCTGGCCCAGGAGGAGTTCGCTCCCCCCGGTGTTAAGGACTTTTTCCTCCCGCCGATTTTCGGCGAGGTCACGAAGCCGATGGTCTTGATGGTCCTTTCCATCGTCATCGTCTCCGCCTTCTTCCTCATTACGTCGCGGAACATGAAGATCGTCCCGAGCAAGTGGCAGTTCGCCGCCGAATCGGTCTACGACTTCGGCCGCAACAACATCGCGCGTGAGCAGATCGGTTCGAAAGAGTTCCGGCCCTTCGTACCCCTGATTCTCACGCTGTTCACCTTCATCCTGGTGAACAACCTCTACGGGGTCATCCCGATCATCCAGTTCCCGACGATGGCGAAGATCGGTTTTCCGCTCGCCCTCGCGGTCCTGGTGGTCTTCCCGGTCTACCACTTCGTCGGGATCAAGAAGTTCGGCCTCGGCGGCTACCTGAAGAACCAGCTCCTCCCCGCGGGCGTGCCCAAGCCGGTCTACCTGCTGCTCACCCCGGTCGAGTTCTTCCTGAAGTTCTTCATGGACCCGATCACGCTGGCGATCCGAGTGTTCGCCGCCATGTTCGCCGGTCACCTCATTCTGCTGGTGTTCACCCTTGGTGGTGAGTACCTGCTCCTGCACGCTCCCGTGCCACTCAAGCCGGTCTCGTTGATCGCTTGGGCGATGGCCATCGCGATGACCTTCCTTGAAGCGTTCATCCAGGTGCTGCAGGCGTACATCTTCGCGCTGCTGTCGGCCAACTTCATCGGCCGCGCGCTCGCCGAAGACCACTAAGCAAGACCACCAAGGAAACACAAGCCCCCGATCCGCGGGCACCCGCGGACCGAGTTGGAAAGGGATACACAAGTGAGCGCAATGGTTCTCGCGCAGGAAGCCCCCGCCAGCATCAACGCGGGTCTCGCCGCGATCGGCTACGGCCTCGGCGCGATCGGCCCCGGTATCGGCGTCGGTCTCATCTGGGCCGCTGTCATCAACGGCACCGCCCGTCAGCCGGAGGCCCAGAGCAAGCTCATGGGCATCGCGTGGACGACCTTCGTCCTCGTCGAGGTGCTCGCGCTGATCGGCCTGGTCGTGTACTTCATCGCCTCCGGCGCCTGATCCAGCCCTTCTTCGTTAGGGAGACGACGTGGTCAACGCACTGTTGAACCTTGCCGCCGAGGAAAAGCCGGACCCGGTCATGCCTCACCTGGCCGAGGTCATCCTCGGTCTGGTGGCGTTCCTGCTGCTGCTGTTCGTGATCTCGAAGTTCGTCGCGCCTCGGTTCGAGAAGCTCTACACCGAGCGCACGGCCAAGATCGAGGGCGGCATCGAGAAGGCGGAGAAGGCTCAGGCCGAGGCCGAGCAGGCGCTGCAGCAGTACAAGGCGCAGCTCGCCGAGGCCCGTGCCGAGTCGGCCCGGATCCGGGACGACGCCCGTGCCGAGGCCGAGCAGATCAAGGAAGAGCTGCGCGCCCAGGCCCAGGCCGAGTCCGCCCGCATCGTGGCTCAGGGCACGGCTCAGCTCGAGGCGCAGCGCGCGCAGATCGTCGCCGAGCTGCGTGCCGACCTCGGGCGCCACGCCGTCGAGCTGGCCAGCCGTGTGGTGGGCGAGTCGCTTGAGGACGAGACGCGGCGCCGCGGCACCGTGGACCGGTTCCTCTCCGAGCTCGACGCCGTCTCGGCTCCTGCGAAGAACTAGGGGACGCCTGAGATGACATTCCAAGCCGCGAGCCGGGAAGCCCTCGCCGCCGTCGAGCTCAAGCTGCTCGACGTGGTGGAGGGAACCGCCGCAGCCGCTGCCGGCCCCCTGGGCGAGGAGCTGTTCGCGGTCGCCGGGTTGCTCGACCGGGAGATCGGCCTGCGTCGCACGCTGGCCGACTCCTCGACCGACCCGGCCGCCCGTGAGCGGCTGGCCCGGGACCTGCTCGGCGGCAAGGTCGCCGACGACACCCTGCAGGTGACCGTCGCGGCCGTCAGTGCCCGCTGGTCCTCCCCGCGGGAACTTGTCGACGGCATCGAGTCGCTGGCGACGACCGCGCTGCTGGCGCGGTCCGAGCGCGACGGGCGCCTGGACGCGGTCGAGGACGAGCTGTTCCGCCTCGGCCGCATCATCGCCGACCAGACCGAGCTGGAGCAGGCGCTGTCCGACCGGACCGCGGCTGTCGAAGGCAAGCTCAGCCTGATCAACGGGCTGATCGACGGCAAGGTCGACCCGACCACCGCGACCCTGGTCGCGAACCTGGTCGGCCAGCCCCGCGGCCGCACGGTCGTGCAGGGCCTGGAGAACCTCGCGAGCGAGGCGGCCAAGCGGCGCGAGCGCTCGGTGGCGCACGTGATCTCCGCCGGACCGCTGTCGGCCGAGCAGCAGGAGCGCCTCGCGGCGACCCTGCAGCGGATCTACGGCCGCCCGATCGGCCTGCACGTCGAGGTCGACGAGTCGCTCGGCGGCGGACTGGTCGTCAAGGTCGGCGACGAGGTCATCGACGGCTCCACGGCAGGACGGCTCGAAGCGCTCCGGCGCAAGCTGGCCAGCTGAGTCGTTTAACAGCGGCGACCCCCCAGTACTTTTCCACAAAGAAACGAAGCGAGAGCAGGAACGACATGGCGGAGCTGACGATCTCGTCGGACGAGATCCGCAGTGCGATCGAAAACTACGTCTCCAGCTACTCCCCGGACGTCAACCGGGAAGAGGTCGGAACGGTTTCCGACACCGGCGACGGCATCGCCCACGTCGAGGGCCTGCCCTCGGCCATGGCCAACGAGCTGCTGGAGTTCGCGGGCGGGGTACTCGGCGTCGCGCTGAACCTGGACGCGCGCGAGATCGGTGCCGCGATCCTCGGTGAGTACGACAAGATCGAGGAAGGCCAGGAGGTCAAGCGGACCGGACGCGTGCTGTCCGTTCCGGTCGGCGACGCCTTCCTCGGCCGGGTCATCGACCCGCTCGGCGCCCCGATCGACGGTCTCGGCGAGATCGTCGCCGAGGAGCAGCGCGCACTGGAACTGCAGGCCGCCACGGTCGTGCAGCGCCAGCCCGTCGAGGAGCCGCTGCAGACCGGCCTCAAGGCCGTCGACTCGATGACCCCGATCGGCCGCGGCCAGCGCCAGCTGATCATCGGTGACCGCAAGACCGGCAAGACCACGGTCTGCGTCGACACCATCATCAACCAGAAGAAGGCCTGGGAGACCGGCGACCCGAAGCAGCAGGTCCGCTGCATCTACGTCGCCATCGGCCAGAAGGGCTCCACCATCGCGGGCGTCAAGACCGCGCTGGAGGAGGCGGGCGCGCTGGAGTACACCACCATCGTGGCCGCTCCCGCGTCCGACTCGGCGGGCTTCAAGTGGCTCGCGCCCTACACCGGCTCCGCGCTGGGTCAGCACTGGATGTACCAGGGCAAGCACGTCCTGATCATCTTCGACGACCTGACCAAGCAGGCCGAGGCCTACCGCGCCATCTCGCTGCTGCTGCGCCGCCCGCCGGGCCGTGAGGCCTACCCGGGCGACGTCTTCTACTTGCACTCCCGTCTGCTGGAGCGCTGCGCGAAGCTGTCCGACGAGCTCGGCGGTGGCTCGATGACCGGTCTGCCGATCATCGAGACGAAGGCCAACGACATCTCGGCCTACATCCCCACCAACGTCATCTCGATCACCGACGGCCAGTGCTTCCTGGAGTCCGACCTCTTCAACTCCGGTCAGCGTCCGGCCATCAACGTGGGTACCTCGGTCTCCCGCGTCGGTGGCGCCGCCCAGACCAAGGCGATGAAGAAGATCTCCGGCACCTTGCGTCTGGAGCTGGCGCAGTACCGTGAGCTGGAGGCGTTCGCCGCCTTCGCCTCCGACCTCGACGCCACCTCCAAGGCCCAGCTCGCCCGCGGCACCCGGATGATGGAGCTGCTCAAGCAGGGCCAGTTCTCGCCGATGCCGGTGGAGGAGCAGGTCGTGTCGATCTACATCGGCACCAAGGGCCACCTCGACTCCGTCCCGGTCGCCGACGTGCGCCGCTTCGAGTCGGAGCTGCTGGAGAACCTGCGTCACCGCAACGCGGGCATCCTCGACGAGATCCGGGTGAACAAGGTTCTCTCGGACGACAACGAGGAGCGCCTGGTCGCCGCGGTCGAGGCCTTCAAGGAGAACTTCACCGCCTCCGACGGCTCGTCGGTCGTGGTGAAGGACGCCGAGGCTGAGGCCATGGACGCGGCCGCGGTCGGCCAGGAGACCATCAAGGTCGCCAAGACCGCGCCGAAGAAGTGACCGGGTAAGCCATGGCGCAACTTCGGGAAATCCGACAGCGGATCAAGTCAGCCCAGTCCTTCAAGAAGATCTTCAAGGCACAGGAGCTGATCGCGACCTCGCGCATCAGCAAGGCTCAGGGCCGGGTCGCGCAGTCCAAGCCGTACGCGGACGAGATCACCAACGTGCTCACCGCCCTCGCGGGCGCCGCGGCCAACCTGGACTCGCCGCTGCTCGTGGAGCGGTCCACCGCGAAGCGGGCAGGCGTGCTGCTGGTCACCAGCGACCGCGGCCTGTGCGGTGGGTACAACGCCAACGTCATCAAGGCGGCCGAGGAACTGCAGGCGCTGCTGCGCGAGCAGGGCAAGACCCCGGTGCTCTTCGTGATCGGCCGCAAGGGACTGAACTTCTACCGGTTCCGTCAGCGTCCGGTCGCGCAGAGCTGGACCGGCTTCTCCGAGAAGCCGAGCTACGTCAACGCGGCCGAGGCGGGCGAGACCCTCATCGACGCGTTCCTCGCGGGCGTCGACGACGAGGGCGACAACGCGGGTGCCGACGGCATCCTCGGTGTCGACGAGCTGCACGTCGTCTACACCGAGTTCGTCTCGATGCTCACGCAGCGTCCGGTCGCCAAGCGGGTCGCCCCGCTGGAGGTCGAGTACTCCTCCGAGGAGGAGGCCGCCGCGGCGCGGGCCGAGCTGAAGTCGGCGTACGCTTTCGAACCGAGCGCGGAGACGCTGCTCGGCAATCTGCTGCCGAAGTACATCAACACCCGGATCTACGCGGCACTGCTCGAGTCGGCGGCCTCCGAGTCCGCCGCTCGACGCACGGCGATGAAGGCGGCGACAGACAACGCCGACGAGTTGGTCAAGAGCTTCACGCGAGTGGCCAACCAGGTTCGCCAGGCGCAGATCACCCAGGAGATCAGCGAGATCGTCGGTGGCGTGGAAGCGCTCGCCGCTGCCGCAGGAAGTGATGACTAATGACCGCCATTCAGGAACCCAAGACCGCGACCGGTCGCGTCGTCCGGGTGATCGGCCCCGTCGTTGACGTGGAGTTCCCCCGGGACTCCGTGCCGGAGCTCTTCAACGCGCTCAAGGTCGAGGTCGCCCTCGAGTCGATGAAGAAGACCATCACCCTCGAGGTCGCCCAGCACCTCGGTGACAACCTGGTGCGCTGCATCTCGATGGCGCCGCAGGACGGCCTCGTGCGTGGCGCCCCGGTGCTCGACACCGGCGAGGGCATCTCGGTGCCCGTCGGCGACGTCGTCAAGGGCCACGTGTTCAACGCCCTGGGTGACTGCCTCGACAAGCCGGGCCACGCCGCGGACGCCGAGCGCTGGCGCATCCACCGCCGCCCCCCGGCCTTCGACCAGCTCGAGGGCAAGACCAAGATGCTGGAGACCGGCGTCAAGGTCCTGGACCTGCTCACCCCGTACGTCGAGGGTGGCAAGATCGGTCTGTTCGGTGGTGCCGGTGTCGGCAAGACGGTGCTCATCCAGGAGATGATCACCCGTATCGCCCGCAACTTCGGTGGTACGTCAGTGTTCGCCGGTGTCGGCGAGCGCACCCGTGAGGGCACCGACCTCTTCCTGGAAATGGAAGAGATGGGTGTTCTCCCGGACACCGCGCTCGTCTTCGGTCAGATGGACGAGCCCCCGGGCACCCGTATGCGCGTCGCCCTGTCGGCCCTGACCATGGCGGAGTACTTCCGCGATGTGCAGAAGCAGGACGTGCTGCTGTTCATCGACAACATCTTCCGGTTCACCCAGGCTGGGTCCGAGGTCTCGACCCTGCTGGGTCGGATGCCTTCGGCCGTGGGTTACCAGCCGACGCTGGCCGACGAGATGGGCGTGCTGCAGGAGCGGATCACCTCGACCAAGGGCCGCTCGATCACCTCGCTGCAGGCGATCTACGTCCCCGCGGACGACTACACCGACCCGGCCCCGGCGACGACCTTCGCCCACCTGGACGCGACGACGGAGCTTTCCCGTCCGATCTCCCAGAAGGGCATCTACCCGGCGGTCGACCCGCTGACCTCGTCCTCCCGAATCCTCGACCCGTCCATCGTTGGCGACGAGCACTACCGGGTGGCGCAGGAGGTCAAGCGGATCCTGCAGAAGTACAAGGAACTGCAGGACATCATCGCGATCCTCGGTATGGACGAGCTGTCCGAAGAGGACAAGGTGACGGTCAACCGCGCCCGTCGCATCGAGCGTTTCCTCTCGCAGAACTTCTTCGTCGCGGAGAAGTTCACCGGCGAGGTCGGCTCGTTCGTCAAGCTCGCCGACACCATCGAGGCCTTCGACAAGGTCGCGAAGGGCGAGTACGACCACGTTCCGGAGCAGGCCTTCCTCTCGATCGGTGGCCTGGACGACCTGGAGCGCAAGTACCACGAGCTCACCGGCAAGACCAAGTAATTGCCGTAAGCACGACAAAAGGGCCGGTGTCCACTGCGGACACCGGCCCTGCTCGGGCGGGAGCACCCCCAGCGTCCGGGCGATCTGGTCGCGGTCGGCCACGCCACCCTCGGGGCCGTGGGTCCCTGGCTCCGGTGCGTGGTCCAGGGCTGTCTCGGTCACCCGGCGCGACCGCTGGCACCAGCAGCAGGGAAGTCGACCGGTGCGTCACGAACTTGGTGAAGTCGGTGTCCTCGATGTCGGTCACCGCCTGTGATCGAAGTGGCTCATGCCAAAGCTGACACCGGCCTGGCTGGGGAGGTTGCCGACCGACCATCTAGACTGCCCAAGAATCGTGAGTCTAAGGAGATAAGCGTGGCTGAGATGTCCGTCCAGCTGGTCGCCGTGGAACGACGCCTGTGGTCGGGTACCGGCTCGTTCGTCAGCGCGCAGACCACCGAGGGTGAGATCGGCATCATGCCTGGTCACGAGCCCGTGCTCGGCCAGCTCGTCGAGGGTGGCGTGGTCAAGGTCATCACCGCCGACGGCGAAGCGGTCGTTGCCGCGGTGCACGGTGGCTTCCTCTCGGTCACCGGCGACTCAGTGAGCATCCTGGCCGAGTCCGCCGAGCTCGCGGGCGAGATCGACGTGGCCAAGGCGCGCTCCGGTCTCACCGCCGACGACGCCGAGGAGCGCGCGAGAGCATCCGCCCGCGTGCGCGCCGCCGAGCAGTCTTCCTGATGTCGGCGTAGGGGGCGGGGGCGGCCGATGGACATCAGCGATGTGGTCGTGCTGGTCCTCGCCGCCGTGCTTGCCTTCCTGACCTTGCTGGTCCTGCGCCGCCTGCGTCTTCTTCGCGCGGGCGGCGTTCACGTTGCCCTGCGCACGCGCATCGACGACACGGGCAAGGGCTGGCACCTCGGTGTCGGCCGCTACCAGGGCGACGAGTTCGCCTGGTTCCGCGCGCTGAGCCTGCGCAAGGGCCCCGACCGCGTCCTGCGCCGCGACGGCCTGGAGATCGTGCACCGCCGCGAGCCCGAACGCGGCGAGACCCCGAACATGCCGGTCGGCTCCCGCGTCCTGCGCTTCGAGTACGCCAACGGCGGCGCCGCCCCCGGCGTCGAGGTCGCGATGGGCCCGGACGTGCTCACCGGCTTCCTGTCCTGGCTGGAAAGCGCTCCGCCCGGCCGACGGCTGCCCTGGGCTTCCTAGCGTGTCCATGCGTGAACTCGTCGTCCTCGGGACCGCGAGCCAGGTGCCGATCCGCGCCCGCAACCACAACGGGTACTTCCTGCGGTGGGACGACGACGTCTTCCTGTTCGACCCGGGTGAGGGCACCCAGCGGCAGATGGCGATGGCGGGTGTGTCCGTCACCGCGATCACCCGGCTGTGCGTGACCCATTTCCACGGCGACCACTGCCTCGGCGTCCCCGGCATCGTCCAGCGCCTCTCGCTCGATGGTGTCGCCCACGAGGTGGTCGCCCATTACCCGGCGTCCGGCGCCGAGTTCTTCGGCAACCTGCGTCGCGCCAGTTCGTTCTACGAGGTCGCGCGCGTGCGTGAGGAGCCGGTGGCGGCCGAGGGCGTCATCGCGACCGGCCGGTTCGGCGAACTGCACGCCCGGCGACTCGACCACCGCATCGAGACGTTCGGCTACCAGCTGCGCGAGCCCGACTCCCGCCGCATGGTGCCGGAGAAGCTGGCGGAGCTGGGCATCACCGGCCCCGCTGTCGGTGCGTTGCAGCGCGAAGGCGGGGAGCTGCTGGAGCGGGTCAGCGAGCCGAAGCCGGGGCAGCGGTTCGCGTTCGTCATGGACACCCGCCTGTGCGACTCGGTGTACGAGCTGGCCGAGGCGGCGGACATGCTGGTGATCGAGTCGACGTACCTGCACGCCGATGAGGCGCTGGCGAAGGAACATGCCCACCTCACGGCCCGGCAGGCGGCGCGGGTGGCTCAGGAGAGCGGCGTGCGGACCTTGGTGCTCACCCACTTCTCGCAGCGCTACGACGATCTGAGCCTGTTCCACGACGAAGCGGCGGCGGAGTTCGACGGCGAGATCGTGGTGGCCACGGACTTGGCCAGAATCAGCGTTCCCAAGCGGCGCCGGTACTTCGCGATGCGCGACCGGTAGCCGGTCAGGGCAGACGGGCGGCGCGGGAGAGCAGGTAGTCGCGTTCCGGGGCGCTGGCTGTGGCCTGGGCGGCTTGGAGGTAGCCGGCCCTGGCCGCCGTCGGGTCGCCCGCTCGCTCCAGCAGGTGCGCCCGCACAGCGGCCACGCGGTGGTGGTGTCCCAACCGCGGGTCGTCAGCGAGGGTGTCGAGCACCGCGAGGCCCGCGCGGGGGCCGTCGGCCTCGCCGACCGCCACCGCGCGGTTCAGGGTGACCACCGGGCTCGGTGCGATGGTGTCCAGCACGCGGTACAGGCCGACGATCTGGAGCCAGTCGGTCTCCGGCGCACTCGGGGCCTCGTCGTGGACCGCCGCGATGGCTGCCTGGACCTGGTACGGCCCGATCGGGTACTCGGCCAGCGCCGACTCGATGATCGCCGAGCCCTCCGCGATCTCGTCGCGGTCCCACAGGGTCCGGTCCTGCTCGGCCAGCGGCACCAGTTTCCCGCTGTCGTCGATACGGGAGGCGCCGCGGGCGTCGGTGAGCAGCATCAGGGCGAGCAACCCGGCAACCTCGCCCTCGGAAGGCGCCTGGGCGTGCAGCAGCCGGGCCAGCCGAATCGCCTCGACGGTCAGGTCGGCGCGGCGCAGGCTGGTGCCGGAGCTGGCGGTGTAGCCCTCGTTGAAGATCAGGTAGAGGACTTCGAGCACGGCGGCGAGGCGGTCGGCGAACTCCGCCTCGGCGGGCATCTCGAACTCCAGGCCCGAGTCCACGAGACGCCGCTTCGCGCGCGTGATGCGGCGGGTCATGGTGGCCTCGGGGATCAGGAACGCGCGCGCGATGTCGCCGGTGGACAGGCCGCCGACGGCGCGCAGGGTCAGGGCCACCTGCTGGTTGCGCGGCAGCGACGGGTGGCAGCACAGGAACAACAGCAACAACCCGTCGTCGGCGTCGGTGGGCGGGGTGTCCGCCGGTGGCGCGGTCAGTTCGTCGGACGCCGTCCAGCCCGCCGCCGCGGCCTCCTTGCCCCGGCGGGCCGATTCCCGACGCTGCCAGTCGATCAGCCTGCGTGAGGCGACCTGGATGATCCAGCCGCGCGGGCTGTCCGGCACGCCTTCCTCCGGCCACTGCCGGGCCGCCGCGATCAGCGCCTCCTGGACCGCGTCCTCCGCGGCCCCGAAGTCCGCGCCGCCGCGCATGACGGCCCCGAGGGCCTGCGGCGCGAGGTCGCGCAGCAGGCCCTCGATCTCCGGGGTGGTGATCACATCTCCTGGCCGCCGAGGTCCATCACGGCCCGCACCTCGACCGCGTTGAACCGGGCGTCGGGGATCTTCGCGGCGAGTTCGACGGCCCGCTCCTGGGAGACGCAGTCGACGATGTAGTAACCCGCCAGGTGCTCCTTGGACTCGGCGAACGGGCCGTCCACCACATCGGCGGACCCGCTGCGCACACGGACCGTGCTCGACGTCGTCGGGTCGGCGAGCGGGGCGCCGTCGACGAACTCGCCGGAGTCGACGATCTCCTGGGTGAACGCGCCGTACTCGCCCATCAGCCCGTCGCGCTCGGCGTCGGACAGGGTCGCCCAGTTGGCCGGGTTGCTGTAGATCGACAACAGGTACTTGCTCATCGGATGCTCCTAGGTGTTCGACGGCGCCTCTCGCGGATACGTCGAACGGAAAGCGGCTATCCGGACACCTTGTTCTCCAGATCGCGCAGATCCTTGCGGATGTTGCCGCGCACCATCGGCGCCATGAGCGGGCCGACGAACCGGTAGTAGCCGCTCGCGTCGCCCTGGATGCGGATGCTGGCCAGTGTCCCTTCGGGATGCTCGTCGAACCGGTAGGTGACGTGCATCGGGAACGGCCCGGCCACCGACCGCATGTCCAGCAGCGTGGGCGGTTCGTGCTCCTCGACGCGCAGCACGTAGTCGATGCGCTTGCCGAGGAAGTGCGCGCTCCGGGTGACCTGCGCGCCGACGCCGAATCCTCCGCCCGGTGCTTCCGTGGTCAGCGCGGCCTGTTTGATGCCCTGGGTCCACTCGTGGTCGTGGCGCCAGTCCATCGCGTAGTCGGCCACCTTCGCGGGCGGCAGCGGGATGACCCGCTCAGCGATCACATCCATCTCGGCTCCTCCTTGTGTCGCCGATACGTCGACCGGGCCGCCCGCGACCGGACAGCTCAGCCGTTGGCGCCGGGCTTCCAGAGCACGTCGCCGTCCGGGTTGGCGATGCGGGCCAGCACGAACAGCAGGTCCGACAGCCGGTTGAGGTACTTCGCGGCCAGGATGTTCGTCCGCTCGGCGTCGTCCTCGATGAGCGCCCACGCGTTGCGCTCCGCGCGCCGTGCGACGGTCCGGGCGACGTGCAGCAGGGCCGCGCCGGGGGTGCCGCCGGGGAGGATGAAGCTGTTGAGCTTCTCCAGGCGGTCGTTGAAGTCGTCGATCCACCCTTCGAGCCGGGTGACGTACGCCTCGGTGATGCGCAGCGGCGGGTACGGCGGGTCCGGGACGATCGGGGCGCACAGGTCGGCGCCGACGTCGAACAGGTCGTTCTGGATGCCGCGCAGGACGCCCGCGACCTCGTCGGTCAGCCCGCCCAAGGCGATCGTCACCCCGATCGAGGAGTTGGCCTCGTCGACATCGGCGTACGCGGCGAGGCGGACCGATGTCTTCGGCACCCGTGAGCCGTCGCCGAGCGCGGTCGTGCCCTTGTCGCCGACCTTGGTATAGACCCTCGTAATGTGAACCGACATGGCGTCAGCCTATTACCCGCCCGGCCACCCGACTGGGGTGAGCGCGTTCGGGAGGGGCATCATTGCCCGCGTGACAGAGCACTTCCAGGTTCACGGCGGCGCCCGGCTCGTCGGCGACGTCGCGGTTGTCGGCGCCAAGAACAGCGTGCTCAAGCTGATGGCGGCGGCGCTGCTGGCCGAGGGCACGACCACCCTGACCAACTGCCCCGAGATCCTCGACGTCCCGCTGATGGCCGACGTCCTGCGCAGCCTGGGCTGCGAGGTGACCCTGGACGGCGACCGTGCGGTGATCACCACCCCCGCGGAGCTCAACCACCGGGCGGACTCGGCGTCGATGGGCAAGCTGCGGGCCTCGGTCTGCGTGCTGGGTCCGCTCGTCGGCCGCTGCAAGCGCGCTGTCGTCGCCCTTCCCGGCGGCGACGCGATCGGCTCGCGCCCGCTGGACATGCACCAGAACGGTTTGCGCTCGCTCGGCGCCACCAGCGAGATCGAACACGGCTGTGTCGTGGCCGAGGCCGAGGGCCTGCACGGCGCCCAGATCTGGCTCGACTTCCCCAGCGTCGGCGCCACCGAGAACATCCTCATGGCCGCGGTGCTCGCCGACGGCGTCACGGTGATCGACAACGCCGCGCGTGAGCCGGAGATCATCGACCTCTGCCTGATGCTGCAGCAGATGGGCGCCAAGGTCGAGGGCGCGGGCACGTCGACGCTGACCGTCCACGGCGTCGAGTCGCTGCGCCCCACCGAACACCGCGTGGTCGGCGACCGCATCGTGGGCGCCACGTGGGCCTTCGCCGCGGCGATGACCCGGGGCGACATCACGGTCAAGGGCGTCAACCCGCACCACCTGGACCTGGTCCTGGAGAAGCTGCGCAGCGCGGGTTCGGAGATCACCATCCTCGAGGACGGCTTCCGCGTGGTGCAGCACGCCCGCCCCACCGCCGTCGACTTCGTGACGCTGCCCTACCCGGGTTTCGCCACCGACCTGCAGCCCTTCGCCATCGCGCTGACCGCGGTCGCCGACGGCACCTCGATGATCACCGAGAATCTGTTCGAGGCGCGGTTCCGGTTCGTCGAGGAAATGGTCCGCCTCGGCGCCGACGCCCGCACCGACGGCCACCACGCCGTGATCCGCGGCGTCGAACGCCTCTCCAGTGCCCCCGTGTGGGCGTCGGACATCCGCGCGGGCGTGGGGCTGGTGCTGGCGGGGTTGTGCGCGGAGGGCGTCACCGAGGTCTGGGACGTCTTCCACATCGACCGCGGCTACCCCATGTTCGTGGAGAACATGCAGCGCCTGGGCGCCGACGTGCGACGCGTGGACAAAGAACCCGAGCGCGCGCTCTAGGGGACTACCTGTACCCACCAATCAGCCGCCTGTCACCGGCCAGCGTCAGTTGCACAGCTAGCGCACGGTCACCGCGACCCGTTGCGCCATGTTGTTGGCCATCCCCTGGGTGTTCCACGGCTGCTCGACCGGCTGCGTTCCCCTCCGGTCGGCGGCGCGGACCAGCAGTTCGACGTCACCCGCGACGGCGTCCCAGCGGTAGGTCCACGGCCGCCACGCGTGTCTGCCCGCCGCCTTGCCCAGTTCGGCGGCGTTCCAGGTCCGGCCGCCGTCGACGCTGACCTCGACCCGCGTCACCGGGGCCTGGCCGCTCCACGCGCGGCCGAACAGCTCCACCGGACCGGCCTCGACGATCCGCCTGCGGGTCATGAAGTCCGGGAACCCCGGCGGCACGACCAGCGCCCGCGGCCTGATCTTCGTCACCGGCTCGCCGTCGTCCCCGGCGTCGTGCTTGATCCGGTACGCGCTCGCGTTCTGGAAGCCGGTGAACTCGTGGTCCAGCACGGTGATCCGGCGCAGCCACTTCACACTCGCCATGCCGTACCACCCGGGCACCACCAGCCGCACGGGCGCGCCGTGCTGCGGGGGCAGCGGCTGCCCGTTCATCTCGTAGGCGACCAGCACGTCACGGCCCACCGCGTCGCCCAGCGACAGCCCCCGCTGGTAGTCCTGCTCGACGCCGCGGTCGGTGCCGTGGTCGAGCCCGGTGAACGCGACGTCCACCGCGTCGTCGAGCACGCCCGCCTCGGCCAGCAGGTCGACCAGCGGCGTCCCGGTCCACCGCGCGGTGCCCACCGCCTCGTCGAGCCACGGCTGGCTCACCGGGCGCGGGTGCAGCCGCGCGCGCCCGTTCCCGGCGCACTCCAGGGTGACCGTCAGGTTGACCCTCGGCCGCGCCCGCAACGTGGCCAGGTCCAGCTCCAGCGGCGTCCCGACCCGCCCGTCGACGGTGAGCCGGTAGCTGCCGGGGTCGACGTACGGGATGTCGTAGTGCACCAGCACGTAGTGCAACCCCGGCGGCGTCAGGTCGTAGCGCAGCGCCTCCAACGGCATCCCATGGTTGCGCGCCGCCAACCGCAGCTCATCGAGCGAAATACCCTCATCGGGCCCCGCGATCCGCGACGCCTCACCTTCGCGGACGCTGAAGGAAGTCATGCCATGAGCATCGTCCTGGGCGGCCAGTTGTGACAGGTGCGCACCGGGGTGATTCTGTCGGCCGGGACACCTAAGGTCCCTGGCCGGGTGACGGAGTGCGGCTGGATATGAGCGCCGGGTTTCTGGTGTGTGGGTATTCGCGGTGGCTGAACCGTCAGCGGAACTCGACTGTGGTGAGGAGCCGGATCTGGGCGTCGAGCCAGTCGGCGGGATCGGCGGCGAACGCGCGCGCGGCGTTCGCCGCCTTTCGTAGGCCGACGTCTTCCAGCGCCCTCGCCGCCGCGGTCACGCGATCCGGGTAGGTCGGGGGTAGGTGGCGTAAGCCGCGGTGGACGGCTTCGGCCAGGATCTCCCGGCGAGTAGTCGCAGAACGGGGTCCACGACATCCGTGATCCCGCTTCGCCGCGCTGGTAGCTGAAGATCGCCATCGGCAGGGTGTGCCCGAGCAGCAGTTCATCGATGCGGTCGTTGAAGTCGGCTGGTCCCTCGATGAGCACGTGGGCGGGCCGCACGCGCGCGATCGTGTCCGCCACGAGCCGCGCGCAGGCGGGGCTGTGGTGGCGGACGCCGAGGAACGTGACGGTCATCCGGGCAGCCGGTGCCGCGCGCCGTGTAACTCGGCCCAGTGTGGGCCGGGCTTCTTGGCGGCGCGCTGCTCCAGGTAGCGCCGGAGCTTGGCCAGGTCGTCGGTGCTGTCCTTCGCGGCGGTCCCGGCGAGGCAGTCGACGATGTCGGCGGCCGAGCCGCGCTCACCGCGCAGATACCAGCCGCGCAGGCCGACGGCGTGGGCGACCGACACCGCCTCGGCGGTGCTCATCACGGTGGTGAGCCGGTCGGACTTGTCGCCGCGCAGGTCGCGAAACGCCGTGACCAGCACTTCCAGCACGTCGCGGTGCTGGGCGACCTTCACCCCGGAGCGCTGGAGCAGCGCGTTCGCCTCCTGCTCGACCAAGGCGAGTTCGGTCGCGAAGTCGGCGATGGGGAACACGGTCTCGAAGTTGAAGCGCCGCTTGAGGGCTGCGCTCATCTCGTTGACGCCGCGGTCGCGGGTGTTCGCGGTGGCGATGATGTTGAAGCCCTCGCGGGCGAACACCATCGCGTCGGCCCCCTCCAGCTCCGGGACCGCGAGCACCCGGTCCGACAGCGGCGAGAGCAGGCAGTCCTGCACCTCCAGCGGGCAGCGGGTGATCTCCTCGAACCGGACCAGCCTGCCCTCGGCCATGCCGCGCCGCAGCGGCGCCGGGACCAGCGACCGCGTCGACGGGCCCTCGGCGACGAGCATCGCGTAGTTCCACGAGTACTTGATCTGGTCCTCGGTGGTCGCCGCGCCGCCCTGGATGGTCAGCGTGGACACCCCGCTCACCGCCGCCGCGATCAGCTCCGAGAGCAGCGACTTGGCCGTGCCCGGCTCCCCGACCAGCATCAGGCCGCGGCTGGTGGCCAGCGAGATCAGCGCGCGGTCGATCAGGGACACGTCGCCGACGAACTTGCGGCTGATCCCCTGCGACTCGTCGCCGACGATGAACCGCCGCGCCGCCTCCATGCTCAGCCACCAGCCGGGCGGGCGTTCGCCGGTGTCGGCCTCGCGCAGCCGGGTCAGCTCGTCGGCGAAGCGCACCTCCGCCGGTGGCCGCTGCAGGTTCTCGGTCGTCATCGGGCGGTCAGCTCCGTCAGGTCGGCGATCAGCTCGGAGGCGGTGATCGGGTCGAGGTCGGCGAACGAGTCGACACCGGTCAGCCGAAGGCCGATGAGGTGCTGCTCCTCGGCGGGCTGGACATCGCCCAGATAGATGCCGGGTTCGATGTCCACCGTGAACTCGCGTCCCTCTGCGAGCGGCTTGGACAGGGTGGTCTCGTAGCCGCCGTTGCCCGGTCCGCCGCGGACCCAGCCCCGGCGGACCAGCCCGAGCAGGTCGCCGGTGGTGGTCGCGGCGTTCTCGAACCGCGCGGGCGTGTCTTGGTCCTCGGTGAAGGTGGGCCTGCCAAGTTGGGTGAACGGCTGCAGGATCTCGTAGTCGGCGAACACCTCGGCCCACGCGCTCGCGTCCGGCCCGAGATCGAGCGGGTGCGCCACGCCCACCAGCGCGTCCGCGGGCAGGTCGTACGGGTCGTCGTGGACGTCGGCGAACGTGCGGTCCTCAGCCAGGCGGAACGACCCCGTCGCCACACCGTCGGCGTACGCGCCCCACACGAGTCGGCGGCCGACGTGCCACAGCAGCGGGTGCTCGACGATGAGCTCGCGGAACTCCGCCGGTGACCAGCGGCGCTGCCGCACCATCGCCAGTTCGAGCCGGGCGACCTGGGTGCTCGCGACCGCCCGCGCTTCCTTCTTCATCCGCGCGAACCGCAGGTGCGCCTCGGTGGCGAGGTCGGGGTCGTCCTTCGCTCCCGGCTTCGGCAAGTCCTTGCGTCGCAGGCCTTCGGCGTCGGACACGACCGGCTTGAGGTGCTCGTCGAAACCGACCACGAACCGCCGCGGACCGTAGTCCAGGGTCAGCGTGCCCGCACGGTCGAGACCGAGGTCGGGCACGAGCCGGTCGGCCAGCTGCTCCGAGGTCAGACCACGTCGGCTCGCGGCCTCGGCGATCTTGTCCTTCGCCCGGCGGCGCAGGCCCGCCATGCCCTTGCCCGCCGAGATGGCCTTGAGGTGGTTCAGCGCCACGTCGGTGCCGAGTTCGACGAGCACGTCCAGACCGGCCGCCGCGCGCTGGTGCAGGCCGGCGTTCGGCCACGCGAGGATGAGGCGCGATGGTGTCGGCGGTGGCATCGCTGCCGAAGACACCGAGCGCGTTCATCGCCCAACTGTGCTTCGCGGGCGCCCCGACTTCCTCCCACCGGTGGAACAGCGCGGAGACGAACACCGCCAGCGAATCCGGGTCGCACACCTGACGCACGAGGTCGGCGCCCGCGTACGGCTCGCCAGGGCCGCACAGCGACAGCACCGTCAGCACGGTCTTGGTTGCCTCATGGGACAGGGCGTGGGCCTGGTCGGCGAGCATGATCCGCGGCAGCACCGCGGGATCGGCCCAGTCGCCGATCGCGGGCGGCTTGGCGGGCACCAAGTCGAGCGGGTCGGTATCCAGGATCGCGCGGACCGCCGCTGCCACCTTGTCGCCGTGCTCCTTGGCGGCGGCGAGGACGGCCTCGGTGTCGGCGATCAGCCGCAGTCCCGCTTCGGCGTGCAAGCGGGCGGCGCCCGACGCCAGCGCGGTCGGGATGAGGTACGGCGCCGCCGCCGCGCCGTGCCGGTCGAACCAGGCCAGGGCGTCCGCCCGGGTGGTCCGCCGGACGGACAGCTCCCCCATGAGCACCGCGGTCTCCACGCTCAACGCGGGCAGCAGTACGCGCACGTGGTCCGGCAGTGGTTGCCGTGCGGCGAACCCCGCCAGGAACCGGACACCGTCCACGCCGTACTTGGCGAGGAGTGGTCGGCCCCAGCTGTTGATGTGGCTGAAGGTCTTCCCGTCCCATTCGGCCAGCAGTGGTGCGAGGACCTCGACGGGACCTTCGAGGAAGAGATCGGGCAGGTAGACGTCGGGAATGCGGCCGCCGCGGAAATCCTGGACCTTGGCTGACCAGTCGCGGACGTCGGCGAAGTACCGGTGGCCGTTGCGTCGCTTGGACCAGGTCGCCTGCTCGCCGGGCCGCCACGCCAAGGTCGGCTCTGGCGCCGGGAGGCCTTTGATCACCGCGCGCTTGGCAGGTTTGCGGGTCCACGGGGGTGTTGTGAACAGGGCGGGTAGCGCCCCCGGCGGGGCGTCGGGAACGTGGTCGGGTTGGACCGAGGCGGCTTCGGCCCGAGCGCGGGCGGCGGCGGGCAGCGCGGCGATGTGATCGGCCATATCGGGTGTGCCGAGCAGATGCGTTCGCAGCAGGCTCGCGTGCGTGTCACGATCAGCCAACAGACGCAGCGCCCGCACTGGATAGCGGCGCATGGCGTCGAGCACCGCGGGCCGGACGTGCCGGTTGTCCGCGCGGTCGAGCAGCACACCGAATGCCGCGTCGGTGGGGAACTCGGCGAGGAAGCCGCTCACCCGCCGCAGCACGTCCGTCGGCGGCGCCCACTCGGAGTCGATCCACGCGGCGAACACGGGCGTGAGATCCGGTCCGAGGGTCTCCACCAGCGTTGTCAGGATCTCGGGCCGCCGCGTCGTCCAGTGGTCCGGCATGCCCAGCCCGCACACCTGGTCGAGCGTGCTGACCGTGGCGTAGAGCAGGCTCCACCGGTCGCCGCAAGGGCCCTGGAAGCCCGCCGCGCACGCGGCGTCGACCAGTGCGGTCTCGGTCGGCAGCAGGAACGCGGCAACAACCAGTTTCGCGCCCGACAAGGGCTGAGCCAGCCCGGCCGCCACGGCGGCGTAGGTGTCGGCGTCCGCGGTGGCCAAGGCCGCCCGGACCCGGCCCGCGATCTTGTAGTGACTCGGCTGCCAGTAACCGCGGTCACCGAGTTCGACGGTCGCCGACACGGCGAAGTCGACGCCGCGCTGTGCGATCCACGCGTCGGCGAACACCGCGTACTCGTCATCGTTCTCGCGTGGCAGCCAAGCGACTGCCGCGGCCGCGCCGAACGGGGTCGCCTCGCCGTCCAGATAGGCACCGGCGGCCCGCTCGGTCTCGTAGCCCAGTGGCGAGAAGTCGAGCGAAGGCCGCGCACGGTCGAGGATCCGGCGCGCCTGGTCGACGGCGTCCGCCACGAGCGGCCGTGGCGGGTGGGGCCGGTCGCGTCTCGGGTACACCGCCCGGCCGTGCGCGGACGGCGGGACGAAGACGTCCTCGGTCACAGCTCCGTCAGCTCCGTCAGGTCGGCGATCAGCTCGGAGGCGGTGATCGGGTCGAGGTCCGCCAGCGGCAGCACCCGGCCGTTGCGGGACCAGTCGCCGCCGCGGCCCGGGTTGAGCCAGACCGATTCCAGCTTCTGCTCCGGGAAGACGTCGAGCGCGCCGACGGCGATGCCGGGATCAAGGTTGATCACCGCGGTCTGGTTGTCCGGCAAGGGTTTGCTGATCCAGACCTCGACCCCCGCGTCCTGCGGTTCGCCGCGTTCCCAGCCGCGGCGGATCAGGCCCATGACCTTGCCGGTGGTGACCGTGATCCCCTCGAACTTCTCCAGCGGCACGTCCACCGCGTAAACCGGCCTGCCGAGCTGGGCGAACGGCTGCAGGATCTCGTAATCGGCGAAGACCTCCGACCACGCGGCCACGGTCGAGCCGAGGTCGACCGGGTGGGCGATCCCGACCACGGCGTCGTCCGCGAGGCTGATGGTGTCGTCCTCGACGTCGGCGAGGGTGCGGTCCTCGGCGAGCCGGAAACTGTCGACCAGCGCGCCGTCTTCGTAGCGGCCCCAGACGAGTCTGCGGGACACGTGCCACAGCAGGGGATGCGCGACGAACAGTTCGTGGAACTGCGCGCCCGTCCACACCCGACGGGCGGTCATCGCCTTCTCCAGCCTGGTGATCTGGTCGGCGGCGACGGTGCGCACGTCCTTCTTCAGCGTCGTGAACCGTTTGTGGGCGGCGTCGGCGATGTCCGGGTCGTCCTTGGCCCCCGGCTTCGGCAAGTCCTTGCGCTGCTTGCCGTCCGCGTCACGGACGAACGGCTTGAGGTGTTCGTCGAAGCCCACCGTGAACCGGCGCTGGCCGTAGTCGATGACCAGCGCGCCCTCGGCGTCGAGCCCGAAGTCCGGGACGAGCCGGTCGGCGAGTTCGTCGGCGCTGAGTCCGAGGTTCGCCGCGACCTCGCTGATCTTCTCCTGCGCCTTGGTCTTGAGTCCCTTGAACTTCACCTTGTTCGCGATGCCGTTGAGGTGCATCAGCGCCACGTCCGTGCCGATCTCGGCCAGCACGTCGAGGCCGGTCACCGCGCGCTGGTGTCCGCCTTCGCCCGGCCAGGTCCGGATGACCGGCGCGAGCAGCCGAACCGTGTCGTCGTCGCCGAACAGGCCAAGCGCGGTCATCACCCAGCCGTCCTTCGCGGGCATCTCCACCTGCTGCCACTGCCGGAACATGCCCCACACGAATTCGGCGAGCGAAGCCGGATCGGCCCAGGCGCGCAGGATCTCGGCGCCCGCGTACGGCTCGCCCGGCTTGCACAGGCTGAGGATCGTCAGCACGTGCCGGGTCGCGGCGATCGACAGCCCGGTGTCGCGGGCGCGCGAGCGGATCTGCGGCAGCAGCGCCGGATCGGCCCAGTCGCCGATCACCGGGAGGCGTGCGGGCAGCACGGTCAGCGGATCGACCGCGAGAACGGCACGAACCGCGGCGACGGCTTCGGCGCCGAACACGGC
>NZ_JBOHGC010000021.1:0-1890 GCF_050699995.1 Actinokineospora sp. | reverse complement strand
CGCCTGATAGACCAGCGACAGGGAATCCCCGGTCGCGATCGCCAGGCTTGCGCCCGCGGGCAGGAGCGTCGTGCCCAGGTCGCCCAGGCGCGAGTGGTTGGCAGTGAGCAGGGCGTACTGCTGCGCCCCGGAGCGCAGCCCGGCGCGGATCTCTTCGAGCTGGTAGTTGGCGGGGAACACCAGCCGTCCCTGATCGCGGAGGGCGCAGAGCCCCCACGGACCGGCCGACCCGCCCACCCGGTGGCGAGCCAGGGTCTGCCAGGCGCCGGCCTCACCGCGCCTCTGGACCACGATGGTCTCCTCGTCGGGCGGATCGATCCCCTCGGTCTCGCCCGCCCGGCGCACCGTCACCTGCCAACCGCCCGCCGCGGTCGCGCGGGTCTCGGCGATCAGCGGTCCCGTGCCCGGCGCGAGGGCCGCCGCCCCGGTCGGGGCGGCCCCCGCGCGGGTTTGGCCTCCCTCACCGCTCTCCACCGGGCGGGCCGCGAAACCACCACCACCACCGCCGCCGCACGTCGTCATCGCCCCCGCCGTGGCCGGCACGGACTGGTGCTGGTTGTCGTCCCAGGCGGTGACCGTCAAGTTGTACCAGGTGCAGGGGGTGAGGCCCCAGACCGTGCCCGACCCGGGGGTGCCGGCGAGCCCCGGCACCGAGACATCACCCCCCATCAGGTCGAAGGCGGTGGGGGCGCCCGACTCGACCAGCTGGTCGTCGTCGCCGGGGCCGGTCCAGTAGCACCAGATCTCGGTCGGCCCCGCCAGGTCGGGGGTGAAGTTGGTGATCGGCCCGGGGGCCACCTGGTCGCACAGGTCGGCCCCCGAGGTGATCCGTACCCACTTGGCGATCGAGGGTAGGTCCCGATAATGGGTGCTGGTGGCCGCATCGAAGGCGCCGGTGAGGAAGAGGAGGTAGTTCCCGGGCGGTGCCGAATCGGGGCTGGCCGGCGCAGTGACGAAGAGCCGGGGCGGACCGCTCGGGGCGACACTGAACGTGAGCGGTACGTGGCGCTGGTTCTCATCGAATCCGTGGGTCGTCGCCCCCGGGCGGATCAGGCACACCCGCGTGACGCGGGTCGGGTCGGGGGTGCAGACGGTGAAGGTCTTCCGGTAGCTGACGCTGGTCGGCACCCCGCTGATCGCCGGCCGCAGGCCCGTTGCCGATGACCCGTCGTTCTTGAACAAGTATGGCGGGCAATAGATCTCGGCGTAGTGCTTGTCCCCCAGCGTATAGAAGCCTTCCCCCCCTGCGCTCAGGACACGCCCATCGGGCAAGAGGACCGCGGTCGAGTGGTAGCAACGCTCCTTCGCCTGTTCGGCCAGCGCGCCGGCCCCCGAGCCCGGGGTCCAGATGCCCACACCCAGGGCCGCGTCGGGATCCCAGATCTGCGGTCGCTTGACAGGTACCGTGCCGTCGCAGCCCCCGATGGCGATCTTCTTGCCGTCCGGCAGGAGGACCATGTTTTGGTCCTTGCGGGCGAGCATGGATGCGGACCGCCTCCAGACGGTGTCGATCGTGGCATTCACACTCTTCGTGAGGCCGGTCCCACCACCCGCGATCATGATCCGCCCCGGCCGGTACATCACCGCCGCCTCCGGGCCGAAGCCGCTGCCCTGGTTCTGCCGCGCCACCCACCCGCCGGCGGACCCATTGTCGGGGATGTCGAGGTAGCGGGTGGAGTCGGTCCCGCGGCCCACGGTCACGACCCGGCATCCCGATCCCAGTCCTCCCGGCACGACGAAGTTCAGCGGATAGGAGTTGTACGGGCTATAGAGGTTTGCGCTCGCGTGCTTCTGGTAGGTGAGGCTCACGGGATCCAGCGTCTCGGCTACCCGCGCGAAGCTCGCAGTGACCTTGAGCGGATCGCTGCTGGTCGAGAACTCGAGCAGCAT
>NZ_JBOHGC010000020.1:0-12604 GCF_050699995.1 Actinokineospora sp. | reverse complement strand
CGTAGACCCTAGCCACCTACATCACCCGCGGCATCTCGCGGACCTGCCGGGTGACGGTGGTGACGGCGCTGTAGTCGATCCACACTTCGCCGTTGGGCTGGTGCCATTCGGAGCCCCAGGGTCCAATCTCGGCCTCGGCACCGGCGGCGATGGCGTAGACGAGGTTCGCCAGGGGGATGCCGCCGGGGGTGGCGGCGACGGGGCGCAGGACGGTCACATTGATCGACGACGCGCTGCCGTTCTTCACATGCAGGATCTTGCGGCCGTTGTTGACGACGGCGTCGCCATCGGCGTTGGCCGCGGCGAGGGCCAGGACGAGACCGGTCGCACTGTTCGCGGCGACGGTGGGGATGACGCGGGCCATGGGCTACTCCTTGGGTGTGGCCCGCTTGCCCGCGGGCTTGGGCTTGGGCGTGGAGACGGGAGCGGCCTGGTCCTCGATGACCTCAACCGGATCGACCGCGGCCGCGTCATCGGCCGGTTCGTTGGCGACCAGCTGCTCGTCGGGGGTGACCGCGATCCGCCAGTGGGGGTCGCCGTCGAGGACGAGGCAGCCGAGGATCGTGTCGGTGTGGTCGCCGTCGATGGGCTGGACCCGTTCGATCACGACGCCGTGGTCGTCGAGCTTCTCGTAGACGGTCACGTGTGTCCTTTCGGGACACCGCCCGCCTCGGCGCTGGATGCCGGGGCGGGCGGTGAGTCGATCAGCTCGCGACGACGAGTGGGCACTGGCGCTTGAACGCCGGGGTCGCGATCGTCGCCGGTGCCGTGGTGGTCAGGCCTGCGCCCGAGGTCTGCGACAGGTTGCCCTCGCCCGCGAGTACCGGCTTGGCGCCGATGGTGCCGACGAGGGTCGGCGGGGTGGTCGCGGTGACCATGCACGCCGCCCAGTACAGCCCGGACGCGACGATCCGCTGCGCGGTGGCCAGCGCCAGGGTCTTGACCGTGTCCGCTGCCCACGCCGCGGTGAGCTGGTCGGCGGTCTGCGCCATCAGAGCCGGGGTGGCCGCGCTGGAGTACAGCGCGAACCAGTAGTTCGTCGGCGTGCCCGCCGCGGTCCCGCCGGAGGTGAACGTGAGCGAGGTGACCAGGTCACCGGCGTTGAGCCAGATCGGCACGCTGGTCATCACGCCGGTGGCAAGCGCGGCGACGTCGTCCAGGCCCACACGGGGCAGGTTCGCCCGGTTGAACGTCACGGTCGGGTCGGGTCGGTCGCACGAGTTCACGTGGCCGATTGCATCGCGGACGATGCCCTTGTAGGCGCCGAGCTGGCTCACGCGCCCTCCTTCGGGGTCAGCAGCTCGACGAGCTGGTCCTTGGTCATGGCGTCGGCCTTGGTGCGCGCTTCGGTCTCGTCGACGTCGGGGGATTCGGCCAGGGCCGCACGGACGGCGACCTCGACCCACTCGGCCTTGGGAGCCGCCTTGGCGGGCAGTGTCAGGGCCGGTGCGTCCTCCGTGGCCTGCGGGTCGTGCGGAGGCTCGGGCTCGATCTCCTCGACGGTGTAGCCCGCGGCCCGCATGTAGGCCAGCGGGCCCGGTGCGACCGGGCCCTGGTAGACGCCGTTGGCGAACTGGCAGCCGCCGGTGTTGCCGCTGTACTCGGCGACGGGTGCGGTGATGCGGTAGTCGCTCATCAGCCCACCACGTCGATCCCGCGCAGCACGCCGCACGCCTTGGTGTTCTTGAGGACCATCGCGACCGGGCCCATCTCGACCTCTCCGGTCTTCACCGCGCCGGCGGTGGTGAAGTCCGGCATGTAGGTGGTGACCAGCTGGCGGCCGGAGACGGACGCGCCGTGCAGAGCGTCGAGACCAAAGGTGACCGCGTAGAGGTCGGTGACTCCGGCGCCGGTGATCGGGATGATCGGGGACGCGCCATCGACCCGGTCGCCGAGGTCCACGAGCACCCAGTCGCCGTACTTCTCGATCTGGCGGCCGAGGTCGTCCTTGGTGGAGGTGTACATCGCAGCCCACCGCGCCAGCGCCCGGAAACGGGTGATGGACTTGGTGTTGCCGAGGATGGCCTTCACCCCTGGCGGCAGTGCGCCGGGGGTGCCCTGGTCGCCGCCGCCGACGTGCGACGGGACGATGCGCGAGAGCCACTCGTCGACCTCGTCGAGACGCTGATTGGCCAGAGCCTGCGTGACGACCGTCGTCGGCGACCAGTCAGCCAGGGTCGCGGCAACCTCGGTGACGGTGCCGGTGAGTGCCTTGGACAGACCGTCGAAGCCCAGCGAGTCGACCGCGGTGTCGCCCAGGATCAGTTCCTGCTGGAACTTCATGCGAGTGGCGACGAGCTGCTGCTGCAGCTGGAACACGGTCTCGTTCGTGGTCGCGGCACCGAGGTTGGCCAGGATGCGGTCGAGGGTGAACGCGCCGCCGAGGGGCTTGAGGTCGGCGGTGTAGCGCTCGCGCTTGGCCTGCGACGGGACGAACTCGCTGTTGTACGCGCGGAACGCGGCCGAGGCGGGCTGAGTGAGGCGGGTGTAGCCGTAGGTCAGCGTGCCGCCACCGGTACCCGGATTGACCGTGTCGTCGAACACGATCTGGTCGAACAGCCACGAGTAGCGGCGCAGGTTGTCGATGACGGCGTAGTCGACGTCGTTCTGGACGTTGACCTGCGCCTGAGCGAGGGTGACGGGCACGGGCTATCTCCTTGGTTTCGGGTGGTCAGCCGCCGCTGAGCGCCGCGCCGACTGCGGCGCCGAGGCTCGTGGGGCGGCCGGTGGCAGGTGCCCCGCCGCCCACAGGGGCACCAGATCGGGGCGGGGCGGCCGGGGTGGCCTTGCTGGTGGGGTTGTCCTTGATGTGGTCGGCGACCGCGTCGGCGACCTTCTTGCCGAACCCGTCGGCGGAAGGGTCGAGCTTGCCGATCTTGGCCATGAACGACCGGGAGTCGACGAGCTTCATCGGGTCGGCGCCCGCGGGGGATGCGGCCTTGAACACGGCGAGTTCGACCTGCGCCTGGCGGGCCGTCTCTGCGGATTCGACGACCTGCGCGGCGAGCTTGGCCGGGTCGGCTGCCTCGTCGTCCTTGACCAAGCCCAGAGCCTTGCCGATCTGCTGGGCAAGCTCGGCCTTGGCAAGCTCGGCGGCCTTGGTCTTGGCGTCGGTGCGGTCCTTGCCGTTCTCCTTGCGGAGTGCGGCAATCTGCGCCTTGAGCTTCACCGGGTCATCGGTGTCATCGGCTGGCCTGGCCGGGGGCTTGTCGGCCGCGGGCGGCGAATCGGTGGGCGGGTCGCCCGCCGGGGGGTCACCGGCCGGATCGGTGTTGCTGGGGTCGTCGGGCGAGGCGCCCATGACGGGCCAGATCGGGCGCCCGTCGCGGCGGTAGCCGATGGCCTGCAGCGGCTTGCCGGTGTGCGGGTGGACGAGGGTGGCGTGGAACGGGAGCGTGGTGGTGCGCAAGGTGCCCTCCTGGGGCGAGAACCGGCGCCAGGCCGGAGGTGGGACGGGTACGACAAAGCGCCCGACCTCGAGGGGTGCGTGGTCGGGCGCTTTGGGGGTGATCTACGCGGGCAGGCCGGTGTCGGGGTCCAGCCCCATCAAGGCGCGAGCGCGCTCGAAGAACTCGTCGGCCGCCGCGGTGGGCGGGTTCACGTCGAGGTAATGCTGGTTGTAGTCCGACGGCGTCTTCGCGCGGGCGCGCTGTGCGTCGAACTCGGCGTCGGGCAGGTGTTCGTCGACCCAGTCGTCGTGCAGCTGTGCGAGGGCGTTGAGCTGCTGGCGCCTCTCGGGAGATGGCGGCACGGGGCGGCCGCGCGGCTTGTCGGCCATCACAACCACCTCACTCCGTACCAGTCCGAGTCGAGCATGACACGGCGGCCGATCCATTCCTTGGCGCCTTCGTAGCGGCCGCACTGGCTGATCTCGAACGCCGACGGGTAATGGTCGGTGCCGAACCGGTGCTCGTCCGCTCTGGCCAGGATATGCCGCGCGGCGTCGACCTGTGCCTGTGAGCGGTCGAGGCTGGCCTCGACCGCGGCGAGTTCCTGATCACCGGGGCGTGCGGCTTTGGTGCGGCCTCGGGTGGACCGGATGGCCTCCTGCACCGATTCGACCTCGTCTTGCAGCCGTTCGAGGATGCCCTCGGCGGAGCCAGCGTCCTCGAAGTCGAACCCTTGGGTCGCCCAGGTGTAACCGCCGACGTCGATGTTCGCGTGAACCTTGACGTACTTCACGCCGGACGCTCGATACCAGTCGTAGAGGAAGCCGTTGAACGCCTTGGCGAATCCCTGCCCCTGGTGCTGCGGGTAGAGGTACAGGTAGGAGTGTTCGACGGACAGGTCGCCGCCGCCGCGCATCAGGATCCGCGTGAAGTTGCCCGCCTTGTCGCCGTTGGCGGTGAGGATCTTCCCGCTGATCGTTACGAAGTTCCGGCTTGGGCCGATTCCCTCAGGTTTGACGGTGAGGCCGCCGAAGTCGCGGCTGAGCCATGCGCGGATGGCTTCCTGGATGGCTGCGACCTGGGTCTCGTCGGGTCGGCCGGTGGGCACGAGGTCGTCGATGCGTGGCCCGGTCTGCGGGTCGACCTCGATGGCCGGGCGAGCGACGACCGGAGGCCGTGCGGGCTGCGGTTTCGGCTTCGGGGTGGGTGGTGGCGGTGGTGGGGGCGGTGTCTTCGTGCGAGCTTGCGCCGGAGGAAGGTTCCCAGCGCCGATCTGCTCGCGATACCGCAACCGCTTCAGCTCCGGATGGTCGGCAAGGTGGTCGCGGAGCTTGGCCTGCTTGTCGCGGACCTTCCGATCCGCCGCGGTGCGCGCTTCGGGCGTGAGCGCGCCGAGCTGCTGTAGTTTCGCCGCGCGGATCTCCCGCTCGATCGCGCGTTGCTGCTGGCGGGCTTTGTCGCCGTCCGGGTCCGCGGTGTGCGTCGGTGTGCGGGTGATCCCTGGCAGGTAGGCGAAGAGCGAGTGGCGGCAGTTCGGGTGAAGCAGGCCCTTCGCGATCGCCTCGTCGACGCTGCCGCGGACCTTCACCTCGACCGTGCGGCCATCCACCGTGGCGTGCTCCCGCTCGACCGTGCGCCGCCCTGACGGGCCCGTGCGCGCGAGGACTTGCCCCTCCCAGGGGCGGCACCGCTCGCACTCCTGCACGGCGTCGGAGACGACGATCAGGTCGACTCCAGCGGCGCCGAGCCGGTCGAGGTGGCCCTCGACGGCGGCCTGGGCGGTGCCGGTGCGCACAGCCATTTCCACATAGGTCGACAACTGCCAGTTGCGGCCGGCCTTGTCGACGAACCCGGTGACCCCAGCGGAGACGAACCGGTCGTAGGCGTGCTGCGCTGCGGCCAGTCGCGTGGTGGTGCCGAGCAGCGTCTGCGGCAGCACCGCGGCGATGACGTCGCGGTAGACATCCAGCGGCCAGCGCAGGATCCGTAGATGCGTGCCGCGCAGCTTCGACACCAGCGAGAAGATCAGCCGGTTGATCGCCTCGGCGCCGGGGGTGGCGGTCCGGATCGCGGCGAGCTGTCGCGGGTCCAACCCGCCGAGCCGCATCAGTTCGTCGAGCGCGGCCTCGCCCCCGCGGGCGAACGCGAGCACGACGGCCTGCTCGACCTTGCCGGTGGTGTCGCCGTCGAGCACCCGGATGAGCCGCTGGGTGGCGTTGCGCAGGTCGTTGATCGACCCGAGCTTGTCCGCCGCCCACGTCGGCCGGTCGATGCCGTCACGAAACCGGCGTGCGAGGTCGGAGATGATGGACTGTTCGGCCTCGCGGTAGAGGTCGACGAGCCCGTCGGCCAGGCCCTCGGCGAGGGTGCGGTCAACGGGCATCGACTACTCCTCGTTGGGGTTGGTCTCCGGCTTGTCCGCGGGTGGAGGGTTGCGGCCGGTGAAGCTGCCGGGGTCCTCGACCGGGCCGATGCCCTGTTCCTTCGTGATGGCGGCGACCTCGGCTTTCACGCGGGGGTCGTCCCAGTCCGGATGGATCGCCCGGACCTTGACCGCGGTGGAGGCGGCGCGCGCGGTGTCCCACGCCTGCACGGTCTGGGCGAGCTTGAGCTGGTCGACCTGCTCACCGGGCGGCCAGTCGACGGCAGCCGGGTCGGCCGGGTCCACGTTGGACTTGAACACCAACCGGTCCACGGCGAGGATGATCGCGGCCAGCTCGCGCTGCCCTTCACCCCAGTACGCCGTCTTCTTCTCCCGCGTGAGGATCGTCCGATTGCGACGATCGTCCACCTCGGTCGCCGTCTGCTGCCCGCCGCCGGACTCGTCGAGCCCGAACGTTGAGCCGTTGTAGCCGGCGGTGCCGACGGCCTGCCGGGTGATACGCAGCATCGTGCGCTCGTGTTCGTCGACCCGGATCGCGAACTGCTGCAACGTGATCCCGACCGAGTCGCTGGTCGGCGGGATGTTGAGCTGCTCGTACGCCTCGCGCTCGACGTCGAACTCGGCGCCGTTGCCAGGGCCGAGGCTCGTCAGGTACGCGCTCGGGACGATGATCCGGGCCTTCGCGAGACGGATGTCGCGCATCCACGACGTGAAGACCTCGTCGAGCGAGTCGAACAACGGGGTGACGCCCTCGAAGTCGCTGCGGCCCGGCGCGGCCCGAGCCTCGCGGGACGGGAGCATGTTCGGGATCCACACCACGGGCAGCATCGGCAGGCCGATGTCGATCGCGGGTTCCATGCCGTTCGTGTGCTCATGGGCTTCGAGCGGTTGCGGGTCGCCGAGGCTGTTCACGGTGCCCTTGTAGAGCCCGTTGAACTCGATGGCCGTGGTCGGTTTGCCCGCGGCGTCGACCTGCATCTCGTGGCGCTGGACGTACCGCCAGTGGACGGTGCCGTCGACGGTGAGGTCTTCCCAGAACGTCACGGCGCGAAGCTTGCCCCAGCGGAACGTCGGGTCGGCATGGTCGGCGTGCACGGCGGTGATCAGCGGGTGACCGGCGATGTCCTGGTCCCAGCCCACGCGCAGGTATACGCCGCTGTAGGAGGAGCACACCTCGGCCGCCTCGTGCAGGCGGGACCGTAGGCGCATCTTGTCGTCGAGGACTTCCCACCGCGCGCTGTTCGCCGTGTTCTCGAACCGGATCACTGGCGGCTTCGCGAACAGCAGGTCGGCCGACGCGGTTGCGATGTCCGCCGGAAGCGGGACGTGGATCTTGGATCGCTTCTCACCGACGGGGATCGGCTGTCCCCAGAACCAGCGGGCGACCGTGCCGACTGCGCCGCCGCGCAGCTGCGACGGCCGGATCCGCACGGCGGGGGTGTTCCTATCGCGGCGGTGGGCGAGGACATCGGCCAGACGGTCGGGCTCACCGGCGTACCAGGCGTCGTACTCACGGAGCCGGTCGAGCTGGGCGGCCTGGCGCGCGGGCGGCCAGCTGGTGTTGCGGTCGGGCAGGGGCACGGGTCACCCCTCTCCAGGTACCTCGGGCGGCTGGCGGAACTCGGGCATGGCCGGCTTGGCGAGCTGCTCGGCGACTTCGATCCGGACGAGCGCGTCGACCGGTGCGCCCAGCCGCGCCAGGCGCTCGACGACCACGCGCACGGAGGCCCGGTCGAGGTCGTCCTCCGCAAGCAGGCCGACGAGTTCGTCGCGTGTGGCGTGACGTCGGCGGATCATGCGCGCGGCGGCCAGAACACGGCATGACTGGGGTTCGTGCTGGCGTCGACGTCTTCGCGCGTGGCGTACAGCCACACCGACGTCTTGCACGGTGGGACCGCGCCGGTGTCGACGAGGATCCGCACGTTGACCAGGGCGTCGGTGAAGACGCGGGTGATGATCGCGGGCGCCTCGTCGGTGCCGTTGTTGGCGGCGGGGTCGACGATGGCCAGGACCATGTCGCCGATCTGCGGCGAGCGCGTCACGGTGTGGCAGGGCAGGGCCGCGCGGACCATGCAGTCCTTGGCCTGGAGCAGGTGGCGCAGACCCGCGGAGAGTTCGCCACCAGTCAGGCCGCTGGCCATAAGGTGCGCGAGGTCGTGGAACGGCCGCGAGATCAGGCGCAGGCGGGCGGGCAGGTGCGCGTAGTCGAAGTACTGCAGGAGCGCGGCCGTGGAGGGGTGATGCGCGCGGGGCGGCTGCTCGAGGCTTCCCTGCGGGCCGGGTGCGGTGTCCACTGTGGTCCTTTCGAGGGTCAGGCGGCGAGCGGGGCGCGTAGTGCGGGGCGCCAGAGGTGCTCGGTGGAGTGGACGACGTAGCGGACGTCGTCGAGGCTGTGGTCGTCGACCTTGATGGGCTTGTCGTCGCCGACCTGGGCGGCCTTGTCGTCCCAGCTGTAGCCGGGCACCTCGTCGACGAAGCCTTGACAGCTGCGGTGCACGCGGAAGCGGTCCATCGCCATGACGCCGGAGAGGGTCCGGATGCCGGGCAGGACGTCGTTCACGGCGTGCGTGACGTTGGGTTGGCCGTCGGAGTGCAGCTGCAGGGAGAAGCTCGCGGCGGACGGGTCGACGTAGATCCAGTCAGGTCGAGCGCCGGCCTGCTGTTCGGCGGTTGCGAGCCAGCCGCGGAGACGCTCGCTGTACTCCGGGTCTGTGAGCTGCCTGCGGGCGAGCCGGGAGTCGTAGCGGTACTCGTGTGTGAGGTAGAGCCGGTTGTCTTCGCCGAGGCCGAGGATGTGCGCCGAGAAGGCGTTCGTGGTGCCGTAGTCGACGCCAACGCCGATCCAGTGCCGCATCGTCGGCAGGACGTCGACGACCATCCGGTCGGGGTTCCACATCTCGTAGACGGCGCCCTCGGCCAGGCACCACTCGCCGAGGATGAAGCGCCGGTGCCAGAGGCCGACGTACTCGGCGAGCAGCTCGCGCTTGTAGTCCTCCGTGAGGCTGGGGTTGTCGTCGAGCCGGAAGTGCCAGTGAGCGAAGTTCAGCTCGCCCGCGCGCAGGATGAAGTCCTTGCGCAGCCAGTGCGCCGGGCCGTCGGGGTTGGTGGTGGCCAAACACCTGGCGCCGGGGACGCGCAGCCGCGACATGAGCATCATCCAGAACCCGCGCGGCACGAGGGTGGCCTCGTCGACGTAGGCCAGGACGACGGTCGAGCCGCGGATCTTGTCCTCGGCGAGGACGTTGTTCGCGCCGATCAGGTGCACGACGCGGCCCATGATGATCGCTGTGGTGTCGCCGCGCGTGTGGTGGACTTCGGACGCGATCATCCCGAACAGCTCGGACTGCAGCGGCTCGATCAGGTTGCGCTCGATGGTCTGCAGCGTCTTGCCGACCATGATCACGATGCCGGTGCGCGGGGCGGCCTGCAGGGCGATCACGAACGCGAGCAGCGAAGCGATGGTCTTGCCCGCGGAGACGGCGCCAGTCCAGAGGGCGGTCTTGACCTTGGCGGACTCGACGATCGATTGCAGCTGCTTGCGGCCGACGATGCCGAAGATCCGGTCAAGGTCCAGCGTCATCGGCGGCCTGGCCCTCGCTCTCGGCGGCAACCATCTGGTCGTAGGCGACGCCGAGCGCGGCGGCCAGCTCGCCGACGAAGCCTGCCGCAGGCCCGCCGTTGCGGTCGCGGTCGAACTTGTCCAGCTCGATGTGGCGCTGCAGGGCGGTGCTGGCAGCCTGCATGAGGTTGCGGATGTCGCCCGTGGGCGGCTTGTCGAGCGTGCGCCCGGTGAAGGTGTTGTCCTTGCCGCCGATGTTGAACACGAGGTGCGGTTCGTCGATCTGCTCGACGAGGTCGCGGGCCTTGGCGAGGAGCAGTTCGGAGACCTCGGCGCGGCGTGCCGCGAGGTCGACAACGCGCGCGGCGGTGGCAGCCGCGGTCTTGGTGCGGTCGAACCCGCCGTGCAGGCCTGCGGCCTTGGCGTAGGTGGACACCGTGGACCGGCTTACGCGGTGCTTCTCGGCGATCTGCCGGACGCTGAGTCCGCCAGCGCGGACGTCGTCGAGGATGGCGTCGCGGGTCTTGGCAGGGATCGCCTTGCCGGTGGGCTTGCGAGTGCTTGCCACGAGGGCATCACCCCCTGGCGCGGACGTGGCCGACGGGCGGGGATGTCGTACTGCTACCTCGCGTCGTCGCGCGGGGTCAGCACCTCGCGGGGGACCAGTTGGTCAGCAAGCCAGACGGTCCGTGATCGGCCGTCGGCGTATCGGATCTCGTAGTTGACCGCGCCGAGCCATGCGCCGGTCGACGAGCGGAACCACCCGTGGAGTAGGCCGGGCACTGTGCCCGACAGCAGCAGACCGTCTGCCACGGTCGCGCGGGCCGAGTCGGGCAAGGGCGGAAAGAGGGTGTCGAGTCGCACCCACACCGGAGTCATCTTCGGCGTTCGCCCGTGGAGTTGGTCTCCCTGCCATCGGGTGTACGGCGTGTCCAGCAGGGAGCGAGCGTAGAACGTATGTTCGAGGATCGGTGTGTGACTTCAACGTGGGCCAGCCCCGACGGCTGGGGGTCCGGTCGGGGCTGGAGTCTCCGTGGGCGCAATGCACCACTATGGATCAAGTTACCTTCGGTGCTGGTCAGCGCGCAAACCGCCACGCTGAAGGCGGCGGACGAGGCCGCGAGGTTCCTTGGTTTGGAGTCGGGCAGCGAACTCTTCGGACTTCTCTGCGAGGTCGTCGAACAGGGCAGCCTCTTTCACGTGACCGTTCTCGAACAGGCTGTAGGCCACTTCGAGACTGCGCTTCGCGAAACCCTGGTGACCCTCGACCATCGCCTGAGTCAGTTCGCGGCGGAGCTTGTTGTTCATGATCACCAGGTACACGCAGAAGGCGAGTACGAACACGGGAAACATGTAGTTCATGACCGTGATGACAACGTCCACGCTGGACCCTCAGCTCTCGATCGTCGTGCTGAGAGGGTCGAGTTGATCAGCCTGGGTGTTACACGTCGCGCATGGCGGCGCGGCGCAGGCGCTCGACGAGCCGGGCCGCGACCGCGGGCGTGAGGTCCGCGTTGTAGCCGGCTTCGCTGAGCACGGCGTGGACGTTCTGCCGCTTGATCAGGGCCGCCGCGGCGAGCTGGTCGCCGGTTGCGCCTGCGAGCTTGGCGGCCAGGATCTCGGCGTTGCGGACGGCGCGCAGGCGAGCGGCTTCCCGCTCGACGTCGGCCAGCTGCTCGGCCACGGTGCGAACCGCGGCGAGTTCGGCCTCGGGTGCGGGTTTCTTCGGGGGTGCCATGGCGTGGCCTCCGTGTAGGCTGGCGTCGGATTCTTTCCTCGCCCCGGTCGGGTGTGCTAGACCCGGCCGGGGTTTCCGCTGTTCGAGGGAGGGGTGGAGTCGGGACGCCGGGGCGGCGACTGGCTGCCGCCGCCCCGGACTGGTTTAGCCGATCAGGCTCCCGAGCGTGCTCGCGTCGAGCCTTCCGCGAACGATCCGAACCGAGCAAGTTGCGCGGTAGCGGACGTCGGACTTGTTCTCGATCCCGGCCCAGTTGTAGCGCTGGCACACGGTGTTGACCCGTGCGCGGATGCTCTCCGCACCGTAGGTCTCGAACTCCTCGTCTCGCTGCACGTGGACCTGGACGTTGATCCGGTCGCCGTCGATCGCGATGATGATCACCGCGCTCGGGGGCATCCGGTCCTCTCCCTGGTCGACCTTGAGGTCGCTCAGGATTCGTCCGGCGATGACGTACAGCGAGTCGCTTGCCGACTCGGCGTAGCGGACGCCGTAGTAGCGCCCGTCTTCACCTGGGTAGCCCATTCGGACTCCATCCCTCTATTTAGTTGACCCTCGCGGGAGGTGCTAGCTCCCTGGTTGCGGGGGCTTGTCCCTTGCGGACATGTAGATCTTGTCATGTCGCATGACACTATCGCAAGTAGACGGAGGGTGGTGTGGATCACTCGGCCGCGCGTTGCTCGGCTGCAAGCTCCCAGGCGCGTTCGTGGGCCAGTTCCGCCGCCCGCTGCGCACTCGCGGCGTGCGCGGTCACGTAGGCGACGGTCCGGCCGTGGACGGCGGATTCCAGCTCGGCCGCGTCCTGGTCGACGATGACGCTCTCCACGCTCGGTGCCGTCTCCCCCGGCAGGACCAGGCGGGACGCGCCCAACAGCTGGTGTGGAGGCAGCTCCGTCACCGTGCCCCCGGACACCTCGGCGCGGCACGACCAGGTGTGCACGACGGACCAGATGTCGGCGGTGGGGCACGGTGCGGCGAAGTGCCCCTTGCCGAGTTCCGCAGCGGCCGCGACGGCCATGATGCGATCGGCGAACGCGGCGAGCAGCTCAGCCGGTGTGTCCGGGACCTGGCGCACGACGATCCAGAGCTGGGTGTTCATGGCGTTCATCCTGCCTGTTCGGTGGGCTGACGGCGTCGCGCGTGGGAGTCGAGCGCGTCGTCGCGGTGGACGAGGCGGCGGGCGCGCGTGCCGGAGGTGCGCCAGCCGTCCTCGTGCGCCCAGCGCCAGAGCGTCCCGACCGGTACGGCGAGCGTCTCGGAGAGGGCCGCGTAGTCGACCCAGGGGTCGCCGAGGGCCTTCGCCCAGCAGGCGCGCGGCCAGCTGGTGTCGCAGGCGCGGCAGGTGATGGTGTCGTGGCCGATCTTGATGCGCAGGGTCGCGGCGCAGGTGATCTCAACGCTGATCCTGCCCCGGTCGTCGTGCTCGGTCTTCACGACGGTGGGGCAGGGGCCGAGGCGCATGGTGCGGTCGAGTTCGCGGTTGGCGCGGCGTAGGGCGAGCTGGACGTCGAGGAGTTCGCGGGCGAACTCGTCGAGCC
>NZ_JBOHGC010000019.1:0-6441 GCF_050699995.1 Actinokineospora sp. | reverse complement strand
GCGAACCCGGGCAACCAGACGGGCACCGTGGGCACCGCGGTCAACAAGACCAACACCGCGTCCGGCGGCACCTCGCCGTACACCTGGTCGGCCACCGGTCTCCCGGCCGGGCTGTCGATCAGCTCCTCGACCGGCACCATCACCGGAACCCCGACCGCGGCCGGCACGTCCAACGTGACCATCACCGCCACCGACAGCTCCAGCCCGGCGAAGTCCGGCACGGCCAACCTCACCTGGACCATCAACACCACCGGCGGCGGAACCTGCTCGGCGGTCACCAACGCCACCGACTTCTCCATCACCGACAACACCACCATCGAAAGCCCGGTCACGGTCTCCGGCTGCACCGGCAACGCCTCAGCCACCGCCAAGGTCGACGTCAACATCGTCCACACCTACATCGGCGACCTCACCGTCTCCCTCATCGCACCCGACGGCTCCGCCTACGTCCTGCACAACAAGACCGGCGCTGGCACCGACAACCTGGTCACCTCCTACACGGTGAACCTCTCCGGCGAAGCCGCCAACGGCGACTGGAAACTGCGAGTCAACGACTCCGGCCCCGGCGACAGCGGCAAACTCGACACCTGGACCCTCAACACCGGCTCCACCGGCGACCCCGGCACCTGCGCTCCCGCGAGCAACGGCACCAACGTCAACATCGCCGACAACACCACCGTCGAGAGCACCATCAACCTGTCCTGCACCGGCACCGCCTCGGCCACCAGCAAGGTCGACGTCGCCATCGTCCACACCTGGCGCGGTGACCTCGTCATCGACCTCGTCGCCCCCGACGGCTCGGCATACCGGTTGAAGAACTCCTCCAGCAGCGACTCAGCCGACAACGTCAACGCCGCCTACACGGTCAACCTGTCCTCGGAATCCCGCAACGGCGCCTGGAAACTACGCGTGCAGGACGTCGAGACCAACGACACCGGCTACATCGACAACTGGACCCTCACCACCTGATTCGACATGGAACGCCCGGCGACACCACTCGCCGGGCGTTCCGGTCGGCTTGCCTCGCGGTGTCAGCGCAGTCTGGTGGTCGCGCACCCGACTGTCGCCGAGGACGAACGCGAGCCGGTTCGCACCCGAGCGCAGGTAGACGCTCATGCCCATGCCTCCGTTGCCGAGGAACGGGCCCTGGTAGAAGGACGTGGGCACCGACTGCCACACCAGGTCCAGCGCCCCGAGGAAGTCCCGCCACCCGGTGCCCGCCGCGAGCCGGTCGTCGACCACGGCCCCGGCGGCGAACGCGGGCGACGCCCCCGTCATCACCATCGGCAGCGCGGCCGCGGCGACCGACCAGGACAGGAACGAGCGGCGGGGAAAGCGGTTCGGCATGGTCACTCCCACGGCAGCAGGCCGATTCATCCAATGTTCACAGGCGTGAACACGGCTTCGGTGTGAAATTTGCCGCATGAGTGGCGGATAGATCCGATCTTTGCGCAAGACCCACTACTTGGTGCCGATGACGACGGTCGCGCCCACGTCCTCGCAGTCGACCACCCGAGGCGTCAATCCATCGCGCAGGAACGCGTCGGCCGTGGACGGCGCCTGGTGTTCACTGGTCTCGATGAGGAGGTGGCCGCCGGGTGCGAGCCACCGCGTCGCCGCGGCGCTGACCCGGCGCTGGATCGCGAGACCGTCGACGCCGCCGTCGAGGGCGTGGCGGGGTTCGTGGATGCGCGCTTCCGGCGGCATGAGGACGATCGCCTCGGTCGGGACATAGGGGGCGTTGGCGACCAGGACATCGACGCGGCCGCGGAGGGACGACGGCAGCGGTTCGTACAGGTCTCCCACGTAGACCGCGCCGCGGACGTTGCGGCGGGCGCACGCCACGGCCGCCGGGTCAATGTCGACGGAATGCAGGTCCACACCGCGGACAGCGGCGGACACGGCGGCGCCGACAGCGCCCGAGCCGCAGCATAAATCGACGACGACGGCACCCGGCCTCGCCAGTTCGGCGGCTTGGTGGGCAAGGAACTCGGTGCGACGGCGGGGGACGAACACGCCTGGGTCGACGGCGATGCGCAGACCGCGAAACTCCGCCCAGCCCAGCACCTGTTCGAGCGGCTCCCCCGCGACCCGGCGGGCGAGCATCGCGGCGAGGTCGACGGGCGTGGCGGCGGTGGTGACGAGGAGGTGTGCCTCGTCCTCGGCGAAGACACAGCCCGCGGAACGAAGCGTGGTGACGATCGGGGACGACATGGAACGCCTTTCGGGGATGCCGACGGGCGCTCTCGCGGTCACCGAACCCGGTGGACCCCGCGGTCGTGGGAGGAGAGCACCCGACCTGACCTGACGGTCATGGGTTCCCACCTCCTCCGGTCGTCCGACACCAGCGACGCCACCCTACTCGATGTTGCGCTGCAGGGGGTTCGAGGTCCATGATGAACAGGCGTTCACACAGGGGAGACCATGGAGACGATCAACACCGGCCAGGCCGAAGCGTGGAACGGGTATGAGGGACGGCACTGGGCCGATCACCACGACCGCTACAACGCGATCAACCGGGAGTTCAACCCGGCCGTGCTCGACTTGATCGGCCCCGGCGACCGCGTCCTCGACATCGGCTGCGGGGCGGGCCAACTCACCCGGCTCGCCGCTGTCCGCGGTGATGGGGCGATGGGGCTCGACCGATGCTCGACCGGGCACGGGCGGTCGCGACCGAGGAGGGAATCGACAACGTCACGTTCGTCCGGGGCGACGCGCAGGTGTTCGCGTTCACCCGGGAGTTCTCGCCGCGGTCATCGGCGCGGCCAAGCAGCTGCCGTGGATCAACGACGAGCCCGGCGACGCCGGCCCGCTGTCGATGAGCGATCCTGATGTCGTGCGCGGAATCCTGGAGAAGGCGGGCTACACCGACCTCGCGATCGACCCGGTCGACGCCGACCAGGTATGGGGCCGCGACGCCGCCGACGCGGGCGCGTTCCTCGCCGACTGGGGCCCGGTCCGGTTCAACCTGGGCAACGCGGGGCCGGAGGTCGCCGACGCGGTCCGCGCCGAATTCACCGAGTCGATGCGCCGATTCGAAACCCCCGACGGCGTACGCCTGCGCGGCGCGGCTTGGCGGATCCAGGCGGTGCGCGCCTGATGGCCCCGCGCAAGGTGGCGGCAGCGGGCGACCAAACCCTGCGCGAACACCTGATCACCACCGCCGAACGACTCCTCGCCCGCCGCGGCGCCACCCCGACCGTGCGCGAGATCGCTCAGGAGGCCGGGGTGGCGACCGGAGTCCTCTACAACCACTTCGCCGACAAGGAAGACCTGCTCGCTCTCGCCTTGCACACCCACGTCCGCTCGGTCGAGGCCACCCTGGGCGCCCCGCCCGAGCCGGGCGCGGACGCGGTCGAGTCGGCCCTGACCGCGTTCGTCGAGCGCGGCCTCGCGCTGCACGAGGCGATTCTGCCCGCGTTCACCGCGCTGCTCGCGCAGCCCGAGGTGCTGGTCCGCTTCCGAGCACTGACCAACCCCACCGCCGACGGACGCGGCCTACGCCAGGAACTCGCCGACTTCCTGCGCGCCGAACAGAGCCTCGGGCGGATCGACGCGGCCGCCGACCTCGACGCGGCCGCGACAATGATCATCGGCGCCTGTCACGAGGTGGTCCTCCCCCACCTCTACGGCGGCACCGAAGTCGTGGTCCCGGACGGGTTGGCCGCCACGGTGACCCGAACCGTCCTACACGGCATCGGAAGCCGACCCGCTACCTGAGCACGGAACGGTCCGTGGGTAACAAGGTCAGAGTCTCGACGCGATCGGACAGCGCCGGGCCCGGACCGAAGGTCACCAACACATGCTCACCAAGGCGAACCGGCAACGCGGGGAACGTGTTCTCGCTGTGCTCACCGCGGAACACCGCGAGAAACGGCTCGGCGGCGGCCTTCTCCGCGAGGTCCTCGCCCACCGGCGCGTCGAAGCAGTGGATCATCGCGGTGACCGGCGAGCCCGTGCGCGCGTCCGGCGCGAAGTCCCGAACCACCTTGAGCAGCAACACGTTGTCCGAGTCGATCATCGTGGCGTTCGCCGCGTCCCGGTGGGTCTTCCACACCGGGCCGCCGTAGAACGCCTCCAGCGCGGCCTTGCGCGCGGGCATGTCGGCGAACCCGCGCAACCACACGAACCGGTCCGGATCGCCTGCGTCCCGGAACAGGCCCGGCAGCGTCATCCCCAGAGCCAACTGCGGGTCGACGAACTCGCGCTCGAACAGGGAGATCAGCTCGTCGCGTCGACCTGCGTGCAGGGTGTACCGCCGGAGTTCGAAGATCATGCCCGCGAACCTAGGGCCTGTTTCATATGTCAGAGCCATTCGTTGATCGCCGCGATGGTGACCGTGGCTTCGTACCGAACGGCCAGCTTGTCGTACCTGGTGGCCACGGCACGGTTGCGCTTGAGCCGGTTGATGCCGCACTCCACCGCGTGCCGCTGCTTGTAGATTTCCTTGTCGAAGGCGGGCCGTCGCCCACCGCGTCGGCCCCGGTTCTTGCGATGGCGAATCTGATCGGCCTTCTCCGGGATCGTGCATCGGATGCCACGCCTGCGCAGGTAGGCCCGGTTGGCGCGAGAACCGTATGCCTTATCACCCAGCACCCGGTTCGGACGAGTCCGCGGCCCGCCCCGGCCGGCACGGGGCACGCTGATCCGGTTCAATACGGTCTGGAACTGCGGCGAGTCACCCCGCTGACCGGCCGTGACCACCAGCGACAACGGCTTCTGACCCTGCTCGGTGGCCAGGTGCAGTTTCGTGGTCAGCCCGCCCCGCGACCGGCCGATCCCGTGGTCGTCCGGTTCGACGTCGACTCCGCCCGGCGGTTCACGCTGGTCAGCCCCTTTTTTCGCGCGCCAGCGGCGTGCTGGTGCGCGCGAGTGACCGTGGAGTCCACGCTCACATCCCAGGTGATCAAGCCCTTCGCATCGGCCTGGGCCTGCAACTGCGTCAAGATCTGTTTCCAGGTCCCGTCGCGTTGCCACCGCCGGAACAGGCCGTACACAGTCTGCCAAGGCCCATACCGCTCAGGTAGATCTCGCCATTGGACACCCGTGCGCACCCGAAACCGAATCCCATCGATGAGCTGCCGTTTCGGGTGCGTAGGAGGCCGTCCTGACTTCTTTCCCTTGGGCAGCAAAGGCTCCAGCTTGACCCACTGCTCGTTCGTCAGATCACCACGTCCCACACGAAGATCATCCCACCCCGAGATCAACTTCTGAAACAGGCCCTAGGACCTAGCGACGAGCCTGTTGGCGGTGTTCGTGCTGGAGACCACCATCCGCCGCTCGGTGCGCTGGGTCTCGCGCAGCGCCGACGACCGGGACGCGCCCGCGTCGAGGACCGCGCGCAGGACGGGCTGTTCGGTGGCGAGTCGGGCCCGGGCCTGGTGCCTCGATGGCCTGGTCGAGTCTCGCGGCGAGGGTGGTGGTCCAGCGCTCCTGCAGCGCCAGCAGCACCCCGTCGACGGTGCCGAACAGGCGCCGGGCGTCGGGGATGTCGTCGAGCACCGGCGGGGCGGTCGGGTCGTGCCGCGCCCGCCGCAGCACGGCGTCGAGAACGGCCTTGCGTGCGTGCGTCTCTGCCCACGACATCGTCCACCTCCGGGGAGTTCGGCTGACGGCTCGACACTATGGGCGCGGGTGGCCCGCCGTCGCCGTGCTGGGGGCGGGATTGCGTCTCCACCCGTGGGCGGAGATCCGCCCCTCCTCGGGAACGATGTGGCGGGCCGGTCTGCGCCGTAATCTGGGCCCGTGACGCTTGTCGACCGGATGCGGGCACGGGTGGCCCGGAGCGGGTACGGCTACCCGCTCTGGATGGCGCTGACCGTGTCGGTGGGCGCGCTGGCGGCCGCCGCCGCGGCGGTTGTCCAGCGCGACGCGGTCGTCCCGCCGAAGTGGGCGCTGGTGTGGGCGTTGATCGCCGTGTGCCCGGTGCTCTTCGATCTGGTCACCGGCGGGAAGGTGCCACGGCCGCTGATGGCGGTCCTCGCCGTCGCGGGCGTGTCGCTGCTGCTCATCGAACCGGTCGGGTCCGACTTCGCGCCGTTCATCCTGGTCATCCTGGCCGCCGAGGTGGCGGCCACGGCGACGCTGCCGGTCAGCGTGGTCGCCGCGGTCTGCATGCTGGCGACGGTCGTGGTTCCCGCCGCGACGGGCCGGTTGGCGGGAGCGCCGCTGTACGCCACCGCGATCGTGATCGGCTGGACGGTCGGGTTCGTCGTCCTCACCCAGCTTCGGCTGCTGCGACAGGAGCGCGCCGCCCAGGCGAGCCGGGCCGAGCAGGCCGCCACCGGTGAGCGGCAGCGGATCGCACGGGAAGTCCACGACGTCATCGCGCACTCGTTGAGCGTCACACTGCTGCACCTGACCGCCGCCCGGCGCGCGCTGCAGCAGGACGAGGACCTCGACGAGGCGGTGGCCGCGCTGACCGACGCCGAGCGGCAGGGC
>NZ_JBOHGC010000018.1:0-23281 GCF_050699995.1 Actinokineospora sp. | reverse complement strand
GTCTACCACCAGGTCCCCGACACCGGCTTCACCATGCTCATCGCCTGGTACGTCGGCCCCGCCCACCTGGTGCGGCTGCTCGACCTCGCCCACCACACCGTCACCGTGACAACCATCCAGGACGACGCGGCCACTGTTCGCGTCGAGCCGCGCGGACTGGCCGACCAGGACACCATCGACGAAGCCGTCGAGGACTACCTCGCCGACACCGGCGTCCCCGCCCCACCCCGCGGATACCGCTGGTACCAGCGACTTCCCCGCGGCCACACCACCCTCGACCATCTCCACGCCGAGATCAACACCCGGCTGCGCGGACTTGACCCACACGGGACGGCCACCAGGCCACACGACATCGCGCCACTCCTGGCCAGGATCGTCGCCGACCTCCAGCAGCCGTGACCGGTTCTCGCGCATCGATCTGGCGATCCGAGCTCCGATTCACCATTCAGCCCTACCGGATAACGGGCCATTATCCGGTAGAGTGATCAACAATGAGGTGTGGCGACCAGCGCGAACCCGTGCGCGGCCACAGCGCGACTCGTGCGTGTTATCCGGTAGGTCGAACCCGGCGGGAGGCGACCATGGCGGCAACGGTGACGCAGCTCGACACCCAGCGAGCCGGAACCGGCAAGGTCGGCGGGCCAAGCGTGCGCGCCGCGGTCGACGCGTTCCTCGACACCCCGAACGTCAAGACCGCCCCGAACACCCTGCGCGCATACACCGGCGTGCTCGACCGCGCCGCCGAACAGCTCACCCCCGGCCGGGCGCTGGCCGACGTCACCGACACCGAGATCGCCGCCGCGCTCACCACGCTGTGGGGCACGGCGAAGCCAGCGACCTGGAACCGCAACCGCGCCGCCGTCACCTCCTGGCTGACCTGGTGCGCCGACAAACAACACTGGACCGCGCCGGCGGTGCCCGCGGCAACGAGACGGCGACGAGAGAACAACGACGACACCAAGGCCGTGTCCCGCTCACGCATCGACCGGCTCTGCCGACGCCGCGACGTGCCGCTGCGGGAGAATACGCTGTGGCGAATGCTCTACGAATCCGCCAGCCGCGCCTCCGCGGTGCTCGCCCTGAACATCGAGGACCTGGACCTGCCCAACAAACAGGCCCGCGTCACCGTCAAGGGCGGCGACACCATGTGGATCACCTGGGGCACCGACACCGCACACCTGCTGCCCCGGCTCATCGTCGGCCGCGAACACGGCCCGCTGTTCCTCTCCGAGCACCGACCAGGCCCGCACCGCAGGGCGACAGCCGACTCCAAGGACGTCTGCCTCGAAACCGGACGGGTCCGCCTGGGCTACGACCGGGCCCGCATCCTGCTCGGCCACTACGGCGACGGCCTGCGCCTGCACCAACTCCGCCACAGCGCCGCCACCCACCTCGGCGACGCCAACACCTCCGCCAACGTCATCATGGCCAAGACCGGGCACAAATCTCTGCGCTCAGTGCAGCGCTACGTCAAACCCGGCCTCGCCGCCGTCCACACCGCCACTGAAGCGCTGTCCAGCCCACGCCGCCGTGGCTGAACCCGCCCATCACCGCTGGTCAGGGATATCCGCCCGAAATTTCTCCGGTACTACGGCGACCCCAACACTGACCCACGCCGCGAGCCGATACCCACCGAGCGCGAACAGACCGGACGCCAATGCCGCCGTCGGCAGCTCGGTGAGCAGATTGACCGCGGTGACCCGGCCATTCACCAGCGCGAACGTCGATTCCTCACCCTGATCGGCCAACCCGTCGTAGAGCAGCGCCTCGAACGCACCCGACTCCAACGCGCCGCCAAAGCCCCACAGGACGAACCCGACCGCGAACCCGGTGAACCCCGGCAACCCGATCCACAGCACATACCCGAACGCCTGCAGCAGACTCGCGCCCACCAGGGACGACCGCCGCGAGAACCGGTCAGCCACCGCACCCAGCGGAACCTCAGCCAGGATCGACACCGACGACCAGATCAGGAACAGCAGCGAGATCTCCGCACCGGACAGACCGGTGTCGGCGAAGAGAACGGCGTACAGCGGGTAGATCGGAACCAGGTAGGTCAGCGTCGCCCACCACAGCGACACCCGCACCAACCCGCGCACGGACTCCGGGGGCCTACGTCAAAGGAAAGGCATACGCCGAGATTAACCGACCCCGACCGGCGCGGCACCAGTTTTAAGCCACTCACCAGGCGATTCCCACGCCGCCAACCGCAACCGGCTCTCGAACCGCCGCGGTGAACCCGACACCGGATCGGTGAACTCCAGGACCTTCGCCAGCAGCTGCAGGGGAGCGGTGAAGTCACCAAGCGGCTTCTCCGTCAGCACCGGGTAGAAGTCGTCACCCAGGATCGGCACACCCAACCCCGACATGTGCAGCCGCAGCTGATGCGTCCGCCCAGTCTCCGGCGCCAACCGATACCGCCCGACCCCGCCGCGCGCCTCGACCAACTCGACCCGGGTACGCGCGTTGACCTCGCCGGGCACCTCCTGCGCGGTGATCACCCCGCGCTCCTTCATGATCCGACTCTCCACCGTCACCGGCAGCTCAAGATCAGGGTCGTGCCGCGCGACCGCCTCGTACTCCTTGCGCACCAACCGATCCCGAAACATCGTCTGATACGCGCCCCGCAACTCCGGGCGGACCACGAACATCAACAACCCGGCCGTCACCCGGTCCAACCGGTGCGCCGGGCTCAGCGTCGGAATCCCCAACTCCTGCCGCAACCGCACCAGCGCGGTCTGCACGATGTGCCGGCCACGAGGGATCGTCGCCAGGAAATGCGGCTTGTCCACGACCAGGATGTCGTCGTCCTGGTAGACGATCCCGATGTCGAACGGCACCGGCACCTCGACCGGGAGATCCCGGTGGAACCACACGAACGACCCAGGTTCGTAGGGAGCGTCGAGAGCCACCGGCCCATCGAGCCCGACGATCCGCTCCTCCCGCAACATCATGTCGATGCGCTCCGGGTCGACCCGTGGCAACCGCGCCACGAGGTGATCCCGAATCGTCGCCCACGAACCCTCCTCCGGCAGCCGAAGGCGCGCAGCGTCAAGCCCATGCCGCTGGGGGAGAGGGGAGCGAAGTTTGCGTCTCATCGCAGGTCAGCCTACCTACAGGCCGATCTGGTACAGGATGAAGCCACGGTTGACCGCCACCTGGTCATACAACCGGCGCGCCGTGGTGTACGCGCGTGGACGAGGAAGTGCGTGATCCCCACCAGCTTCCCGTCGACCTTCGCGCCGAACGGGTGCATCCGCGTGCCGTCCTGGAACGCCGACCACGCACCCAAGGGCGGAGGGCCCGATCGCCACGATCGGTGACCTGGCCCTCCGTCACGCGGATCAGGTGATGCTCAGCCGGAACCACCTCGACCAACCAGTCCTGATGTCCCACCAAGCGCTGTACATCAGCCCGTCCGAGCCGACCGCGAACACGTCGATGTGGTTGCTGAACCGCTCGATCGCCGCCACATGCCCACCGGCCTGCCCGATCCCACCCGAGATGTTGAACCAGTTCGCCCAGCCGGTCGCGGCATCCCACCACGTGCTGTAGATCCGGTTGTCCGTCCCGACCGTGAACAGATCCAGATGGTTCGCACCCCGCGGGATCGCCGTCACCGACGACCCGGCCGACGCCACCCCACCGGACACGTGGAACCAGTTCGACCAACCCGAAGCCGCATCCCACCACGCCGACATGATCCGCCCGTCCGACGCGGTCGTGAACAAGTCCAGGTGGTTGGGGTTGCGCGCCACGACGTTGACCGTCGAGTTCGGGCGCGCGGTCAGGGTGCCCAGGCGGAACCAGCCCGCCCAGCCCGACGCCGCGTCCCACCACGTGCTGTAGATCCGGTTGTCCGTCCCGACCGTGAACAGATCCAGGTGGTTCGGGTTCCGCGCGATCGCCGTCACCGTCGCACCGTTCGCCGCGACCCCGCCGGAGACGTGGAACCAGTTCGACCAGCCCGACGACACGTCCCACCACGCCGACATCGTGCGGCCGTCGGAAGCCGTGGTGAACAAGTCCAGGTGATCACGGTTGCGGGCCACGACGTTGACCGTCGACCCGGCTCTCGCTGTCAGCGTGCCGATGCGGAACCAGCCGGACCAGCCCGTGGTCACATCCCACCACGCGCTCCACACCCGGTTGTCCGTCCCGACCGTGAACAAGTCCAGATGGTTCGGGTACCGCGCGATCGACGTGACCGGTGAGCCCGACCCACCCGGGGACGCGATGCCGCCGGACACGTGGAACCAGCCCGCCCACCCCGACGACTGATCCCACCAGTTGCTCATCGTGCGCCCGTTGCTCGCCACCGCGAACACATCGAGGTGACTCTGATAGCGCGCCAGGACACTGAGCGGTGTCCGACCCCGCGACTGCAGCGTGCTCAGCGGCTCCAGCCGGTTCCAGATCACCTGGCGGCACACCCGGCAGAACGGCGCGCCCAGCGCCCGCATCTTGCAGTTGTGCTCCGGTCGGAACGCGCCGCAGTGGTAGTAGTGCGCGCCCTCGAACGCGCCGATTGTGCCCGCCGGGACCGTGCTCGCCCGGTTGTCCACAGTGGTGCAGTCCGGGTTGCTCATCGTCGGGATCGCCGTGCTCGACGCGACCGCCCACCGCCACTTCAGCGTGGTGCGGTTGCTGTTGACCGTCACATTCGGCTCCGACGGCTCACCCGCCGGATGGTGGTCGTGCCCGGTCTCGTTGCCGCCCGCGTAGTACGCGTACTCGTCGGCCAAGCCGAACGCGGTGTGCCCGGCCTCGTGGATCGCGATCTCCGTGGCGCCGTTGGCCAGCGAGTACGTCCCGATCGACCCACCCGCGCCGCCGTAGATCGTCGAGTTCACGACCACCAGCACCAGGCTGTGCTCCGGTACCTGCGCCGTGGCCACCTGCAACGCCGTCGACTGGTTGCACAGCAGCAGCCTGCGGATGCCGTTGCCGCCGAACGTCGCGTCGAAGTACGTCCGCGCTGTCGCACCGGTGCCACCGGCCGCGACCGGGTCGTCCGCACCGGAATCCGTGGACGCCACGTTCACCCGGAACACGTTGATCGCCGGGCTCAGCTCGTCGAACGGCGGCGTCGCCTTCAACGCGTTCACGAAGTCCTGCGCCGCGGTGTTGAACGCGGCCTGCTGCCCGGCGGTGAATCCATCCGCCAGCAGCACGATGTTGAACGCCCGATTGCGCGGCGCGGAGCCCGCGATCTGCGTCGTGCCCTGGACGGTGCCGTCCGAGGTGGTCATCGCGCACCCCCAGTGAGCGGGAAGGTGCCCAGCTCCACGACATCGCTCGCCCCTGCCTCGGCTGGCGCCACGTCACCGGCCGGCGGGATCCGCACCACCGTCACGTGGTCGGCCCGCTCGGTCGTCGGCACCACGACGGTGAACGCACCCTGCGCCCGCGGCACGTCAGTGCGCGTGATCGGCTCGTTCGGGTCCTCCGGGAACACCTCGACACTGGTGTCCATCCCGGCCCGGATCGGGACCCGGCTCAGCATCTCCTCGTTCGCGTCCCGCACCTCGACGTGATTGCCCACCACGTGCTCGCGGGGCAGGTCGAAGCCGCTGACGGCGACGTCGACCGGCTGCTGCAGCAGCAGCCGCACTTCGTCACCCTCGTATTCGAAAAGCAGTCGGACCGCCGTCGGCTCACCCGACGGGTTCGGCTCGGTCATCGCAGTGCCCTCCATCCCAGCCTGGCGCGTCACACGCCCTGACATGCGGAAAGAGGCCCACGAAGGCCCGGGGGATACCGGATTGGCCTTACTGGGGTCTTACGGCCCTAAAGGGCAGGGTCCGGATCGGACAGATCCGCCAACACCCGGTACGTCCGGTTGCTCGCCGCGGCCGCGCGCCGATGCGACCCGGTCGCCTCGATGTAGTTCTGGCTCGTGTTCAGACTCGCGTGCCCCAACAAGGTCATGATCTCCACCGCGTTCGCCCCGTCCTCGGCCAACCGGGTCGCGAACGTGTGCCGCAGCGCATGCAGATTCGCGCCTGCGGGCACCCGGTCATGCATCCCCGCCGACCGGAAACAGGACTTCACCAGGTAATCCAGCGCACCCCGACCGATCGCCGCGCCGTCCGACCCAAGCAACAGCGGGGACTCGGCGGTGAACCTGGCGGAGAACCGCTCGTCACACGACGCCACATAGGACTCGATCACCCGCTCCAGCGGCGCCTCGATCGGGATCGACCGCTCCCGGTTGCCCTTGCCGTGCACGAACAACCGACGCTCACCCGGACGGCCCACCATCGCCGACCGAGTCAACGCCCGCATCTCCGAGGCCCGCAACCCGGCTACGAGACCGAGGGCGAGCACCAGCAGATCCCGCTCCGGCCACGGCGCCCTCGCCTGCCGAGCCCCGGCCGCGATCGCCGAGAGCAGCTGCTCCGGGGTGGACTCTCCCCGCAGCGGCTTGGGGGACAGGGGAGCGGCCCGCGGCCGTCCGATCGCCCCCATCGGATTGCCCGGACACAACCCGTCGGCCACACAGAACTGGAAGAACTGATTCCACGTCGACCACGCCCGCGCCACCGAACTCTTGGCATGGCTGTCGGCGAACACCCCGAACGCCGCACGCAACGGCTGCGCCGCCACCATGACCAGGTCGATCTCCGCGACCTCGACGCCCAACACAGCCGCCACCTGGGCGGAGACACCCGCGAAGTCCCGCCGATACGCCGCCGTCGTGTGCGGAGAGTCCTTACGCGTCCGCCGCGCGACGAAGAACGCCTCCTGGGCGTCGATCAACTTCACTGTTAGTGCATACAAGGTCACACCGACAAAAACCCAATCCGGCGCGACCGGGGCACGGAAGTGGCAGGCTGGCATCGAAGAGCAGTTGCCCAAAAGGAGTGCTTGTGACCGACGTGAACATCCGCCGCGCGACCATCGACGACGTCCCCGCCATCGTGGGCCTGCTCGCCGACGACGAGATCGGCGCGAAGCGGGAGTCACCGGACGACTTGACGCCGTACAAGGACGCCTTCGCGGTCATCGACGCCGATCACCATGAGTTCCTGGCCGTAGCGGAACGTGACGGAGAGGTTGTCGGCACGTTCCAGCTGTCGCTGCTGCCGGGCCTGTCGCGCAGGGGCGCGTTCCGAGCCCAGGTGGAAGGCGTGCGGGTCGCCGCCTCGGCGCGGGGACTCGGCCTGGGGGAGACGATGATGCGCTGGGCCATCGAGGAGGCCCGCAAGCGTGGCTGCGTGATGCTGCAGCTCACCTCGGACAAGGCCCGCGTGGACGCCCACCGGTTCTACGACCGCCTGGGTTTCACCGCGACCCACGAGGGCTACAAACTGCCCCTCTGAGCCTCATCCAGAAGTTGATCTTTCATGCATAATAGGCATTATGCATCAAACATGCGTTCGAGAGGGCTCTGTCTGATCCGGGGTCGGGGCTTGGCTCAGCCGCCTCCGCAGGAACGCTTCACATGCGCGCGTCCCGCGACGCTCACGCGCTCGCTTCGGCTGGCCGCTCGATGACGGAACCTCGAAACGCGCCCTGACGGGCCTCCTGGAGGGCTTTCTCAAGGTCTCGGCGCACCACCCGGGAAACGTCACAGTGACGTTTCGCCCCTGGGTCAGCGGCTGCCGAGCTTGATATCTCGTAAGTTCGATAATCGACATTATGTAAAGTAGCCGGGGGTCAGCCCCTCTTCACTCAGGCGATGAGCCAGCTCGACGTCCCGTGCGGAAGGGGTTCCTTCACCTTCGGCGTCGTGGCCGTGATGGTGACGTCCTCGTCAAGGTGCGTCATATGCAGGCAGGCAAGCACCGGTCCACACGCCAGCACCCGCAGGGAACGCCCGTGTCTGGCGCACGCCCGATGCGCTCGGACCAGCGTGGCGGTGCTCGCCCAGCTCAGGAATGTGACCGACGTGAGGTCGATGACCACCCGCTTGGTGTCGCTGTCGTCGGTGCAGGCGGCCATGATCTGGTCGTACCAAGGGCCTTCGGTGGCCAGGTCGATGCGCCCGGACGCGGCGATGGACACGGTGCGGCCTGTGCGTTCGACGGTGATCTTGACGGCCCGGTGGGCCAGCTCGGCCGGTGTTCGTGCGAACTTCAACGCCACTGCGGTGTCCCCTGTCGTCCGGCGGAGTCTGCCCTACTCCCCCTTGATCAGTGTGGGCCCGGAAAGGTTGCCACCGATTTCCTATTTGTTTCGACCTGTTGTGTCCAGGGCGGGCGAAGTCACGATTGAGGACGCCACGATCCGGCGGATGCCCGACACCCCCGGCCTGGATGGGGCGACGCGCGTCTCGAAGGTCATCGGGTCGATCGACTACCCGCTCATCACGCGTGCGGCGGTACCGCGGCCCGATGTCGCGCTCATCGGTGACGCGGCGCTCACATCGGACCCGGCGCAGGGTGTCGGGTGCGGGTGGGCGTTCCAGAGCGCGGAGTGGCTGGTCGACGCGGTCGCGCCCGCTCTGGTCGACGGCGCTCCCCTGGCGTCGGGTCTGCGTCGGTACGCGCGGGCGCGGTCGGCGTTGCGTGGCCATCAGTGGACCATCGCGGAGACGGCGAAGGGTGGACCGCTGACCGTGGTGGACCGGTTGATGCTCGGTTCGGCGGTGCTCGATTCGGGGTTGGCCGCGCACGCGGCGGCCTTCGTGAACCGAACGATTCCGCTGGTTCCTGGCGCCGTTGGCGATGGCGCGTGCCGCCTGGGTGGCTGCGCGCGCATGGCCCCGACCTGCGCTTTTACCCGGCTAGCCCACCCTCTACTTGAGACTTGCTCAGCCTAACCCTCTAGTTGACGTTGAGAGTGGAATTCGGCTGCGTTAGGCCGTCGCGGTTCCTACGGTGGGCGCTATGCGCTCAGTGATCGATCTCCCCAAGGTCCACCTCCACGTTCACCTGGAGAGCACCATCCGCTCGGCGACGCTGGTGGAGATCGGCGCGGGTCACGGGATCGAGGTGCCGCCGGAGGTGTCGGACGGCCCGTTCTCGTTCGACGGGTTCCGGGCGTTCGCCGATCAGAACTCGCGGGTGCGGGAGTGTCTGCGCGCCCCTGAGGACTTCCGTCGGATCGCGGTCGAGTTCTGTGCGGACGAGGCCGCGCAGGGCGCCCGGTACGCGGAGGCGATGTTCACCGCGGCGTCGCACGGTGAGCGGTTGGGTGATCTTGAGATGCCGTTGGCCGCGGTGTTGGACGGTCTGGCCGAGGGGCGGCGGCGGTTCGGTGTCGAGGTGGGGCTGATCTTGGACCACTCGCGGCGGCGGTCGGTGGAGCGCGCGTGGCGGTCGGTGGAGTTGGCGTCGCGGTTCCCGGGTGTGGTGGGCGTCGGGTTGGCCGGTGATGAGGCGTATCCGGCGGCGCCGTTCGCGGAGGTCTTCGCGCGGGCGCGGGAGCTGGGGTTGCGGGTGGTGCATCACGCGGGTGAGCGCGCCGGTCCGGAGAGTGTGCGGGAGGCCGTGCGGGTGGGGTTGGCGGAGCGGCTCGGGCATGGGATCTCGGTGTTGGCCGACCGGGAGGTGCTGGCGGAGGTGCGAGACCTGGGGTTGGCGCTGGAGGTGTGTCCGTCGTCGAACGTGGCGTTGGGGGGGTCGCTGTCGGGGCACCCGCTCCCCCAGCTTGTCGACGCCGGGTTGGCGGTCACGCTGAACACCGACATCCCGAACGTCACCGGGACGTCGCTGACGGCTGAGTTCGAGCTGGCCCGGTCGGTGTTCGGATTCGGCGACGAGGTGTTGGCGGGGTTCGCCCGGACGTCGGTGGAGGCGTCGTTCGCGCCCGATGGGGTGAAGCGTGAGCTGCTGGCCGGGGTCGCGAACTGGCTGGGGTGACAGGGTGCGTGTCGGTCCCGGTTTTGTCGGTGCCCAGTGCTACGAACGTGGTGGGAGATATAAGGAATTCGCCGGGAGGTGTGCGATGACCGAGGACGAGCGGCGGGCGTTGGACCATGCCGCCGAGGGGTCCGTGTTGTTCCACAGTGGACTTTGGGGTGCGCCGATGGGTTTCCTGTGGGCGGATGCCGACGGCGCCCCGGCGGGGCGGGTGCCGCAGTGGGAGTCCGACGCGCTGACGTTGTTGGAGCAGCGTGGTCTGGTGGCGATTCGCCCGGGGGTGGGCACGCGCGACGCGCGGGTGGAGGCGACGCGGGCGGGGACCCGGTTGCTGATGTCCTGACGGGGACTCTGGGGATGTCGGCCGCGCGCAGCGGGGTCGGCGCGATCGATCAGGCGGGGACAGGCAGCGCCCGGGTGCGTTCGGCCCAGCGGACCGCCGGTCCCATGGCGATGCCCGCGCCGAGGAACAGCGCCCCGAGGGTGAGCCAGCCCGCGGTGCCCCAGGTGAGGATCATCGTGGTGAGCAGCAGCGGGCCGAGCATGCGGGCGATGGCGAATCCGGAGCCGAAGAACCCCTGGTACTGGCCGTGTTTGTCGGCGGGTGCGAGGTCGAAGCTGACGGCGTAGGTCCCGGCGCTGTGCAGCATCTCCCCCAGCACCTGCAGGGTCGCCGCGCCGAGCAGGACGGTGGCCGCGACCCAGGGTGAGGCGCCCGCGGCGGTGAGGGCGAACGCGGTGCACGCGGCGAGCAGGATTGCGCCGCCGTGGCGGATGGAGCGGGTCGCGGTGCGCAGGTCGGTGACGCGGCGGGCGAGACGCACCTGGAACAGGACGACGCCCATCGTGTTGAGGACGAGCAACGTCGAGACCATGGCCGTGGGTGCGGAGGTGCGCTGCACGATCCACAGCGGGATCGCGAGGTTGATCAGCGGGATGTGCAGCTGCAGGACCATGTTGAGCAGGGCGACGACGGCGTAGGGGCGGTCGCGGAACACAGCCAGGCGCGGTTCCCCCGCGGCGGTGGCGGCGCCGGGGACGGCGGGTGCGGCGCGCAGGACGAGCGCGCAGGCGAGGAAGCCGACCGCATCGATGGCGAAGACGGCGAGGTAGGCCGGTGCGGTGTCGAGTTGCAGGGCGAGTCCGCCGAGCGCGGCGCCGACGGCGAGCCCGGCGTTGAGGGTGGACTGCAGGTGCGCGCGGACCTCGGTGCGCCGGGTGGGGTCGATGGTGCCCGCGAGGAGGGCTTGGCGGGCGGCGCTGAGGCCGCACTGGCACACGGCGTAGACGATCGCGGCGGCGATGAACAGCGGGTATGACCGCACGAGCAGGAACGCGCTGATCGCGAAGGCGGTGGCGACGGCGAGCGCGGTGGCGACGCGGCGGGGTCCGTGTCGGTCGGCGAGTTGGCCGAGCCAGATGCCCGCGAGCATGCCGACGCCCCAGCCGAGGGTGAGGCCGAGTCCGATCTGGGCGGGTGAGAGGCCCACGACGCGGGTGAAGAACAGGGCTGAGGTGACATAGAAGGCGCCGTCGCCGACGGAGTTTGTGAACTGGGCGATGGCGAGGGTCCTGGCGGGTCCCTCGGGCGGGATGATCCTGCTGGTCATGGGCCTAATCTAGGGTGTGGATTGGCCAGGGATAAGCTCCAATTCCGGTCCTTCTGATTGGGCCAATGTGGAGGTGCCGGTGGACATCCATGTGAGCTTGTCGGGTCGCGGTGACCTGGCGGCGCAGATCTATCGGCAGCTGCTCGACGCGGTGCTCGACGGGCGGTTGCGTCCGGGTGAGCGGCTGCCGCCGAGCCGGGAGTTGGCGGTGCGTCTGTCGGTCTCGCGCAACACCGTCGCCGTCGCTTACGACCGGTTGACGGCGGAGGGGTTCCTGGTGGGGCGGGTCGGTGCGGGCACGTTCGTGTGTGTCCGGCCCGCGACGCGGTCGCGGTCGGCGCGGGCGTCGGCGGAGGTGCTCCCCCGTGTCCGGTGGCGGTCCGTCCCGGCGGAGTCGCCGTCGTGGGAGCCGCGGTTCGACTTCCGGGTGGGGGTGCCGGATGTGGAGCTGTTCCCGTGGGCGACGTGGCGCAGGCTGGTGTCGTCGAGTCTGCGGCGCTCGGCGGTGCGGTCGGCGGATTACGCGGACCCGGCGGGTGAGCGGGTGCTGCGGGAGGCCGTGGCCCGCCATGTCGGGTTGGCTCGGTCGGTGCACGCGGGTCCGGACGATGTGGTGATCACCCAGGGCGCGCAGCAGGCGCTGGACCTGGTCGCGCGGGTGTTGGTGGAGCCGGGTGACGTGGTCGCGGTGGAGGAGCCCGGGTATCTGCCCGCGCGGCGGCTGTTCGCGGCACATGGCGCGCGCGTGGTCGGGGTGCCGGTCGATGACCAGGGTGTGGTCGTGGCGGCGCTGCCGTCGTCGGCGCGGGTTGTGTACACGACTCCGTCTCACCAGTTCCCGCTCGGGATCCCGATGTCGGTGGGCCGGCGCGCGGAGCTGTTGGCGTGGGCGGGTCGTCGGGGTGCGGTGGTGGTGGAGGACGACTACGACAGCGAGTTCCGGTTCTCCGACCGGCCGCTGGAGCCGCTGCAGAGCCTGGACGGGCATGGGCGGGTGGTCTACGTGGGGACGTTCTCCAAGACGCTGCTGCCGGCGCTGCGGTTGGGGTTCCTCGTCGCTCCCCCGGCGGTTCGCCGGGCGGTGCGGGCGGCGCGGCAGTTGTGCGACTGGCACGGGGAGGTCACCGGGCAACTTGCGTTGGCGAAGTTCATCGATGAGGGGCTGCTGGCCCGGCATGTGCGGCGGGCGGGGCGGGAGTACGGGCGCAGGCACGCGCGGATCGTGTCCGTGGTGGAGCGGGATTTCGCCGGGGTGGCGGCGCTGGTGCCGTCGGCGGCGGGGCTGCACGTGTTCGCGGAGACACCGGTTCAGGTGGACGCGGCGGTGGCGGCGGCGCGCGGGGTCGGTGTGAACGCCCTCGAGGGGTTGTGTGAGCACACCGGTGGGCGGTCGGGGTTCGCGTTGGGGTTCGGGACCATCCGGTTTGAGGACATCGACGAGGGGTTGGCCCGGTTGCGGGAGTGTCTGGCGGACACTGGTTGTCCGCAATAGCTGAGAGACTGGGCCCGTGTTGGAAACCTCGGCCCGCTTGTTGCGGCTGCTCTCACTGCTCCAGACCCGGCGGGACTGGTCGGGTGCGGACTTGGCCGACCGGCTCGGGGTCACCGACCGGACCGTGCGCCGCGACGTGGACAAACTCCGCTCCCTGGGCTACCCGGTGCACGCGGTGACGGGGACCGCGGGCGGCTATCGGCTCGGCGCCGGGGCGGACCTGCCGCCGCTGCTGCTCGACGACGAGGAGGCCGTGGCGGTGGCGATGTGCCTGCGGACGGCGTCCGGGGGCACGATCGCGGGCATCGAGGAGACCTCGGTGCGGGCGCTGGCGAAACTCGAGCAGGTGTTGCCCTCGCGGCTGCGCAACCGGGTGCACTCGCTGCAGTCGATCACCGTGCCGATCCACCGCGGCGGCCCGACGGTCGACCCGGGCACGCTGACCGCGATCGCCAACGCGTGCCGCGATAACGAGCGCCTGCGGTTCGACTACCGCAACCATGACGGTGAGGAGACGCTGCGTAGCGTGGAACCGCACCGGCTGGTGCACACCGGGCGCCGCTGGTACCTGGTCGCGTTCGACGTCGACCGCGACGACTGGCGCACCTTCCGGGTCGACCGGCTCACCCCGCGCATCCCCACCGGCCCGAAGTTCGTCCCGCGCGACCCGCCGGACAAAGACCTGGTCGCCTACACCAGCTACGGGCTGTCCAACGCGGCGTACCAGTACCAGGCGGTCGTCACCCTGCACCTGTCCGCGGAAGCCGCCGCGGAGCACGTCTCACCGTCGGCCGGGGTGCTCGAACCGATCGACGAGAACACCTGCACCCTGCGCGTCGGGGCGAACCACCTCGAGGGGATCGCCGTGTGGATCTCGATGATCGGCTGCGACTTCAAGGTCCATGAACCCCCGGAGTTGATCGAGCGCCTGCGCGGCTTGGCCGATCGAATCGGCCGGGCCGCGGACACCTCGAACTAACTTCACCTAAGTGTTGCCTACCCTCACACGGATGGCGGTACCCGCGTGAGACTGTTGCACCGATGGCGACGACTCCCCCGGCGCTGCCCGACACCGCCTGCTCGGTGCTGTCCCGCACGCTGAACGAACCCCTCGAGGGCACGGCCGCGACCGCGGCGACCTGGCTGTGTCTGGAACAACCGGGCCCGTGGGGCCGCGACGCCCTGCGGGAGAGCCACCTCGACCCGGCCGTCGGCGCCGAACTGGCCGAGCAGGCCAAGGGCACCGGGGTGCGGATCGTTCTCATCCGTCGTCCCGGCAAACACCCCGATCGGCACACCCCGAGGCCCGCGCGTGTCTACCTCGCGCACACCGCGCCCGGGCGCACCCAGCTGCGAGCCGGCACGGTCGTCGAGGCGAAACACCTGCTCGACCACGACTTCGCCGCCTGGGGTGCGGGCGACCTTCGCGGCTTCGGGACGCCGCAGCCGGGTCCGCTGCTGCTGGTGTGCACCAACGGGCGCCGCGACGTGTGCTGCGCGCTGCTGGGTCGCCCGATCGCGGAGGATCTCGCTGTCGAGCACGGGGACGCGGTGTGGGAGGCGACCCACCTCGGTGGGCACCGGTTCGCGCCGACCGCGGTCCTGCTGCCCACCGGGTACGCCTACGGCGCGCTGGACTCCCGGTTCGGCCACGGGCTGCTGACTGGTGTCGGTGTCACCACCGAGCGCTGCCGGGGGCGGTCGACCTGGGGTGCGGTCGGCCAGGTCGCCGAACTCGCCGTCCGCGACCACCTGGGCGGCTGCGGCGCCGACGACCTGGCTGTGGGTGCGCCCGAAAGTAGGGCCGCCGGCGACTGGTTGGTCCCGGTGACGCACCGCGATGGCCGGGTGTGGCGGGTGGCGGTCAGCGAGCGCGTGGATGAGGTTGTCCGGCCCGCGAGCTGCGGCGCGACACCTGGACCGGTGGTCACTCATTTGGCCCATAGGATCATGTGATAGCTGTTTGGTATAGGCCGAAGGGCCTTCCCGCCGGGCATGATTGCGAAGAGATTTCGTGGACATGGCGGGGAAAGGGACGGCACGTGACGCAGCAATGGACCGGGTTCGAGGTCCGTCGGGGCCGCGTTCAGCACGTCGGCCTGACCCGCATCCTCCGTCGCGCCGCGTTCGACCGCCGCGAGTATGACGAGCAGTCCGACCGGTTCGACCCGGCCGACTTCGTCCGCTGGACCCGCGGCCTGCCCCGGCCCCGCCATTCCCTGCAAACCAGGTGACTGTCGGTCCCCTGCGCCATCATGGGCGGGTGGACGTCGACCGCACCCAGGTCCTGGCCTATCGCATCGCCGCGCATGGCCTGCACCGCGAGACCGCGCACCCTGTTGATCTGCCGGTCCTCGACCTCGGCATCCAGGACGCCGGTGCGTCCTCCCCGCGCGTGGCCATGGCGTCCCGGCTGCCCGCCGGGGCCGACCTTGCCGACTCGTCGCTGACCACGGTGTGGACTTTCCGCGGCGCCCCGCACGTGGTTCGCCGCGCTGACGTGGCGGGCATGGCCGCCCAGTTGTGGCCGCGCGGCGACGCGGACGCCATCGCCCGGCTCGGCGGCGCGGGCACGGAGTTCACCAACGCGGGCATCGCGGGGCTGACCGCGTTCACCGCGGGCGCGGAGGCGATGCGCGCGGTCGTCGACCGGGAGAAGACCCGCGGCGATGTCAGCACCGAGGTCACCGCCCGGCTGCCCGCCGGGTACTCCTACGACTGCCGCACCTGCCAAGCCACCCACGTCTACGGCAGCCTGTTCCAACTCGTCGGGCTGGCCGCCGGGGTTGAGGTGCACGGCCAGTCCCGACCCACGACGCTGAGCCCGCTGCCGAGGCGGCACCCGGTGCCGAGGAAGAGCGTGGGTGCCGGGCCGCTGGTCACCGCGTACCTGCGGCTGCACGGCCCCGCGGGCAAGGCCGACGCCGCCGCGTTCCTGGGGACCAACCGGACCGAGGCCGCCGCGATGTGGCCCGACGGGCTGCGCGAGGTCACCGTGGACGGCCGCGCCGCCTACCTCCCCGAGGACGCGATCACCGCGCTGCGCGACGCACCGGACCCGCGGCTGGTGCGGCTGCTGCCCCCGTTCGACCCGCTGCTGCAGTCCCGCGACCGCGACCTGCTCGTCCCGGACGCCGGGCGCCGCAAAGAACTGTGGCGGCCCATCGGCAACCCGGGCGCCGTGCTGGCCGACGGCGAGATCGTCGGCGCGTGGCGCACCAAGGCAACCGCCCGCAAGATCACCATCACCGTGACTCCGTTCCAGCGGCTCACGAAGACGATCACCGCGGCGATCGAAGCCGAAGCCGAGCAGGTGGCGCGCGCCCGTGGGGTCGGCGACGCTGTCGTTGGCTTCGCGTAAAACCGGTGGCGGACCGGGCTAGGTTCGAGGGATGGAACACCAGCCGACCATGGGGCCCGAGGACGTTGCCCGGATCGGGCGCTGGCACGAGTCCGCGTACCGCTCCGCGCAGGTCGACACCGACCAGACCTTCGACTACCTGGGCCGGATTTTCGTCGTCCCGCCGCACGTGCACCCGATCACCCCGGTGTCGCACCTGCTGGGCCAAGCGGTCCTCGATGAGGTCACCGAGACAGACCGGGTCCTCGACATGGGCACCGGCTGCGGCGTCAACGGCGTCCTCGCCGCGTCCCGCTCCGGCGATGTCACCGCCGTGGACACCAACCCGCACGCCTTGGCCGCCGCGCCGAACGCAACGGGGTCGGCGACCGCGTCCACGTCCACCGCAGCGACGTGTTCAGCGACGTCACCGGCGTGTTCGACCTGATCGTGTTCGACCCGCCGTTCCGCTGGTTCACCCCACGCGACCACCTCGAGAACGCCAGCACCGACCCCGGCTACCGGGCGCTCAACACCTTCTTCGCCGCGGCGGGCGACCATCTCGCCGATCACGGGCGCATGCTGATCTTCTTCGGGACCTCCGGCGACGTCGACCACCTGCGCGCCCAAGCCGACGCCGCCGGATTCACGGCGAAGACCATCGCCACCCATGGAATCGACAAGGACGGCTGGCACGTCGACTACTTCATTTTCCGAATGACCCGATAGTTGTCGGTGTGTCCCGACACAATCAGGACACACCCACCACCCGACGGAGACACCGATGCCCGACCAGGGCGAAGCGCCCACCACCGCCGCCGAACCACCAGACCTCGAGACCACCCCGGAGCCCAAGCAGTCGCCGCGGGTGTTGCGGCCGTTCCGCACCCCCGCCTACCGGCGGCTCGCGCTGGCGCTGGTGCTCAACACCTTCGCGCACGGCGTGTGGATCGTGGCGCTGGTGTGGGAGGTCATCCGCATCGGCGGCGGCCCGGCGCAGCTGTCGATCGTCTCCACCGCCTCGGCCATCGGCGTCCTGCTGCCCGCCCTGCTCGCGGGTGTTGTCGCCGACCGGGTGCCGCAGAAGACGATCCTGCTGTGCGTGGCCGCGGTCGAGCTCGGCGGCATGGCCCTGGTCGCGTTCCTGTCGCTGACGGGCACCACGCAGATCTGGCATCTCGCGGTGGTCTCGTTCATCACCGGCATGGGCATGGCGTTCTACTACCCGGCGTACTCGGCGTGGCTGCCCGCACTGGTTCCCGAGTCCGATCTGATGGCGGTCAACGGGTTCGAGGGCATGGTGCGCCCCACGATCGGCCAAGCCGCGGGCCCGGCCGTGGCGGGCATGGCCGTGGGAGCCTTCTCCCCCGGCATCGCCGTCGCCATCGCCGCGGCCACCGCCGCCTTCGGGTTCGTCGCGTTGACCGCCGTCCCGAAAACCGTCGTCCGCCGCGAGATCGACCCCGACGCCGCGCCCGTGCACCCGGTCAGGAGCGCCCTGACCGACATGCGCGAGGGCTTCGTCTACATGGTCCGCACACCGTGGCTGCTCGCGACGCTGCTGTTCGCCAGCGTGATGGTGTTCGTGATCATGGGCCCGCTCGACGTGCTCGTCCCGTTCCTGATCAAGGACCGCCTCCGCGGCGGCCCCGACGACCACGCCTGGGTCCTGGCCGCCTTCGGCATCGGCGGCGCGGTCGGCTCCCTGGCCATGGCGTCGATGCCGATGCCCAAGCGGTACCTCACCACCATGAACCTGACCTGGGGTGTCGGCTGCCTGCCGATGGTCGTGATGGGCATGGCCACCCAGGTGTGGGTGGTCGTCGTCGCCGCGTTCGTCCTGGGCGCGATGTTCTCCGCGCCCATGGTCATCTGGGGAACCCTGCTTCAGCGACGCGTGCCGCCCGCACTGCTCGGGCGGGTCGCGTCACTGGACTTCTTCGTGTCGATCTCGCTGATGCCGGTGTCGATGGCCGTGGCCGGGCCGGTGTCGGAGGCGATCGGGTTGACGAACACGTTCCTCATCGCCGGACTGGTGCCCGCGGTCGTGGCGGCAGTGGCGATCGTGTGGGCGAAGCTCCCCCAGGACGAACTCGCCCATCCGCTCCGAGACTGATCTCGCACTGACCCGACAGGCACCGGCACCCTGAAACGCACTCCGGCCCCCGCTCCACAAGCAAGCGGGGGCCGGAATCACGCCGAACTACTGGCCAGGGTGCTGCTGCGGGCCGGGCTGCTGCGTCGGCGGCCGCATTGCCTGGGTGCGTTCGCTGTCGGGGTCCGCGATCGGGAACTGCATCCCCGGCATCGGCGACTGCGGCGACTGCGGCGTCGCTGGGCCGATACCCGCGGGCTCGCCGTACACCTGCTTGGGCGTGGGCTGCGTCGGCGGCACCGGCGAACCGGCGGACACGTCAGCGTCGACCACCGCCTCCGCCTGCCGGACCGCCTCGGCGACGCGGGCGTCGGTGGTGGTGTCGAACCACTCGGCGATCGTCGGGTCGTCCTCCTCGGCGCGGGAGGCCTCCGGGTCGGGCGCCGGGGGCTCGTAGCGGAAGACGCCGTCCTCGCCGGGGGCGCCGAGCATGCGGGCGAAGCCCTCGAGGGACTTGTTGAAGTCGCTGGGGATCAGCCACACCTTGTTCGCGTCGCCCTGCGCCATCAGCGGCAGCGTCTGCAGGTACTGGTAGGCCAGCACCTCCGGGGTGGGGCGGCTCGCCTTGATCGCGGCGAACACCTTCTCGATCGCCTTCGCCTGGCCCTGCGCCTGCAGGTACCGGGCGGCGCGCTCACCCTGGGCGGCGAGGATACGGGACTGGCGGTCGGCCTCGGCGGCCATGATCGTGGCCTGCTTGGCGCCCTCCGCGTAGAGGATCTGGCTCTGGCGCTGGCCCTGCGCGGTCATGATCGCCGCTTCGCGCTGGCCCTCGGCGTTGAGGATGATGGCGCGCTTCTCACGGTCGGCGCGCATCTGCTTCTCCATCGAGTCCTGGATGGAGGGCGGCGGGTCGATCGCCTTCAGTTCGACGCGGGCCACGCGGATGCCCCAGCGGCCGGTCTCCTCGTCGAGGACCCCGCGCAGCTGCCCGTTGATCTGGTCACGGGAGGTCAGCGTCTGCTCCAGGCTCATGCCACCGACGACGTTACGCAGCGTCGTGGTGGTGAGCTGCTCGACGGCGATGATGTAGTTGGAGATCTCGTACACCGCGGCCCGCGAGTCGGTGACCTGGAAGTACACGACCGTGTCGATCGAGACGGTCAGGTTGTCCTGGGTGATCACCGGCTGCGGCGGGAACGACACGACCTGCTCACGCAGGTCGATGCGGGCCCGCACCCGGTCCAGGAACGGCACCAGGAAGTTCAGGCCCGGCTCGGCGACGGTGCGGAAACGCCCCAGCCGCTCGATGACCGCCGACTGCGCCTGCGGGATGACCAGGATCGACTTGACCACGACCGTGAGCACGAACAGCACCACGAACACGGCGACGATGATGGTGGTTGGATCCACCAGTACCTCCAATTTTCGGCGCGACGATGCGCGCGATTACAGACGCTCGGCCCAGACCACCGCGGTGGCGCCGGAGATCTCCACGACCGTCACGGCCGTGCCCGGTTCCAAGACCTGCGACTCGTCGAACGCGCGCGCGGACCACTCCTGGCCCTTGAGCTTGATCCGACCGCCGTTGCTGTCCACTGTGGACACCACGGTGGCGGTGCCGCCGATGTGCGCGGCCACGTTGTCCGGGATGTGCGCGCCGTGCATCCGGGCCTTGAGCCAGGGTCGGGCCACGGTGATCAACCCGATCGCCGTGACAGCGAAGACGGCGGCGGTGACGAAGGTGTTGCCGACGAGTAGCTCGGCACCCGCGCCCGCCAGCGCCGCTGAACCGATCATGAGCAGGAAGAAGTCACCTGACAGGATCTCGGCCGCGATCAGGACGATTCCAGCGATGAGCCAAATCAGCGCCATAGGCACATCGTGACAGATATCCGCGACTCGCATCGGCTGATCGGACCAACTCGAACCGTGTCGTGACCAGTCAGTTCTCGCCTGGGTCGGTGACGAAGTCGATCAGCCGTTCCACGGCCCCCACCAGCGGTGGTTCCAGGTCGCGGAAACCGGTGACCGCGGCCCGAACCCGGCGCCATCCATCGGCGGGCTCACCCCACCCCAGGGCGTCGCACACCCCGACCTTCCACTCGATCCCGCGCGGCACCGTGGGCCACGCGGGAATCCCGACAACCGAGGGCTTCACCGCCGCCCACACGTCCACGTACGGGTGCCCGGTCACGAGCACGTTGTCATCGCGAAGCCCGTCGACGACCCGCGACTCCTTGCTCCCCGACACCAGATGGTCGACCAGCACACCCAGGCGCCGACCCGGGCCGGTGCCGAACTCCGCGACCCGCTCCGCGAGATGGTCGATGCCGTCGAGCGGCTCGACCACCACACCCTCGACCCGCAGGTCGTGCCCCCACACCAGTTCCACCAACTCGGCGTCGTGGATGCCCTCCACCCAGATCCGGCTCTCCCGCGCGGTCCGCGCCCGCAACCCCTGGACCTTCACCGACCCCGACGCCGACACCTTCGGCGTGCTCGGCGCCGTCGCGGCCGGTGGGCGGATCAGGGTCACGGGTGCGCCGTCGAGGAGGAACCCCGCCGGGTTCAACGGGAACAGCCTGCGCCCGCCGCGGCGGTCCTCGAGCACGACGTTGCCGTACTCGAATCCGACGACGGCGCCGCAGAACCCGCTGGCCGGGTCTTCGACGACGACACCGGGTTCGGCGAGCACCTCGGGGGTCTGCTTGCGGGCCCGCCCGCCGGAGAGGATGTCGCGGCCGTAGTCATGTGAGCGCACGGCCGACAACGTAGCGAGAGCCCCCGGTGGCGCGGCGAAGGCACGCCCTAGATGGTGAAGAACGTTCGCGAGAACGTCCCGGCGACCGAGGTCGTGACGCTCGGGCCCGCGGACACGGTGACACCGGTGTAAGTCACCGACACCATGACGGCGCGTTGCCCGGGTGGGCAGGCGACGGTCGCGGCGGGCGGTGCGCCGGTGAGGGTCGCCGAGAGCCGGCCGTTCTTGCCGGAGGTGAACTGCCCGCTCGCGGTGACCGTGGTGACGGTCTGGGTCGTCTTCGGGTCGGCCGGGGAGTCGCCGCCGTTGTTGCGGCACGCGTGTGTCGAGGTGGGGTCGGCGGTGGCCGCCACGGTGATCGTCACGCTCGCGCCGAGGCCCGCGAGCTTCGCGGTCGCGGTCAGCTTGCCCGGGCTGTCGGGCCAGGCGGCGCCCGCCGCACCCCCGCTCACCAGAACCTAAGGGGACCGTGACGAGAGCCGACCACGGTGCCCACCAGACCGCAATCATGAGACACCAGGTGACCAAAACCCAAAATTTCGGGGAGGCGGAACGGTCGCTGTGCGAAGAATTCGGCGCACTACCCGTCGGAGTCGAGGGTCCCCGAGCGACGATGGGGTTGTGAGCACGCAACCGGGCGTGCGGCCCGACCCGGCGTTGGGCCTGCTGGCCCGCTACGACGAGGTCCTGCCGCAGGTCTATGGCTACCTGCTGGCGCGGTGCCGGGTCGCCGCGCTGGCCGAGGACCTGACGGCGGAGACGTTCCTCGCCGCCGTCGCCGCGCTGCGCAAACCCGGTGCGCCCGAGTTGACCGTGGGCTGGCTCATCGGGGTGGCCCGGCACAAGCTCGCCGACCACTGGCGGCGCGAGGAGCGCGAGCGGCGCGGGTTGGTCGCACTCGACGGCGAGACCGTGCACGTGGAGGACCCGTGGGAGGTCCACCTGGATGTCATGGCCGCCCACGACGTCCTCGCCGAACTCGGCCCGCACCACCGGGCCGCGCTCACCCTGCGCTACCTCGACGGGCTGCCCGTCCCCGAGGTAGCCGACTGCCTGGGCCGCACCGTGCACGCCACCGAGGCGCTGCTCGTGCGCGCGCGGGGAGCGTTCCGCAAGACCTACGAGGGAAAGGAGGGCTGACATGACCGATCCGATGGACGCCCTCCACACACCGGTCCAGCCGGTGGACCCCGACCCGATCTTCGCCGACGACCTGCGTGAGCGGCTGCGCCGCGCGGTCCTCGGCCCGACAGGAGCGAGTGACATGACCGCACAGAAGACCAAGACCGTCATCCCCGAGAGCGAACTGGGGTGGGGGCCGACGCTGAGTCCCTACATCGCGGTGAGCGACGCGCGAGTCGCGATCGACTGGTACATCGAGGTGTTCGACGGCCACCAGCGCGGCCAGGTCTACGAGATGGAGGGCGGCGCGATCGGGCACGCGGAGATCGGCATCGGCGACGCCGTGCTGATGCTCGCCGAGGGCGGTGTCGGGGAGGTGCCGGTCGCCGCACCACAGTCGCCCACGACGTTCAGCTCGACCCTGCACGTGCAGGTCCCCGATGTCGACGCGACGGTGGCGCTGGCCGAGCAGCGGGGCGCGGTGATCGAGCGCAGGCCCGAGGACCAGCCCTATGGTCGGATGGCGGCGTTCGTCGACCCGTTCGGCCACCGGTGGCTGCTCAACACCCCGCCCCCGACCGCCACGCGGCACCGGGTCGGTGAGGTGTCGTACACGACGATGGTGGTGGCCGACGACGAGAAGGCGAAGGCGTTCTACGGGGCGGTGCTCGGGTGGGAGTTCGAACCCGGATCACTCCCCCACGCGTGGGGAGTGACCGGGTTGGCGGACTTCGGCATCTGGGGCGATCGGTCCCAGCGGCCGGAGGTGCAGCTGTGCTACCGGGTCAGCGACCTGGCGGCGGCGCTGGAGCGGGTCCGGGCCAACAACGGCACGGCCGAGGAGATTCAGCACAAGCCGTACGGGTTGCTGGTCGAGTGCGCGGACGACCAGGGAACCCGGTTCCAGCTCTGGGAAGCACCTTAGGGCACGTAGTGAATCAAGTCAGTGCGGGTCGGGCGTGTCGGATCGTGGGTGAAGGGTGTAGTTCCAGTCGGCGTGCCAGGCGTTGCGGCTGATCGGGAGGTCTTTCATCTGCCGGTTGCTGATC
>NZ_JBOHGC010000017.1:0-5806 GCF_050699995.1 Actinokineospora sp. | reverse complement strand
AACTCAAAGACCAACCCGGCTGGCGCCTCAAACAAACCCGACCAGGACTGTTCGTCTGGACCACACCCACCGGCGAGAACCACGCCGTCGACCAAGAACCACTCATCGACTACGACATGCCCTCACCCAGTTCCGCCCAGTCGCATCCCGACAGTGTTGTCCCAGAAACCGTTGTCCCGGAACCGGCTCCGTTCTGATGCGCGCGAGCGTGGCAGCTCGTCGAAAGCGGAAGTTCCGCTTTCGATCCTCCACTCGGGATCATGTACGCACAGTGCGGAAGGGGCTCCGGTGGGTACGCAGCAGTCACCGCCGTTTCAACGGCGGATGCTCGGCAAGAAGCTGCGCGATCTCAGAGGCGAGGCCGGCTTCAAGGCGTCGGAAGTCGCGAAGCGGCTGGAGATCTCGACTGGGCGCTTGAGCCGGATCGAGAACGGCGAGGTCGCCCCGGACATCCCGCTCGCCAAGTACCTTCTGGACCTCTACGGCATCCCGGTGAACGACTGGGAACCCTGGTTGGAAGAGATCAGGGCGGCTCGCAAGACAAAGGGCTGGTGGCAGGCCTACGGAGTTTCTTCACGCGGCTATGTGGTCTTGGAAACGGCAGCCACTCGCATCCGGACATTCGAGATCACGCACGTTCCCGGGTTGCTTCAAACCGCGGAATACGTGCGGACGGTCAGCCGGTACTACTCGTCGGATCCGCGCACCATCGAGAACTGGGTGAAGGTCCGGATGATCCGGCAGGAAAGGCTTCGAGCGGGCGATGACCAGCTTGATCTGGCATGTGTCGTCGACGAGGGCGTGATCAGGCGGATGGTGGGTTCGCCGGAGTTGATGAGAGAGCAGCTCAACCGCATGGTCGAGGTTTCGGCGCTCCCGAACGTGAACCTGCAGGTCGTGCCTGCGGACTGCGGGTTCCACGTCGGGATGGAAGGCGCGTTCACGGTGCTCAAGTTCGACCGGGCCCCCGATCTCGCCTATGTCGAGAACGTGGCCGGGGCGTTCCGCATCGAGAAGGAGGACCAGGTTCGGCCCTGTAATCTGGCGTTCGACCGGATTCGTTCCGTGGCGCTCGATCCTGTGGCATCGGTCGAGCTGATCCGCCGTGTCGAGCGGGATCTGTAGGAGGTTGCCATGTGGCGCAAGAGCGGCTCCAGCGTGGGCGGCAATGACGCGAACTGTGTTGAGGTCGCGGTCGCGCCGACTGTGCTGGTGCGGGACTCCAAGAACGCCACCGGCCCCCACCTGCGCATCCCGGCTACCGAGTGGCGTTCGTTCGTCTCGACGATCGGCGCCCGCACAGGTACACCAGCGTGAGCATCGCGGGCACGCTCAGGCCGATCGCCCACTGCGTCGGCACCGTGACGTCGTCCAGCGCCAAGCCCGTCAGGAGCAGCGTCACGGGGTAGGGGATCGCGAGCATCATCCGTTGTTCTCGGGAGCGCCAGGCGACCGCGCCGCCCAGGACGGCGGTGATGGCGGCGGCCCCTCCCCACAGCGCGCTGGACAGGGTGACCTGCCAGGACGCGGCGAGCAGGATGCCGCCGATCGCGGTCAGTCCGAGGACCGAGACCGCGAACAGCAACGGTGCCGTCAACCACAGGGAGACGGACAATGGCCTGCCTACCGTGAAGAACACGCCGACAGTCTGCGACGGATTTCCGGGCCTTGGAAACTACGTTCGGTGAATGGATCGCTACGTGCGTTCGGAGGTCTCTGACGTGCGACGAGCGGCGGAATAGGCTGGTCCCGGCCCGCGTTGAAACGACCGTCAGCACATCTGGCACACTGTTAGGTCGAGTCCGGCTCCGGTTCACCCCAGACACGGCGGGGACCCGGCGGCCACCTATGAGAGGCGACGACTGTGAAGAACGGGATCCACCCCGAGTACGTGTCCACAAACGTGACCTGCGGTTGCGGAAACGCGTTCACCACCCGCAGCACCAAGTCTTCCGGCAACATCCACGTCGAGGTCTGCTCGGCTTGCCACCCGTTCTACACGGGCAAGCAGAAGATCCTCGACACCGGTGGCCGAGTCGCCCGCTTCGAGGCGCGTTACGGCAAGCGCTCCAAGACCGAAGCCGCGAAGTAGCTTCGCCGACGGCGCCCTCCCGCTCGCGGGACGGGCGCCGTCGCCATGTTCGGGTTATTTTCGGCCTTGGGAAGGTGCACGGTGGACGCTTCGAACCTCGCTGAACTCCTCGGTGAGCACGCCGAGTTGGAGGCGGTTCTCGCCGACCCCGCCGTGCACGCCGACCAGGACCGGGCCCGCAAGCTGGGCAAGCGCTACGCCGAGCTGACCCCGGCGGTGAAGGTCCTGCGTGAGCTGGAGGGCGCCCGCAGCGACCTTGAGGCCGCCCGCGAGCTGGCCGCCGAGGACTCGACGTTCGCCGAGGAAGCCGACGCGATCGCCGCGCGCATCCCGAAGCTGGAAACCAAGCTCACCGAACTGCTGCTCCCGCGCGACCCGCACGACGGCTCCGACGTGGTCCTCGAGGTCAAGTCCGGGGAGGGCGGCGAGGAGTCCGCCCTGTTCGCGGGCGACCTGGTGCGGATGTACCTGCGCTACGCGGAGCGGCACGGCTGGAAGGCCGAGGTCCTCGACAGCACCGAGTCCGACCTGGGCGGCGTCAAGGACGCCACGGTCGCGATCAAGAGCAAGGGCACCGACCCCGAGGGCGTGTGGGCCCGGCTGAAGTTCGAGGGCGGCGTCCACCGCGTGCAGCGGGTGCCCGCGACCGAGTCGCAGGGCCGCATCCACACCTCCGCCGCCGGTGTGCTCGTCTACCCGGACATCGAGGACACGTCCGAGGTCGGGGAGATCCCGGACAAGGACCTCCGCATCGACGTCTACCGCTCCTCGGGCAAGGGCGGCCAGAGCGTCAACACGACCGACTCGGCCGTGCGGATCACGCACCTTCCGACCGGCATCGTGGTGTCCTGCCAGAACGAGCGCTCGCAGCTGCAGAACAAGACCCGCGCCATGCAGGTCCTCCGCGCCCGCCTCGCCGTCGCCGCCGAGGAGGAGGCCGCCAAGGTCGCCTCCGACGCGCGCCGCAGCCAGGTCCGCACGGTCGACCGTTCCGAGCGGGTCCGCACGTACAACTTCCCGGAGAACCGGATCTCGGATCACCGTGTCGGCTTCAAGGCCCACAACCTCGACGCCGTCCTCGACGGCGACCTGGACGCCGTGTTAGACGCGCTCTTCGACGCCGACCGCAACGAACGACTCGCCGCCCACTCATCCGGGTGATCCACCGAAAGGCGTGACAGGGTGACCCTTATGAGCAGGCAACCCCTCCGCGTGGCGATCCTGGAAGCCGAGCGCATCCTCGCGGCCGCGGGCGTCGCCACCCCCCGAAACGACGCCGAACTGCTGGCCGCCCACGTCCTCGGCGTGGAGCGCGGGAAGCTCCCCATGGTCCCCTTGGTCGACCCGCCGGTCGTGGACGCCCTGGGCAAGCTGGTCACCCGCCGAGCCCGCCGCGAGCCCCTGCAGCACCTGATCGGCACGGCCTGGATGGGGGCCATCGGCGTCAGCGTCGGCCCCGGCGTGTTCGTCCCGCGGCCGGAGACCGAGCTGATGTTCGCCTGGGGCCTGGCGACGCTGGAGGGCAAGCGCAACCCGATCGTCGTCGACCTGTGCACCGGCTCCGGCGTGTTGGCCCTGGCCACCGCGAACGCCCGTCCGGACGCCGTCGTGCACGCCGTGGATATCGACCACACCGCCCTTGCCTGGGCCCGCCGCAACGCGGACGCGAGGGCGGCGGCAGGCGACACCCCCGCGCGCCTGTACGCCGGAGACGTCACCGACCCGACGCTGTTCAGCGAGTTGGACGGCCAAGTCGACCTGGTCCTGTGCAACCCGCCGTACGTTCCCTCGGGCACCGCCGTGCCGCCGGAAGTGGCCGAGCACGACCCGGCCCACGCGGTGTTCTCGGGAACCGACGGCCTGGACGTCATCCGCTGCGTGGTGGCCACGGCGGCCCGACTCCTGCGCATCGACGGCGCTGTGGCGATCGAACACGACGACACCCACGGCGACTCCGTGCCCGCCCTGCTGGGAGCGCGACGGGTCCTCACCGACGTCCACGATCACGAGGACCTGGCGGGCCGCCCCCGCTTCGCCACGGCACGCCGGGGGTAGAGCCGGCGAACTAGGACGAGCCGAACACCCCGGTGATCGCCTCGTTGATCTCGTTGACGTTCGTCCCCACCGCCGCGAGCGTCCCCGTGGCTCCGACGATCCCCGCCAGGGCCTCGCGAATCCGCTTCCACAGCGACTTCACGACCGCGGGCTTCGCCTCCGGGTTCTCCGTCTGGGTGGTCAACGCGTCGATGTCGTGGACGACCAAGTCGTAGTCCGGCACCTGAGAGGCGTTGGCGGCCAACAGATCCCGCAGCGCACGCAGCAGCGCGGGCAGCTGGGGATCGACGCCATGGACGCCATGGTGGTCGCCGACCACGTTCGAGTCCCCGGCGACCGCGTGCCCGCCTACGTTCCCGCCCACGTTGATCTTGTTCTCGGAACTCATGTCTGCTTCCCCGGTGTCGGACCGGGAACGTTCCCGATCAGGTTCCCCATGCCCGCGACGACGTTCCCGGTGACGGACCCACCGATGTGCACGTTGTTCTGGATGACCGCCGCCGCCTGCGACTCGAACGACGCGGTGATGTACCCCGCGTCCGCGAGCAGCTTGCTGACCGCCAGCACCAGCCTGCTTTCCAAGATCTTCAGGTACCGGTCCACGTCGGCGAGCTGGAAGTAGTTGTGCACGCCGTCGTCGGCCGCCAGTTCGCGCAGGCTCCGCAGCGACCCGTAGCGGTCCGGGTCGATGACGCCGGGGTCGGCGCGCAGCGGGCGGAGGAACGTCAGTGTCGAGACGAGTTTGCCGGGCGAGGCGACCAGCAGGGCCAGCACATCCGCCGTGGCCTGCACGAACGGTCGGGCTGGGGAAATCGACTCGCGGTCGATTCGCTGGAAGCGTTCCTTGATCGGCAGCAGCACGCACGGGGTCCACTCGACGTAGAGCGTCGAGTCGTCGAGGGCGACATGCAGGTACACCGAGAGGACCAGATCCCGGTCCCAGGTCTCCACCCGGAAACACCGGTAGTACCGCGCCCACTCGATCGGGTTGTCCCTGATCTCCCGCACCCGGCGGGCGCTCAGCTTGGTGTACGGCGGGTACGGGGTGTCCTCCAGGAACGGCTTCGTGTGGTCCCCGAGGTGGTCGATCAGCTCCGTGGCCGAGACGACGATCTCCTCCTCGACGGTCAGCCTGCTCAGCCTGCCGCCGGGTGTCATGGCGGTGGCCCGGTGCAGGTCGCTGATCTCGGCCACCACCGCGTCGTACAGCGTGGCCGTCGACAGTGGGCGGGCGCCGCCGCCGTTCGGTTGCGGCAGCAGCGGGGCGGCCACCGACCAGGGCCGGTGCCGCCTGCCCGCGCCGACGAACGGCTCGTAGCCGCGGTGCACCACGATTCCCGCGGGCGGGCCCGGCTCCGGGTGGTCGTCGACGGCTTCGTAGGCCTGCGGTGCGGAGTAGCGGGTCAGCAGGGTGCGGAACCGCTGGGCGGCGTACTGCAGGATCTGGCGCGGCTCGGTGGTCGTGATCGAGCCCGTGCGGTTGAAGCGGCTGGTCACCAGGCGCCAGACGGTGTAGCGGTCGGCGAACGCGATGACCAGCATCGCGATCGGAAGCAGGATCGTGAAGACCAAGCCGACCACGTCGTCTTCCTCGGCCGACGAGGACGACCCGTACCGAGAGGGCCGCGAGTCGACCAGATCCAGCTCGTGGAGCAGGCG
>NZ_JBOHGC010000016.1:0-13155 GCF_050699995.1 Actinokineospora sp. | reverse complement strand
GCCCTGGGCAGGTCCGCCCCGGCTTCGTTGAGCTTGCGCAGCGTCGGTTCCAGCGCGCGCAGGTCGGCGACCATGTCGTCCTTGCTCTTCCTGATGGTGTCGACCGCGACGTCGGAGAGCAGGTCGAGCGCGCCGAGCATGCCGACGAGCTTCTCCCGCTGCTGGCTCAGCGTCTCGATGCCGGGCGCCAGGTTGTCGATCATGTTGGCGATCTGCTCCTTGCGCGAGCCAAGGGATTCCGCCAGCTTGCCCATGCCGTCGAGGGCGCGGGTGATCTCGTTCTTGCGCGCGTCGAGGCCGGTGACGAACGTGTTCATGTTCTTCAGCAGGGAGCGGATGGCTTCCTCGTTGCCGCCGTAGGCCGCGTTGAGTTCCTTGGTGATCTGCTGGAGCTGGCCGACGCCGCCGCCGTTGAGCAGCAGCGACAGCGCGCCGAAGACCTCTTCGATCTGCGGGTTGCGGTCGGTGCGCTCCAGCGGGATCTGGTCGCCCTCGCTGAGCTTGCCGTCGGGGCTCTCGTTGGGCGGCTCGTCGAGTTCGATGAACTTCTCACCGAGGACGCTGGACATCCGCAGCCGGGCGACCGAGTTCGCGGGCAGCGAGACCGACCCGTTGACCACGACGGTGACGAGCGCCGTCCGGCCGTCGGGCGCGAGTTCGATGGTCTCGACCCGGCCGACCGAGACGTCGTCGACCTTCACGCCGGACTGGGGCACGAGGTCGAGGACGTCACGGAACTGCGCGGTCACCCGGAACGGGTGGTCGCCGAGGTCGGCGCCGCCGGGCAGCGGCATGTCGTAGAGCCCGCCCACCGAGCCGCAGCCGGCGGCGATGGGAACGACGGCGACGATGGCGGCCGCCAGCCGCAGCCGGGTCCTCACTGGCCCACCAAGGGCAGGACCGGGTTGGCGCTGGAGAACTCGGTGAGGTTGCCGCGGCCGTCGATGGTGCCGGTGGCCGGGTCGTAGGCCTGCATGACGTTGGTCAGCGCGAGCGGCGCGGTGTCGAACGCCTCGGCGAGCGCGGCGCGCTGGTCGGCGAGCAGCTGCGCGGTGCCCTGCAGCTTGTCCAGGCTGACCTTGATCTTGCCGCGGTTGTCCTTGATGAACGCCTCGACGACGGCCAGGGCGCCCGCGAGTTCGTGCATGGCGCCGCCGAAGGTGTCGCGCTCCTCGGCGAGGAACTGGGAGACCTGGGCGAGCTGGCCGTTGAACTTGTCGACCATCTCGTCGTTCGTCGCAAGCATGGTGGTGATCTTCTGGATGTTGTCGATGCTGCTGAAGAGGTGGTCCTGAGAGCCGCTCAGCGTGCGCGCGGACTGGCCGAGCGCCTTGAGCATGTTGTTGATTTCCTTGCCGTTGCCGTCGAGGAACTTCGAGCTGGTGGTGATGAAGTCCGACAGCGCGCCCGCCTTGTTCGCCCCGTCCGGGCCGAGCGCGGTGTTCAGTTTGTCGAGGCTGGTGAACAGCTCGTCGAGCTCGACCGGCACCAGGGTGCTGCTCACCGGGATGATCGCGTTCTCCGCGAGTTCCGGGCCGCTGGAGTAGGCGGGCGCGAGCTGCACGTACCGGTCGCTGACCAGGCTGGGCGCGATCACCACCGCGACCGCACCCGCCGGGATCGGGATGCCGGGTTCGAGGGTCATGCTGACCTTGACCGTGGCGCCCTGCGGCTCGACGGTGTCGACGGTGCCCACCTTGACCCCGAGCACGCGGACGTCGGATTCGGGGTAGACGCCGACGGCGGCGGTGAAGTAAGCCGTGACCTTGTTGCCCGACTCCAGCTTCGGCAGGATCCAGAGCACCGCCCCGGCGACGATCGCGATGACGGTGACGGTCGCGAGGAGTCCCCGCACCACCGCCCACTTCCTCGTGGCCGCCATCAGCGACCCCCTCCCTTCGACGGCATGCAGCCGCCACCGCTCGCGGGCACCAGCCCGCAGATGTAGGTGTCGATCCACCGGCCGTTGCCGACCGCGTTGCCGACGAGGCGGTAGAACGGCCCGGCCAGCCGCAGCGACCGCTCCAGGTGCTGCTGGTTGCGCTGCAGCACATCGGAGACCCGGTTGAGCTGGTCGAGCGCCGGTCCGAGCTGCGCCTGGTTGTCCTTGACCAGCCCGGCGAGTTCCCGGCCCAGGTCCTGGGTTCCCTTCAGCAGCGCCGTGATCGCGTCCTTGCGCTTGTTGAACTCCTGCAGCAGGGTCGCGCCGTCCTTGAGCAGCAGCTCGAACTGGGCGTTGCGGTCGGCGATGGTCTTGGTGAACGTCGCGCTGTGTTCGAGGAGCTTCTTGAGTTCCTGGTCGCGGGTGGCGATTGTCTGCGACAGCGACGACAGGCCGGTCAGGGCCGAGCGCACCTCTTCCGGGGTCGCGGCGGTGAACGTCTCCGCAAGGGTGGTGAAGCTCTTGGCGAGCTGCGCGGTGTCGATCTGCCCCGTCGTCTCGGCCAGGTCGGCGAACGCGTCGGTCACGTCGTAAGGCGTGACGGTGCGGTTCACCGGGATGTGCGTGGCCGGGTCCTGTTCCTCGGCGCCCTTCGGTTCGAGGTTCAGGTTCTTCTGGCCCAGCAAGGTCTTGATCTTGATGTGGGCGACGGTCTGGTCACCGACCCACACGCCCTCGATCCGGAAGCTGATCAGCACCACCTGGCCTTTGAGTTCGACCTTGGTGATCTTGCCGACCTTCACCCCGGCCACCCGGACCTCGTCGTCGGGCTTGAGCCCGGCGGCCTCGCGGAACTGCGCGGTGTAGGTGGTGCCGCCGCCGATCAGCGGCAGCTCCGGCGCGAAGTAGATCAGCGCGGTGATCAGGAACATGATCAGGCCGCCGACCACCCCGACCGCGGCCTGGTTGCGTTCGCTGAACGGCTTGATCTCCCGCGACATCAGGTTCTTCAGCTTCACCGTCCGCACCTCGCGTCCGTGACGGGGACCCCGACCGGCAGCGGTGGGGTTCCGGGCAGCTGGGGCCCGGGTTTGACGTTCGTGGTGACCCCGCAGAGGTAGAGATTCATCCACGAGCCGTAGGACACCGTGCGGCCGATCGTCTCGTACTTGGTCGGCAACATCGCGATGAACTTGTCGAACGCGGGTGAGTTGTCCGCCAGCGTCTTCGACAGCGCGCCAAGGGCTTCGATGTCGCGGCGCAGTGGTTCACGGCCCGCCTGCAGCAGACCGGAACTGCTCGTGGCCAACGCGGACAGGCTGTCGAGGGCGTCGCCGATCGGCTTGGCGTCCGCGGCCAGACCCGTCACCAGCTGCTGCGTCGTGGTGATCAGCGTGCCCAGCTTGTCGCCGCGGCCGTTGATCTGTTCGAGGACGCCGTTGAGGTTGCTGATGACCTTGCCGATGACTTCGTCCTTGTCCGCCAGCGTGTTCGTCAGCGACGCGGTGTGCTGGATCAGGCTCTGCACCGTGCCGCCCTCGCCTTGGAGGACCTGCACGATCTCGAAGGAGAGCTGGTTGACGTCCTGCGGGGTCAGCGCCTGGAACAGCGGCTTGAACCCGTTGAACATCGCGGTGAGGTCGAGCGCGGGCCGGGTGCGCTCCAGCGGGATCAGCTGGCCCTCGGCCATGGTCACCGTGGCATCGCCCGTCCCCTGGTCCAGCGAGATGTAGCGCTGGCCGATCAGGTTGCGGAACTTGATCGCCGCCGTCGCGTCCAGGGTGAGCCGCCACCGCCGGTCGACGGAGAACTCGACCTCGGCGACGGAGTTGTCGACGATCTCGATGTGGTCGACCTGGCCCACCCGCACCCCGGACATGCGCACGTCGTCACCGGGGTTGAGCGAGGTGACGTCGGTGAACCGCGCCTTGTAGGCAGCGGTGTCGCCGCTGCCGCGGTTGGCGATCGTGATCGCCAGAATCGTGGTCGCCAGCAACGTGACGAGAGTGAAGATCAGGCCCTTGACCAGCGGGCCGGTGAGGCTCCTCATCGCAGGGTCACCTCGGCTCCGCGCAGCAGGGGCCCGACGAGCAGGCCGCTCCAGTCGGGGACCTCTTCCGGCGTCACTCCCCAGGCCGCGCCGAGCAGTTCGCCGACGAACCGGCTCTCCTCTGGCGAGTTGGGGCCCGCCGACGACGGCGCGGTCATGCCTTGCGCCCCACCGGATTGGTAGCAGCGCGGGCCACCGCCCGCGGTGTGGCGCGGGGTGTCGCGGCCGGGCAGGTAGGGGCCCCGGGAGTCTTTCACGGTGATCGTCACGTGCAGTCCTGGCTGGTTGGTGCCGACGCCGAGCGCCTTGTCCACGTCGGGTTTGAGCGCGTTCACCGCTTTGAAAAGGCACGGGAACGAGGGCGAGTACCGGGCGAGAAGTTCCAGCGACGGCCTGCTGGCCGCGGAGACGCCGATCAGGTTCTTGCCGTTGGCCTTGAGGAAGCCTGCGAGGTGGCCGGACGCGTCGGTCACCGTGGTGACCATGTCGGTGATGTTCTGCCGGTTGTCGGCGATCGTCTTCGCCGTGGCACTCATCTCCGAGAGCGCGTCGACGATCGCCGGACCCGCGTCCTGGTACGTCTCAAGGGTTTCGGCGAGTTTGACCAGGTCGGTCTCGATCTGCGGCATCTGCGGGTTGAGCTGGGTCAGGTAGCCGTTGAGCTTGACCATGGTCTCCCCCAACGGTTTCCCCCGCCCGTCCAGGGCCTGGGAGATCGCGCCGAGGGTGCTCGCCAGCTTCTGCGGCTGCACCGCCTGCAGCACCGGCATCAGGTCGCGCAGCGCCTTCTCGACCTCGATCGCCTTGCCGCTGGAGTCCTGGTCGATCGTGTCGCCCCCGGCGAGCCGGACCGAGTCCGCCGACTCCGGGATGATCAGGCTGACGTAGCGCTGGCCGAACAGGGTCTTGGGCAGCAGTCTGGCGGTCACGTTGCGCGGCAACTGCTTGAGCTTGTCCGGGTCCATGGCCAGGCCGACGTCGACGCCGCCGTTGACGACCTCGATGGTGCGCACCGTGCCCACCACCATGCCGCGGACCTTGACGTCGGCGTTGACCTTGAGCTGGTTGCCGACCCGGTCGGCCCGCAACCGCACCGGCACGTCGGAGCTGAAGTCGTGCCGGTAGATGGCCACGGTGAGCCAGCCGGAGGCGAGGATCAGGATGATGAACACCAGACCCAGGCCCTGGTTGCGCAGCCGCGCCTTCCCCATGTCCATGCTCATCCCGCCACTCGCACGGTCGTCGTCGCGCCCCAGATCGCCAGACTGAGGAAGAAGTCCAAAATGCTCACCAGCACGATCGAGGTCCGCACGGAGCGGCCGACCGCGACGCCGACACCGGCCGGGCCGCCGGTGGCGCGGTAGCCGTAGAAGCAGTGGGTCAGGATGATCGCGACGCTGAAGATCAGCACCTTGACGAACGACCAGAGCACGTCCTCCGGTGGGAGGAACAAGCTGAAGTAGTGGTCGTATGTGCCCGCGGACTGGCCGTAGACCTCGACCGTGATGGTGCGCGCGGCGATGTAGGAGGTGAGCAGGCCGATCACGTAGAGCGGGATGATCGCGCAGAATCCGGCGACGATCCGCGTGGTGACCAGGTACGGCAGGCTGCGCACCGCCATGACCTCCAGCGCGTCGATCTCCTCGGAGATCCGCATCGCGCCGAGCTGGGCGGTGAAACCGGAGCCGACCGTCGACGACAGCGCGAGCCCGGCGACCAGCGGCGCGATCTCGCGGGTGTTGAGATACGCGGAAAGGAAGCCCGCGAACGCCGAGGTGCCGATCTGGTTGAGCGCGGAGAAGCCCTGCAGGCCGACGACCGTGCCGGTGAACACGCTCAGGCCGACCATCACGCCGATCGTGCCGCCGATGACCGCGAGCGCGCCGCTGCCGAAGCTGACCTCGGCGAGCAGCCGGACGACCTCCCGGGAGTACCGGGTGATCGTGAGCGGAATCCAGGCCAGGGCCCGGAAGTAGAACCAGAGCTGGTCGCCGAGAAGTTCCAGGCCGTTCGTCGAACGCAGCACCGCGCGGCGCCGCCGATCGTTGATGTTGATCACCGACTCACGCTCCCTTCGCGGGGACGATTTGCAGGTAGATCACGCTGATGACGAAGTTGACGAAGAAGAGCAGCAGGAACGTGATGACCACGGACTGGTTCACCACGTCACCGACGCCCTTCGGGCCCCCCTTGGGGTTGAGCCCGCGGTAGGCCGCGACCAGCCCGGCGAGGAAACCGAAGATCAGTGCCTTGAGCTCGCTGACCCACAGGTCGGGAAGCTGGGCCAGGGCGGAGAAGCTGGCGAGGAAGGCGCCGGGCGTGCCGTCCTGCATGATCACGTTGAAGAAGTAGCCGCCCGCCACGCCGACGACGCTGACCATGCCGTTGAGCAGCACACTCGCCAGCATCGCGGCGAGCACGCGCGGCACGACGAGGCGCTGCACCGGCGAGACGCCGAGGACCTTCATCGCGTCGATCTCCTCGCGGATGGTGCGGGAGCCGAGGTCGGCGCAGATGGCCGAGCCGCCCGCGCCGGCGATGATCAGCGTGGTCACGATCGGACTCGCCTGCTGGATCACCGCCAGGACGCTGGCCGCGCCGTTGAACGACTCCGCGCCGATCTGGCTGGTCAGCGACCCGAGCTGCAGGGTGATGACCGCGCCGAACGGGATCGCGACGAACGCCGCGGGCAGGATGGAGACGCTGGCGATGAACCAGAACTGCTGGATGAACTCGCGGGCCTGGAAGGGCCTGCGGAACATGTTCACGACGACGTCGAGGCCGAGCGAGAACAGGCTGCCGAACTCGTTGAGCGCACTGGCCACCGCGGACCGGGACTTGTCCATCAGGCTGGTCACGGGCGCCCCTCCGGCCGGGGCCGGGGCCGGTGATCGTCGCCGGGGTGGCCGCGGTGCGGCAGCGGCGGCGGGTGCATCCTGCTGGTCACTTCCGGACCGGACGGGATCGTGGCGACCGGACCGGCGTGCCGCGTGGCCATCCGACCCTGGGCGGCACGGCGGGCCCAGTCGTCGTAGCGGCCGAGGTCCTCGGCGCTCAGGGAGGCCAGCACACCGTGCTGGGCGCTCTCGGGCAGCGTGTCGAGGATCTTCAGCACCCGGTTGCGGCGCCTGCGCACCGCGTCGCGGGCGGGCATCCCCGGTGTCGGCTCGATCTGCGGCACCACGCCGCGGACGTCCTCATTGGACCCGTCGGAGTGCCCGGCTTCCTGGTGCGCCGCCTCGGCGGCCATGGTCGCCTGGTCCTTCTCCTCGGACATCCCGATAGGACCGAACCGCCTGCCGTTGAGGAACTGCTCCACGACCGGCTCGTCGCTGGTCAGCAAGACCTCGCGGGGACCGAACATGATCAGTTCCTTGCGGAAGAGCATGCCGATGTTGTCCGGGACCGTCCGGGCGAGGTTGATGTTGTGGGTGACGATGAGGATCGTCGCGTCGATCTGCGCGTTCAGGTCGATCAGCAGCTGCGACAGGTACGCGGTGCGGACCGGGTCGAGGCCCGAGTCCGGCTCGTCGCACAGGATGATCTCCGGGTCGAGCACCAGGGCCCTGGCCAGACCGGCGCGCTTGCGCATACCGCCGGAGATCTCGCCGGGCAGTTTGGTCTCCGCCCCCTGCAGGCCGGTCAGCTCGAGCTTCTCGAAGACGATCCGCTTGATCTCGGTCTCGGACTTCCTCGTGTGTTCACGCAGCGGGAACGCCACGTTGTCGAAGAGGTTCATCGAGCCGAACAGCGCGCCGTCCTGGAACAGCACCCCGAAGAGCTTGCGGATCTCGTACATCTCCCGCTCGCCGCACGTGCACAGGTTGACCCCGTTGATGATCACGCTGCCGCGCTCGGGCTTGAGCAGGCCGATCAGGCACTTCAGGAAGACGGACTTGCCGGTGCCCGAAGGTCCGAGCAGCGCCGACACCTCACCCGCGGGCAAGGTGAGGGTGACGTCGCGCCAGATCGATTGGCGACCGAAGGACTTGCTCAATCCCTCGACGGCGACCTCGACACCCATCGCATCTCCCAATGATTTCGTCTTCGCCGAAGGACAAACACAATCCAGGCGCCGGGCATTTCTTTCCGACCCGGCCACTAATAGCCGGGAATACATTCACGCAATGGTCGCGAATCGGCTACTCAGCGGTACATTACCGACGTGTCACACGGCTGACAACATGTGTCCGAAACGGCTTCCATAATGGCCCGGAATTCGGGTGGAATTATCATCCTGGACAGAGTTCGCCCCCGGACTTTGTGGAACGGACAGCAAGGGCTCAGTCCACCTGCTGAACGAGCGGGTGCTCGTCGGTCAGCAGGCGCTTGAGGACCTTTCCGGTCGGGTTGCGCGGCAGTTCGTCGACGAAGAGGACATCGCGCGGAACGGAGAACCGGGCCAGCCGCTGGTGGACATAGGAACGCACGAGTTCCGCGTCGAGCCGGGCGCCCGCGCGCAGCACGAGATAGGCGGCCAGGCGCTGGCCGTATTCGTCGTCGGGCACGCCGACCACGGCGACGTCGTCGACCTGCGGCAGCGCGGACAGCACTTCCTCGACCGGCCGGGGGAACACGTTCTCCCCGCCGGAGACGATCATCTCGTCGTCGCGGCCGGAGACGAAGAGCCTGCCGTCGGCGTCGAAGTAGCCGCGGTCGCCGGTGTCCATCAGCTGGTGTCTGACCTCGCGGGCGACGCCGTCGGTGTAGCCGTCGAAGAGCATGTCGTTGCCGACGAAGATCCGCCCGACCGACCCCGGCGGCACCTGCTCGCCGTCGGGCCCGAGGATGCCAAGGGTGGAGCCAAGCGGCGAGCGGCCCGCGGTGGTCGGCGCGGCCCGCAGGTCGGCGGGGGTGGCGACGGCGCCTGCGGAGACCTCGGTGGAGCCGTAGAAGTTGTAGAGGATGTCGCCGAAGACGTCCATGAAACCGGTGACCACGGTGCCGGGGATCGCCGAGCCGCTGCTGGCGACGATGCGCAGGCTGGAGGTGTCGTAGCGCTCACGCACGTGGTCGGGCAGGGCGAGCATCCGCTGCAACATGATCGGGACCACGAACAGCGTGGTGATCCGGTGCTTCTCGATCGCGCGCAGCGTGGCCTCGGCGTCGAAGGTTCGCCGCAGCGCGAGGGTGGCCCGCAGGACCATGCCGATCTGCACGCCGACCAGGCCCCAGCTGTGGAAGATCGGGGCTGCGATGAGCACGCTGTCGCCGACCTTCATCGGGATGCGGGACAGCACCATCGCGGCGCTGCCCAGGCCGGGCGGCGTCGGTCGGCGCGCGCCTTTGGGCGTGCCCGAGGTGCCCGAGGTCATCACGATCAGCCTGCCCGGCTCCTTCGGCGGGGTGAACGTGCCGGGCTCGTTCTCGGCGATCACGCTCTCGACCGTGGGCGACTTCGAGCCGGTCCACAGCCGGGCGATGGTCACCGGCAGGTAGTCGACCTTGCCCGCGAACTCGTCGTCGACGACGATCACCTTGACCCGGTGCCGCCGCACGACCTCCACGACCTGCTCCGCCGACAGCGCGGTGTTGAGCATGACGACGTCAGCGCCGAGTTTGCCGAAGGCGACCAGCGACTCGATGAACATCGCGTGGTTGCGGGCCAGGATGCCGACCTTGCTCCCGGCGCGCACACCGAGGTCGCGCAGTCCCTCGGCGAGCCTGCTGGACCGCTCGGCGATCTCGGCGAAGGTGCGTCTGCCGGTGGGGTCGATGACCGCGGTCTTCCCCGGCTCACGGGCGTTGGCCGCGGTGTAGCCGGCAACCATGGTCCCGCCCCAGGAGGCGACGGCCTTGAGCTGGCGGAACATCTTGTCCGGCCGGGTGGGGGCCAGGATCCCGGCCTTGGCCAGGGTCGAGACCATCCGCATCGGGGACGAGCTGACGTCTTTGCGCTTGAGCACCGCGCGCGGGTCGGAGATGCCCGCGAGGTGCCCATCGATGCGCCGCACGGCGTCGCGGACCCAGTTCCTGATGTCGGACTCGGTCCAGTCGATCCCCTGGGGGTGGCGAAGCATCGGCTGGAAGAACACGAACTTGAGGATCGTCCGACCCGGTCCGCCGTCCTCGAGCCGGATCGAGACCCAGCTGCCGTTGTCCGGCTTGCCCGCCAGGACCAGCTGCTCGCCGGGCCGGGCGATCCTGGTCTCGATCTCGTGGTGCAGCAGCGCCCCCGGCCCCAGGGAGGCACGCAGCAGGAAGCGGGCGGGGGTGCCATATCCCCGAGCGGCTATCTGCTCGAATGAGGTGATTCCGCGGAAGAATCGGGAATACCGCGGAAGGTCGCCGATCACGCTCCACACACGGTCGCGCGGATGATCGATGTTGATGTCGAAGACAACACAATCGGCTGACATGGCACACGATCCTGTCTTTGCTGAAAAACAACCCCCGAATTTTGTGGAGCGCACCCTCTCTGCTAGGTGTCACAGCTCGACAATCAGGATCGCAGCGCCAATCCGCGCTGGTCAAGGCTATTTTGTCGAGCGGCGAAATATCGCTTCGCCCGACAAGTTCCCACTCATCTTCTGTCAGTTCGCCACAGGCCGATCAAGCCGAACGCGCAAGAAATTCAAGTCCGGTCGCGGCCTCGGCGGCGCCGCCCGCGGCGGCGAACGACTCCTGCACCCGCTTCGCCGCGTCGCGGTAGGCGGGCTCGGTCAGGACGGCGTCGATCGCCTTGCCGATCCGCTCGGCGCCCGCGTGCGCGAATCGGAGCCGGACGCCCGCGCCCGCGCGCACGACCTGCTCGGCGATCACCGGCTGGTCGTCCCGAATCGGGGCCACGACCAGCGGGACGGCACGGTCGAGCGCCTCGCAGACGGTGTTGTGCCCGGCGTGGCAGACCACGAGCGCGGCCCGGTCGAGCATTTCGGGTTGGGGCACCTCGGCGCGGCGCAGAACGTTCGCGGGGACCTCGGCGAGCGTGCCCGCCGGGTCGACGACGACGGCTTGGAGGTCAGGTCGGTCGCGCAGGGCGGCGACACTGTCGGCGAGGAACTTGGTGCCCGCGTCGTCGTTGGCGGTGCCGAGGGTGACCAGGACGAGTGGCCGGTCGTCGAGCCACTCCCAGGGGAAGCCGATGGGCCTGCCGGGCCTTCGCGAGGGCCCGACGAACCGCACGGGCGCGGTCACCGCGGGGTCCCCGGCGAGGGCCGGGGTGGTGAACGCGAGCACCAGGTGCGGGGAGAAACGCAGGTCGTGGTCGTCCAGCGGGTCGCCGAAGCGCAACCGGAGGTCGGTGAGCATCCCCCGGACCCAGCCACCGATCGCGGGCATCGTCGCCAGCGGGTCGGTGATCTCGGAGGAGGTGGTCGCGGAGGTCGCCCACGGCAGCCCGGCGCTCCCCGCGACGAGCGCCCCGGCCAGCGCCTGCTGGTCGACCAGGAGCGCGTCGGGGCGCCACTGATCGACCGCGGCCCGCACGCCCGGCAGCATCGTGTGCGCGAGCGGGACGAGCATGGCCTCCCAGAGGAACTTCCATGCGGCAAACCCGCGCACGTCCGCGGGCCGCACGGGCAACGGACACGCAACGGGGAAAACGGTGGTGTCAGCGGGAAGCAGTCGGTCGAGCAGGTCCCGGTCCCCCGCCCAGGCCACCTCGTGTCCGCGCGCCACCAACTCGGCCGCGACTCCGGCGACGGGGTTGACGTGGCCCACGAAGGGTGGCACGACGATCAGGAACCGACTCATCGCGCGACCCCCACCGAGGCCGTCACCAGGACCCTCATGCCGCGCCGACCTCCACCTCCGCGGGAATCGCCTCGATCTCCTCGATCCAGTCGAGCAGCAGGGAGCGCACGGTGCGGTGGCGCTTGACGAGCACCGAGTGGTTCTGGCCGTCGATCACCTCGGTGCGGCAGTCCGGCAGCGACGACTGCACGGCGAGCAGGTTGTCGCTCTGGAACCCCTCACTGCCCACAATGGACAGCACCGGGCACTGGATGCCGCGCAGCGCCTCGGCGTCGAGCAGGGGGCCCTGCGGAACCTCCTCGACGATGGTCGTCGCCCGGATCACCGCGCTCGCGATCTTGGACAGCCGCGCGTGGTGGGCGCCGTAGGTCTCCTCGAGCCACGCGAGGATCTGCGGGTCCTCCATCCAGTCGACCACGTTCGTCAGCGTGCCGCCGATCTTGCGGGACCACTCGTGGGTCGCCGGTTCGGCCTCGATCGCCACGATGCTGCGCACCAGCGACGGGTAGCGCTCGGCGAAGCTGAACGCGATGGTGCCGCCGAAGCTGTTGCCCACCAGGTAGACCGGGCCCTCGACGCCGGTCTCGGACAGCAGGGCGCGCAGGTCCTCGACGAAGTCGGCGACCCGGTAGCCGCTGACCGGGCGGTCGCTGCGGCCGTGGGCACGCAGGTCGTAGGTGATCACGTCGATCCCCGCCTGCGCCACCGGCGCGGCCAGCGTCAGGTAGAAGCTGGCGAGGCTGTCGTAGCCAAGGCCGTGCACGAAAACCACCGTGGGCGGCTGCGGCGTGGCCGGGTTCTTCGCGGGCATCAGCTGGTAGTGCGTGCGGATGCCGTTCGCCTGGATCATGCCCACGGGTGTCAGCTCCCCGCCAGACGCGGGCGGCTCAGCGCGGCGCGCACGAAGTCCACGAGCAGGCCGACCCGCATGCCGATCACGTCGTCGATGTCGAGGTCGGCGAGGAACGCCGCCAGGTTGACCTGCTCGCCGTAGCGGTCGGTCAGCATCGACCCGACGGTCACGAGGTCGATGCTCTCCAGACCCAGCTCATCATGGAACGTGGTGTCCAGAGCAATCCGGCCAGTGATGTCGTCTGTGTCGTTGAAATCGTCGAGCCCGTACTGGTCCAGGACCCTGAGGAGCATCGAACTGATCTCCTCGAGCACTGCCTCCTGCGACGGCACCTCGGTGATCGGTGTGGTCGTCACGGTGTTTCCTCCTTCTGCGGTGTGGACTGGCCGGGGACCCAGGCCACGACGTACTGGCGAACGGGCAGGCCATCCGGGTTGGCCACCAGTTCGATGCGGGCGCCGCCCGCGTTCACGATCAGCTCGGAGGCGGCCGACGCCGCCGCCACGAGCCGGGGGTCGCGGTCGGTCCGGGCGCGGTTCGGTGGCCATTCGAGCTCGGCGATCGCGATCTGGCCGTCGACCATCGCCACGCCGAACTCGTGGCTGCTGTCGACGTTCACGATGAGGTCGGGGATCTCGAGCCCGCCCACACCGGTGACGACGCACCGGCCCGAGG
>NZ_JBOHGC010000015.1:0-6401 GCF_050699995.1 Actinokineospora sp. | reverse complement strand
CCCGGAAACCGCCCACCGACGCGACAGTCGGCCCACAACCATCGCCATATCCAGGAATTCCTGGCAAAACCCCGCCACAGCAACCTTTCAACCAGATCCCACAAACCCGTGCAAGATCGAGGTTAGTGTCTACCCTCGGCGTAATCCACTTCGTCGAGGGAGTTCCCCCATGGTTGGACTTCCCACTCTGGGCACGGTCCGGGCCGCCGCCGAGAACGTCGCGCACAAGGCGCTGTTCGGTGGCTTCGCCGACTTCCGGCCGCTGCCGCGCACCGCCGTCGACTCCGGTCGCACGCGATCGGTGTTCGAGTACCACCTGCCCGAGGGCGTCGAGGCCACCGGCCTCCCGACCCTGCTGGTGCCGCCGCTGGCCGTCCCCGACTACTGCTTCGACCTGCGCCGCGGCTGCAGCGTCGTCGAGCACCTGATCGCGCAGGGCAGGCCCACGTGCGTGGTGGAGTACGGCGGCATCGGATTCGGCGACCGTGGTCTGGGCTTGGAGCACTGGGTCGAAGAGGTCCTGCCTGCTGCTGTCCGCGCGGTGCACGAGCGCACCGGCAAACCGGTGCACGTCGTCGGCTGGTGCCTGGGCGGCATCATGTCGGTGCTCGCCGCCGCCCGCATGGGCGCCTTCCCGATCGCTTCGCTGACCGTGATCGCCAGCCCCTTCGACTTCACCGCCATTCCGTTGGTGGCTCCGCTACGGCCGTTGATCGAGGCGACGGGTGGATACGCGCTGACTCCGGTGTATCAGGCATTCGGCTCGATTCCGGCGCCGCTGGTGCGGAAGGCGTTTCAGCTCAGCGGGCTGGACAAGCAGGTGATGAAGCCGATCTCGATCGCCCGCAACCTCGCTGATCGGGATTATCTGGCGCAGATCGAGGCGGTGGATCGGTTCACGGACAACATGGTCGCTTATCCGGGACGCACCGTTGCGCAGATCTATCACCGGTTCTTCCGGGCGAATGATCTGGCGAATGGTGAGATCGTGTTGGGTGGGACCCGGGTGGAGATCGGGCGGGTCAAGCAGCCGACATTGGTCATCGCCGGGCGTGGTGACGCTATCGCGCCGGTGAAGTCTGTGCGGAAGTTGACGGAGTTGCTGCCTGAAGCGGCTGAGGTGCGGTTTGAGACCGCGCCTGGTGGGCATCTTGGGGTGCTCACTGGGCGGGGCGCTCGTCGTGGGACGTGGCCGTTGATCGACGACTTCCAAGCACGGCACGACGGCTGAGGGTTCTGCCTGCCGGCGGTCGCTTTTCCCTGCCGTTCCGACATGCCTTTTCGTTGGCGCTAACGGTCCTTGGATTCCGCTAGGTCGCGACGAGCGTCCGTCGGCCCGTATTCGCCGTGAAGTGGGCGATCAGGTCGGCGGTCAGGGTGGGGTCGTCGAGCTGTGGGCAGTGGCCGCAGTCGTCCAGGATTCGCAGGGTGCTGTGATCCACGTCCGCATGCAGCCGCCTGCCTGCCTCGACGTCCACCAAGCGGTCGCGGCGGCCGGCCACCACCAGCAGCGGGCACCGGATGTCCTCCGGCCGGTAAGCGTCGCGGAGTTCGGTCAGCAGGGTTTGGCCTCGGCCGAGGAGTTCCTTCGTCGAGCCGTGGTCGCGGACCAGCGAGGCGAACCGGGCTACCGCGTCCGGGCACGCCGAACCGGGTCGCGCGAACAAGATCCGGGGGATGACCGTCGACGCGATCGCGCGCACCGCCAGGCCGGGGACCGGCACCGGAAGCCACGAGTACAGGCGCACTGGCAACGCGTTGTCGCTCAGGGCGCGCAGGAGCCAGGAGTCGCTGAAGCCGGGGGCCGCGATCGAGACGACGCCCGCCAGCGGGAGTGCCGGGTTCTGTGCGGCCCGGACGGCCGCCGTGCCGCCCATCGAGTTCCCGACGAGCACGACCTGCCCGGACCGGGCCTCCGACGCCACCAGCGCCGCCAGGAAAGCGTCGAGTTGCGGCAGGATCGGACCCGCCGCCAAGGCGTCGGCCTCGCCGAAGCCGGGCTGGTCGACGGCGATTGCCGACAACCCGCGCGCGGCGAACTCGGCGAGTACGCCGCGCCAGGTGTCGGCGGAGTCGCCGAAGCCATGGAGGAGGACGACGCGGGGGCCGCGGCGGCGGGAGCCGACCGACAGCGCCCGCGTGCACACTCCGCCATACGTGTGGCGCGTCACCCGAATGGCGTCCGACATAGCGTCAGAATGTAGGCGACGAACGCGAGAAATCCTCAATACGCGCCGGTAACGAAGTGATGCCGGTTTCAGGCGGTGAAGACGATCTTGCCCGCCGTCTCGCCGTCGAGCATCTGCTGGAAACCGTCCCTGGCCTGCTTGAACGGCATCTCCGCGCCGATTCGCGGCTTGATCCCGGCGGTGTCGCAAAACCGCAGCAGGTCGGCCAGTTCGTCGCGGGTGCCCATGGTCGAGCCGACTACGCGCAGTTGCAGGAAGAACAGCCGCTGCAGGTCGGCGCTCGGGTCCGGGCCGCTGGTGGAGCCCGAGACGACGATGATGCCGCCGGGCTTGAGCGCGCGCATCGAGTGCGACCAGGTGGCCTTGCCGACGGTCTCGAACACGCCGTCGACCTTCTCGGGCAGCCGGGCGCCGGACTCGAACACCGCGTGCGCGCCCAGCTCCGTGGCCAGCGCGCGCTTCTCCTCGGTGCGGCCGGTGACCCACACCCGTAGGCCCGCGGCCTGGCCGAGCTCGATCAGGGCCGTCGACACCCCGCCGGAGGCACCCTGGACCAGCATGGTCTGCCCCGGACGCAGCCCGGACTTCACGAACAGCATCCGGTAGGCGGTCAGCCACGCGGTACCCATGCATGCCGCCTCGGCGAAGCTGAGCCCCTCGGGCTTGGGCAGCGCGTTGCGGGCGGGCACGATCACCGTGTCGGCGAAGCTGCCCTGGTGCTTCTCGGTCAGCAGCGTCCGCGTCGGGTCCAGGGTCTCGTCGCCGGTCCACGCCGGGTCGCCGATGACCGAGTGCAGCACCACCTCGGTGCCGTCGGCCAGCACCCCGGCGCCGTCGCAGCCCAGGATCATCGGGAACCGCTCGGCCTTGATCCCGACACCGCGCAGGGTCCACAGGTCGTGCATGTTGAGGCTGGCGGCCTTGACCGAGACGGCCACCCAGCCGTCGGGGACCTCGGGCTCGGGCCGGTCCCCGATCTCCAGGGCGGCTAGCGGGTCATCCGGGCTGGGCGCGGTGGCGTAGACGGCGAACATGGTCGTCAACTTATCCACCGACGGCGGCCGGTGCCGCGCGGAAGTGGCCAAGGTCTACTGTCGAACCGTGTTCGACGGGTTGTCCGACTGGTGGAACGACGTGGAGCTGTGGGTCCTCCAGCTCCCGTTCGCGGCGCAGTTCGCCCTGGTGATGGCCGTGCTGCTGCCGCTGTGCGTGGTGGCGGCCTGGGCCATCGACCGGGCCGTGGACTACGCGTCGGCCCGGTTCGGCACCTCCCGCGACGAACGGCCGCTGGGGTCGCGCGCGGGTCCGGACACGGATTCGTAGGCTGACCGGGTGGGTTCGAGAAAACGCATCACCGCCGCCCTTGTCGGCCTCGTCGTGCTGGTCCTCGCCGGGTGGCTGATCCGCGAGGTCGGCTCCGGCGACGCCGCCGCTCCGCCGCCGGGCGGCTCGGCGAGCCAGGGCGCCGTTCCTGGTGTGGAATCAGGCCTGGACGTGCGGCCGCTGTCGCAACTGCCGAAGGAGGCCGCCGACACCTGGCGGCTCATCCAGCGCGACGGGCCGTTCCCCTACCCCCGCAACGACGGCACGACGTTCCAGAACCGTGAGAAGCTGTTGCCCGCCAAGAAGTCCGGCTATTACCGGGAGTACACCGTGCCCACCCCTGGCAGTCCAGACCGAGGCGCCCGCCGCCTGATCTACGGCAGCGGGAAAGAGCTGTTCTACACCGGCGACCACTACGCGTCCTTCGTGCTCGTGGACCCGACCCGATGATCGAACATGTGCTGGACGGCTCCGGTGTGCGCAGCAAGCGCACGATGTACACCGCGATCGCCAAGACCCTGTCGTTTCCCGACTGGTTCGGCCACAACCTCGACGGGCTCTACGACTGCCTGACGGACCTGTCGTGGCTGCCGAAGGGTGAGCACGTGTTGATCTGGACCCACTCGGAGGTCCTGGCCGCGGCGGACCCGTCCGGTTACCGCGCGATCCGCGAGGTCCTCGACGACGCGGTCGAGGGTGCGACCGATCCCAGCCGCACCCTCTCCGTCGTGCTGGCGAAGCCTCAGTCCTGAGGCACCCAGTTCGGCTTGCGCTTCTGCGCGAACGCGGTGATCCCCTCCTGGCCTTCCGGGCTCGCGAAGAACCCGGCGGACAGCTTGAGCATCTCCTCGAAGTCCGTGGACAGGTGCGCGGCCGGGGTGCGGCGCAGCATCTCCTTGGTGGCCGCCAGCGCCAGCGGGCCGCCGAGGGCGAGCATCCCGGTGTAGCGGTCGACCTCGGCGTCGAGGCGCTCGGCCGGGACCGCGGAGTTGATCAGCCCGATCTGCACGGCGCGCTCGGCGTCGAAGCTCTCACCGGTCAGGAACAGTTCGTGGGCGGCGCGGGGGAGCAGGCGCGGCAGCACGGTCACCGAGATGATCGCGGGCACGACACCGATACGGACCTCGGTGAACGCGAAGGTCGCGTCCGAGACGGCCACGGCGATGTCGGCCGCGGCCACGATGCCCACGCCACCCGCGCGGGCGGGTCCGGCCAGCTTGGCGACGACCGGCTTCGGGCTGGTCCAGATCTGCTCCAGGATCGCGGGGAACTCGTTGACCCCCTGGTCACCGGACGACGCGCCGCCCGCCTCCTTCAGGTCCATGCCCGCGCAGAACACGGGCCCCGTGTGGTCGAGGACGATCACCCGCACGGCGTCGTCGCCCAGCGCCGCGGACAGGTGGTCGCGCAGCTCGCCGCGCAACTGCCGCGACAGCGCGTTGCGGTTGTGCGGGGAGTCCAAAGTGATCCGCGCGACGCCTCGGGAAACCTCGTAGTGCACCAACTCGTCAGCCATGGCGCCCAGACTATCCACGCCTCGCCGACGCCAGGATCTCGCCAAGGCGAGTCGCGAGCCGCGGGTTGTCGGCGGGGGACAGGGTGGCCCAGTCGCTGCCGTCGTGGCCCCGCTTGACGCTCAGCAGGTAGCGCCCTGGTCGTTGTCCAACCAGGTGAGACCGGGCAGGCGCTGCGGCTTCCCCTGCCCGTCGCGCTGCGAGACGCCGAGCATGCCCGCCCGCAGGATTGGGCGTTCCATGGTGGCCCCGAGCTGCCGCAGCTCCGCCTGACCTGGGCCTTGGGCGCGCATGGGGCGCAGCCGAAGCGCGTCCTCGAGTTCGGGCGACGGTCGGCCCCGGTGGAACAACCGCCGCCGCGTCAGCTCGTCGCGCGCCGCCGCCAGTTGAGTAGCACTACGCAAAGCGCGATGCCGAGCCGTCGCAGGGGCGGCTCGGCATCGCTGTCGGGGCTAGGCGATGGTCGTCGTGGTGATCACGGGGTTGGGGTTCGGGTAGCACTTCGTCGGCACGTTCATGTCGCCGAAGAACGATCCGACGACGGCGGTGAACGTCAGACCGGGAACGCTGTAGCTGGTCCCGTACAGCTTGGTCTCGATGGTGCCGGACGCCGCCGCCGTGAGGTTCGCCGTCACCGTGGGCAGTTCGAACGTCGAGCCGCCCGCGATCGGGCCGGACGCGGTGATGGTGGCGACTCCGTTGGCGACGCTGATGTTCGTGGCGCCCACGTTCGACCCGCCGGACAGGGTGGCGGAGACATACGTGGAGTTCGCCGGGATCGGCACCTTGAGCGCCATGGTGTGCACTCGCTTGACGGTATAGCCGTTGACGCTGGACGGGATCGTGTTCGGCGCGGGGTCGATGACGATGGTCAGTGCGCCGCCCGGTGCGACGGTGGCGGGGGCGGTCACCTCCGCGCCCTGCTGCAGGGTGAAGTACTGCGCGCCAACCGGGGTGCTGCCTTGGCAGTCGAAGTTGACGGTGGTCGGCACGGCGGCCGCGACCGGCGCGAACGCCACGATCGGGACCACCGCCAGCGCGGCGATGGACAGGGCTCGACGTAAGGTCGATTTCATCTCTGGTCACCTCGAATGTGCTGGGTGGACAACGGTTCGGGGTGGATCAGCCGCGCGGCAACGAGATAGTTACTTTCGAGTAGCCCTACGGTCAAGTTCTTCCGTTCTATACCAGGTTTTGGTCGGCAACTATCTGACGACAGGCAGTTTTCATCCAATCCCGCGCATTGGTCCTGGCGGGTGATGGCCACCCGACGACCGGTGTGACCCCTCACCCGGACGGCCCGCGACAGGTGGCGCACGGCTATCGGCCTAAGCCTGGATCCGTGGAGTGGTAGGTCGTCGTTCGGCGCGTTGAA
>NZ_JBOHGC010000014.1:0-59058 GCF_050699995.1 Actinokineospora sp. | reverse complement strand
GTCGGGATCACCGCGGTGACCTGGGCGGCGCAGCACCCGTCGCTCGGGACGCTGTGGCTCGGCCTCGCGGGCCTGGCCGTGCTCGTTCCCGCCCTGCGCACCCTGCTGCCCGTGGGCACGCTCCGCGCCCGCGCGGGTCTGCCGCGCACCGTGTTGGCCCGTGGTCTGCTGGCAGGCGCGTTCTTCGGCGTCGAGGCCTTCCTGCCGCTGACCCTCACCGCGGTCCACGGCTACTCGCCCGCGATGGCCGGGCTACCGCTCACTCTGGGCGCCCTCGGCTGGTCCGGGGCGTCGCACTGGCAGGGCAGACGGCCCGACATCCCGCGGGCCACGCTGATCCGCTGGGGGTTCGCGATCCTCGCGGTCGGCCTCGCGTCGACGGCGTTCATCGCGCCCGCGTGGGGACCGTCGTGGCTGGCCTCGGTCCTGTGGGTGGTCAGCGGCGCGGGCATCGGGATGGCCTTCCCGGCGATCAACGTGCTGGCCCTGGAGCAGACGGCCGAGCAGGAGCGCGGTTTCACCTCGTCGGCGCTGCAGGTCGCCGACATGGTGTTCTCCGCGGTCTTCGTCGGATTCGGCGGCGTCCTGCTCGTGTCGCTCGCCACAGCGGCCGCCCCTACCGCCGCGGTGATCCCGCTGAACCTGGTGATGGCGGGCGCCGCGGCCCTGGGTTTCGTCCTTTACCGCCGTGCTGGGAACGGCCGGTGGCCGGTATCTCGTGACAGGGGTGCGGAGAGTCGGTCTACTCTGGTTGAGCGATGACCTATCTCGACCATGCGGCCACCACGCCCATCCTCCCCGCGGTGGCCGAGGCCCTCACCGGGGCGTTGACCACCTACGGCAACGCCTCTTCGCTGCATACCTCCGGCAGGCTGGCCCGACGCGCCGTGGAGGAGGCCCGCGAGACCGTCGCCGCGGCCCTCGGCGCCCGCCCCTCCGAGGTGATCTTCACCTCCGGTGGCACGGAGAGCGACAACCTCGCGGTCAAGGGCATCCACTGGGCCCGCCGGGCGAACAACCCGGCCCGCACCCGGGTGCTGGTCTCCTCGGTCGAACACCACGCCGTGCTCGACGCCGCCACCTGGCTCGCCGAGCACGACGGCGCCGAGATCGTGCCCCTGGAGGTCGACGCGTTCGGCCGGGTCCACGAGGACACCCTGCGGGCCGCGATCGCCGAGGACCCGGAGTCCGTCTCGGTCGTCAGCGTGATGTGGGCCAACAACGAGGTCGGCACCGTCAACCCGGTCCGCGAGCTGGCCGCCGCCTGCGCCGCGCACGGCATCCCGTTCCACACCGACGCCGTGCAGGCCGTCGGCGTCCTGCCGGTCGACTTCGCCGCGAGCGGGGCCAACGCGCTGACCGTGTCCGGCCACAAGCTCGGCGGGCCGTTCGGCGTCGGCGCGCTGCTGCTCGGCCGTGACGTGCCCTGCGCCCCCGTCTCCCACGGCGGCGGGCAGGAGCGCGACGTGCGCTCGGGCACCCTCAACGCGCCCGCGATCGTCGCCTTCGCCGAGGCCGTCCGCGTCGCCGCCGCCGAGCGGGCGCAGCGGGCCGACCGGCTGGCCGTGCTGCGCGCCGACCTGGTGGCCCGCGTCCGCGCGGTGCTGCCCGACGCCATCCTCAACGGCGACCCCGGTGAGTCCATTGTGGACAACGGCCCGTCCCGGCTGCCCGGCAACGCCCACTTCTCCTTCCCCGGGTGCGAGGGCGACAGCCTGCTGATGCTGCTCGACGCCAAGGGCATCGAGTGCTCCACCGGCTCGGCCTGCACCGCGGGCGTCGCCCAGCCCAGCCACGTGCTGCTCGCGATGGGCGCCGAGCCCGCCATCGCGCGCGGCTCGCTGCGCTTCTCGCTGGGACACACGTCGACCGTCGATGACGTCGACACCCTGGTCGAGGCCATCGGACCGGTGGTCGAGCGGGCCCGCAGCGCGGGTCTCGCCGGAATGCGGCGGGCGAAGTCCCGAGCCGCGGCGGAGGTGTGAGGCAATGCGAGTCCTAGCCGCTATGAGTGGCGGCGTCGACTCGGCGGTCGCCGCCGCGCGCGCCGTCGCCGCGGGCCATGACGTCGTCGGCGTGCACCTCGCGCTCTCGGCCAAGCCCGGCACCCTGCGCACCGGCTCGCGCGGCTGCTGCACCGTCGAGGACGCCCACGACGCCCGCCGGGTCGCCGACCTGCTCGGGATCCCGTTCTACGTCTGGGACTTCGCCGAGCGGTTCACCGAGGACGTGGTCGAGGACTTCGTCGCCGAGTACGCCGCGGGCCGCACACCCAACCCGTGCCTCAAGTGCAACGAGCGGATCAAGTTCGAGGCGCTGCTGGACAAGGCGATCGCCCTGGGCTTCGACGCCGTCTGCACCGGCCACTACGCCCGCCTCGCCCAGGTCGACGGCCGCCCCGAACTGCGCCGCAGCGCCGACCTCGGCAAGGACCAGTCCTACGTGCTGGCCTCACTGACCGCCGAGCAGCTCAGCCACGCGATGTTCCCCCTGGGCGACTCGCTCAAGTCCGACGTGCGCGTGGAGGCCACCGAACGCGGGCTCGCGGTCGCGGAGAAGCCCGACAGCTACGACATCTGCTTCATCCCGGACGGCGACACCCGCGGCTTCCTCGCGGGCAAGCTCGGCGAACGCCCCGGACAACTGGTCGACGACGAGACCGGCGCGGTCCTCGGCGTGCACGCGGGCGTCCACGGGTTCACCGTCGGGCAGCGCCACGGCCTGGGCATCGACACCCCGGCCGCCGACGGCCGTCCCCGCTACGTGCTGGCGCTGGAGCCGGTCAGCGGCAACGTCCGGGTCGGCGCCATCGAGAAGCTCGCCGTCCGCGAGATCGCCGCCACCCGGCTGATCTGGCCGGGCGGTGTCTCGATCTCCGGCACCGTCGAGTGCGTCGCGCAGGTGCGCGCCCACGGTGGCACCACGGCGGCCACCGCCGAGATCGTCGGCGACGAACTCCTCGTGCGCCCGGGGGCCGACCTGCGCGGCGTCGCGCCGGGACAGGCGATCGTGCTCTACCGCCCGGACGAAGCCGGGGACATCGTTCTCGGAAGCGGGATGATCGTCGCCACTCGGTGACACTTGGTAGTTGGTGATTTAACCCGGTCGGGGAATGACCAGCCGTTACGCATCCGGTCGTCGTATCGACGTATCTCATGGCAGCCTGTGCGCTCTGGATAGATGACACTGAGCCATGGACCAGGATCACGTTGAGGCAATTGGGGCGCATATGGGGACCGAGCAGCGATCGGATGACCGCAACCGAGGTAAGGGCAACCATCCGCACCGGCTCGTGACGGTGCCGACCGACGTGTTCACCCGGCACCGGGTGCGCGTGCTCGACCCGGCCTGCGCCGTCTGGTACGAGGGTACGAAACGGCCCCAGTCCACGGCCTACCGGGCCGATACGCTGCTGGTTCCGCTGCGGACAGCGCAGGACGACGGCTTGATCGCCGAGCTGAACAAGGTTATCGAGCCGCTGAACGCGCGGCTCGTCCAGAAGCTTCCGCGCACCGACCGCTGGCGGCTCGCGATGCGCAAACTCGACCAGAGCCTGCCCGTCCCGGTCGCGCTGCGCCTGCGCGCGGGCGCCAAGGCGGACAGCATGCCCGACCCGTGGGCGGTCCTCGCCCTCCTACGCAATGAACTCCCCACCGACAAGGTGGCGGGGATCGGTTTGGAGCACATCGTGGGCGCAGCTTCTGTGTTCGGTGGCGGAGCTCCGTATGGCGGCGGAGTCCCGTACGGCGGTGGGGTGCCCTATGGCGGCGGAGTTCCCTATGGCGGTGGGGTGCCGTATGGCGGTGGCGTTCCCTATGGCGGCGGTGTTCCGTCGGGGTCCATCGGCCTGGCGACCGGCGCGCGCAACCCGGTGCGGGTGTTCCTGCCGAAGCCGCCGCGTAGGTCTGCGGCCGAACTCCCAGCGGGCCGACGTCCGGTGGTCGCGGTGCTCGACACCGGCATCGGACCCCACCCCTGGCTGAAAGTCGGGCCGCTCACCGAGGACCCGGTCGTCGAGGTTTCCGAGGAGTTCCAGGAGCTGCTGGCCGAACTCGAGTCGACCATGACCGCGGAGAACGGCGACACTCTGCCGTCGCTGGTCTCCCCCTTCGAGGAACGCGACACCATCCAGCCGTTGCTCGGGCTCACCGACTCGCACGCGGGCCACGGAACCTTCATCACTGGCCTGGTCCACCAACACTGCCCGGACGCACGGGTCCTGTCGCTGCGCGTGCTGCACACCGACGGCGTCACCACCGACGCCTCCGTGCTGCTCGCGCTGGAATGGCTCCGCGACCGGGTGCAGGACGCGATCGACGGTGAACGGCCCGACGAGCTGGTCGACGCGGTGTCGCTCTCGCTTGGCTTCTATCCGGAGAACTCCGACCAGGAAACCGGCGCGCTGCTCGCCGAGGCGGTCCGCAAGCTCACCGACCTCGGCGTCGTCGTGATCGCGGCCGCGGGCAACGACGCCACGACCCGGCCGTTCGTGCCCGCCGCGCTCGCACTCAACGCTGATGGCACCAACACCGGCAACGACCTGCTGGTTGCCGTCGGCGCGCTCAACGCCTCCGGCGCCAGCATCGCGGCGTTCAGCAATGACGGTGAATGGGTGAAGCGGTGGGCGCCCGGCAACGCGGTCGTCAGCACCGTCCCACTTTGGCAGGGCTCCGAGGCAGGCGACATCAGCCTGCCCAGAACGATCGGCGGAGTGCAGCTGCGCAGCGGCCCGGACCCGGACGACCTGATGACCGGATTCGCGATCTGGGCGGGCACATCCTTCGCCACGCCCGTGATCGCGGGCATGCTCGCGGCCAAGCTCGCGGCGGCCGAGGACACGCTGGTCATCGCCGACCGGATCTCCCGCGCGACGACCGCGTTGGCCGAAACCGACAAGGAACTGCTCGACAAGGCCGACAGGGGCTGGACTCCCTGATCTTGGGTGGTCGTACTGTGTGAGCCATGCGGGGTGCCGATGAGGCTCGGGTGGAGCGTGCGCGGAACCTACACAACCGCGCGCGCGACATCGCGTACGCATACGACTTCGCCAAGGCCCGCGCCCAACTGCTCAAGGCGCTCGTTCTGCTCGACCAGGTGGTCGACCGGGAGGCCGCACGGTCCACCCCGGTGCTCATCCACGTCCTGGTTTCCCTCGCCTACGTGGAGACCGAGGGCGGGCAGGTCGGTGCCGGGCTCAGCAGGCTGGACGTTGCGCGTGGCCTCGCTGACGTTCTGCCCGAACCGAAGCGGTCGGAACTGCTGGGGCTGACCCTGGAGCAGCGCGGCATCCTGTTGATCCGCGCGGGGGAACTTGACGAGGCGCTGGAAGTGCTCGATGAGGCCGAACACCTCCTCGCGGCGGGCCTGCGCGCCGGGGCGGGTGATCCCACGGTCCTCGCGACGCTGTATCTGAACCGGAGCCTCGCCCACATCGAGGCCGCCAACCCGTCGGGCGCGAACGTGGAGCTTCGGCGGTGCGTGGACTTCGCCGCCGCCAATCCCGAAGTCCATGGCAGCCTCGGCGTGAAAGCCCGGCACAACCTCGGCTACGTCGCCTACATGACCGGCGACATTCCGACCGCGCTCCGATACTACGAGGAGGCGCGGGACGCGGGTCTGCAGCCGACGTTGCTGCTCGATCGGGCCCGCGCGCTGCTCGCCGCGGGACTCGCAGAGGAGGCCGCGCGCAACCTGACGGACGCCCTGCCGATGCTGCGCAAGCAGCGTGCCGGGCAGGACGCGGCCGAGGTCGAGGTCACTCTTGCCGCCGCGGAGCTGGTGCAGGGCACCGCGGAGCGCGCCCGGCAGTGGGCCAGGCGCGCGGAGCGGCGGTTCACCCGGCGGGGCAACGCCCGGTGGGCGGCGGTCGCCGCGCTCGCCGCGATGCGCTCGCAGACCGACACAGCGCTGGCCTGGGGCCGCGGCACGGCCGCGCAGGCGGTGGCGGCGGTCAAACTCGCCGACCGCCTGCGCACGTTGATGCTGGAAGACGAGTCGGCACTGGCGCTGATGCTGGCGATCCGGCTGGAGCTGCTGCGCGGCAACGTCGAAAGCGCCGAGATGCTGATCGAGCAGATGCCCCCGAGCAGGCCCACCACCCCGGTCGACAACCAGATGATGGCCCGGCTCTGCCGCGCCGAGTTGGCCGTCGCCCGGGGCGAACGCCGCCGCGCCCTGGCCGAGGCGCGCACCGGTCTGACCGTGCTCGGCAAGGCCCGCGATCGGATGGGTGGGTTGGAACTGGTGTGCGGCACCGCGATCCACGGCCGCCAGCTCGGGGAGTTGGCGATCCAGCTTGTCCTCGACGGCCGCCGCACCGACCCGCGACGGCTGTTCACCTGGCTGGAGCAGACCCGCGCCCAGGTGTACAGGTACGAGCCGCTGCCGACGATCGCCGACTCCGAGATGGCGAAGAAGGCCGCCGAACTGCGCCACGTCCGCCGGGCCCTGCAGCTCGACCGGCTCGCGGGTCGCCCGGTCGGCAAGCTCGACCGGCTGGCGGCTGCTCTGCAACGCGACGTTGTCCGGCTGGGATGGCATACGAGCGCCTGGGGTTCGCCGCGGCCGGTCGCGTCGCTCGCCGAGGTCACCGCGGCGCTCGGTGATCGGGCGCTGGTCGAGTTCGCCATGTCGCGCGGGCACCTCGTCGCCGTGGTCGTCGCCGACGGGCGGACCAGGCTCATCCGGCTCGGCTCGGCGGCCGACGCGGTCGAACCCGCCGCTCGGCTGCACGCCGACCTCGACGCGCTGGCGCCGGACACACTGCCCGCGGCCATCGTCCAGGTGGTGCGCGGGTCGGCCGAACGCAGCGCCGAGGCGCTCGACCGGAACCTCGTTCGGCCACTGATGGGAGCTGTCGGCGACCGAGACCTGGTGATCGTGCCGACCGGCCCGCTGTACGCGATCCCCTGGGGGGTGGTGCCGTCGCTGCGGGGCAGACCCGTCGTCGTCGCCCCCTCGGCTACGACCTGGCTCTCGGCGCACCGCGCGAGTGCCCCTGCTGGCCGCACCCTCCTGGCCCGCGGCCCGCTGCTCACCGGCGACGTCGTCGAGGACTCGACCCTGCGATCGGTGTACCCCGACGCCGTCACGCTGGAAGGGGAGGGGGCGACGGTCGCCGAAGTGCTCGCCGCCCTGGACGGCGCGGAGCTGGCGCACTTGGCCGCGCACGGCGAGCACGAGCCGACGAACGCGCTTTTCTCCCGGCTGGAGCTGGCCGACGGGCCGTTGTTCGCCTACGAGGTCGCCCGCCTGCGCCAGCCGCCGCGCCAGGTGGTGCTGGCCGCGTGCGAACTGGCGCTCAACTACGTCCGGCCCGGCGACGAGGCCCTCGGCTACGCGGGCGCGATGCTCGCGGGCGGCGTCCAGACCGTCATCGCCGCGACGAGCCGGGTGGGCGACGCCGCGGCGGCGGGCGCGATGGTCGCGTACCACCGCCGACTGGCGGCGGGCGTCCCACCGGCACGGGCGCTGGCTGAGTCGGTCGCCGAGGATCCCTATCGCAGGCCGTTCATCTGCCTGGGTGCGGGCTGATTCCGGCCGAAACGGGCGAATCGACCATAGACAGCGGGTGATGGTTCTGAATACGATCACGCCTCTGTGTGACGGGTCACAAAGGTCGAGAGGCGAGCCATGAGCCAAACCCTGTGCGAGGCATTCCAGGCGACGGCGAAGGAGATCCCCAACCTCGTCGCGCTGCGCACGACCGGCGACGCGGTGTCGATCAAGTGGCAGGAGTACGCCGACCGGGTCCGTCGCATCGCCGCAGGCCTCGCCGCGCAGGGAGTCAAGCGGGGCGACACGGTCGGCATCATGCTCACCAACCGCCCGGAGTTTCACCTGGTCGACACGGGTGCGCTGCACCTGGGCGCGGTGCCGTTCTCGGTCTACAACACCAGCGCCCCAGAACAGCTCGCGTACGTGTTCTCCAACGCGGGCAACAGCATCGTCGTCACCGAGAAGGCCTTCCTGCCCACCCTGCGCGCCACCGGGGCCGACCTGAAGATCGTCTGCGTGGACGGTGCCGAGGAAGGCACGACGACGCTCGCCGACCTCGAGGCCGCCGGCGCCCCCGACTTCGACTTCGAAGCCGCCTGGCGCGCCGTCGAACCCGGCGACCTGGCCACGATCATCTACACGTCCGGCACCACCGGCCCACCCAAGGGCGTCGAGCTGACGCACCGCAACGTCCTGGCCGTCGCCGACGCCGTCCGCAGCGCGTACGCGGTCGACCCCGGTGACCGGGTGTTGTCCTTCCTCCCCTCAGCCCACATCGCCGACCGGGTGATCTCGCACTACCTGTCGATGCTGTTCGGCACAGTCGTCACCTCCGTCGCCGACCCCAAGCAACTGGCCGCGGCCCTCCCGGACGCCCGCCCCCACGTGTTCTTCGCCGTGCCCCGCGTCTGGCAGAAGTTCAAGCTCGCCATCGAAACGGGTCTGGCGGCCGAACCCAGCGGCGCCAAGCGCAAGATCGCCGGCTGGGCCCTCGACGTCGGCCGCAAGGTCGCGAAGCTGCAACTGGCAGGCGAACCCATCCCGGCCGCGCTCGGCTTCCAGCACAAACTCGCCGACAAGCTCGTCCTGTCGAAGCTTCGCCACAAGCTGGGCTTGGCCGAGGCGAAGGTCCCCGCGTCCGGCGCCGCCGCCATCCCGGTGGACACCATGGAGTACTTCTGGGGCATCGGCATCCCCGTGTACGAGATCTGGGGCATGTCGGAGACGGGTGGCCTGGGCACCTCCTGCCGCGCGGGCCAGGTGAAGCTGGGCACCGTCGGCACCCCCGTACACGGCGCCGAGGTAACCCTCGCCGACGACGGCGAACTCCTCATCCGAGCCGCCTCGGTGATGCGCGGCTACCGCAACGACCCCACCCGCACCGCGGAAACGATCGACACCGACGGCTGGGTCCACACCGGCGACATCGGCGTAATCGACGCGGACGGGTACGTGACGATCGTCGACCGCAAGAAAGAACTGATCATCAACTCGTCGGGCAAGAACATGTCCCCGACGAACATCGAGAACGCGGTCAAAGCGGCCAGCTCCCTCATCGGCCAGGTAGTGGCCATCGGCGACGACCGCCCGTACGTCTCGGCGCTGATAGTCGTAGACCAGGACGCCGCCGCCGGCCTGGCCGCAAAACACGGCTTGGACCCCTCCTCCCCAAGCGCCGTCCTCAACCACGAGTCCGTACGCACCTTGATCACCGACGCTGTCCGAAAGGGCAACGCCACCCTGTCCCGCGTGGAACAGATCAAACGGTTCCGCATCGTCCCCGGCTTCTGGGAACCGGGCGGCGACGAACTCACCCCGACCCTGAAACTCCGCCGCAAGCCCATCGCGGAGAAGTACGCCCACGAAATCGACGACCTCTACGCCGACTCACCGACCCCGGACACCATCAACGTCGGCTCCTGACGGGGGCGCTCAGCGCAAGAGCAGGAAGGTGGAGAGGGCCCTCAAGGACGGTCCGTCGCCGATCTGCCCGCTCGCGATGAGCGCCCGCAAGTCGGCGAGGGCACCCACTCGACACGGCTCGCCTCAGCGGCGTCCGGTACCAAGTCGACGTTGACCCACTCGGAGGCAAACACGCGGCGGGTGCCCATGCACCGTCCACTGAGCGGGGTCCTCAGGCATGAGCCGCCTCCCTCAGCCGGGCGTCGAACTCCTGCGCGCCGGTGGGCCCGGACAGCCGGATCAGCTGTCCTCGCAGTTCCAAGGCGCGGATAGCGATCGGCTCCACCATCGCACCCTTAGCGCTGGTTTGGCCTGGTGGTCGGCACTGATGACTTGATCAAGTCAGGTATCGGGTGATCTTCACGGGATCAGCAAATTGAGGTCGCCGAATTCGTGCCATAAGTAACCTGCGGCGATGGCCTCCTGGTAACAGTCGTGCAGTAAAGGGCGGCCGGCGATGGCTTCGAGCATGTCGAGGTGGGAGGCGCGGGGTTCGTGGAAGCCGGTGATGAGGCCGTCGGTCACGGTGACCCCGCGTTCCGGGGTGATGATCAGGTCTGTCCACCCCTCGGCCGCGTGGACGGTTCCGTCCGGGGCTGCGGCGCTTTCCATGGCTCGGACCGCTGTGGTGCCTACGGCGATGACGCGGCCGCCGGTGGCCCGTGTGTGGTTGATCAAGCTTGCCGTTGTTGCGGGTACGCGGAAGCGTTCCGGGTAGGGGCGTTCGTGTGCTTCCTGCGACGCGACGCCGGTGTGGAGTAGGAGTGGGGCGATGCGTATTCCTCGGGTTACCAGGGTGGTGACCATTCGGTCGGTGAACGGTCTGGACGCGCTGGGCATTTCGGCGCTGCCTGGGTCGGTGCCGAAAACCGTTTGGTAGTAGGCGATCGGCCAGTCTCGGGGGACGTACCCGTAGCGGATGGGCGATCCGACTGCCCGCAGGTAGCCGATCACGGACCCGAACGGGCCCTGATCGACTTCCGCCTCCCAAAGTCGGTCTTGGGAGTACGGCCGCGTCAGCGTCACCGACGCGCCGGACGGGAGGGGGTACCGCCGCCCTGCGACGCCCCCGCGGTGGCGCTCTGTTGTCTTTCCCCGGGCCCGCCGGAGTTCCACCAGCCACGAACCGTCGCGCAGCTCTGTCGAGAAGTGCACCGAGAGGTCGCTGTCGGGCACCTTGACCGCCGCCGGGATGGTCGCCGAGGTGTTGACGACAAGAAGATCGCCCGCACGCAGAGCGCTCGGCAGGTCGGCGAACCGTCTGTGGTCGACCGACGATCCGGTCCCGACGAGCAGTCGCACGCCGTCTCGCGAGAGTCCGCGTGCTTCCGGTGGCTCGTGTGCCTCCAGCTCCGCGGGAAGCACGAACTCCATTGTGGACACCTGACTTTCCGGTGATGCGCTCGTCATCGTCCCCCAGTGCTCCTGTCCTCGGTCCACACCATGACGTCGCCCGCGCCGGGGCAGGCGACCTCGAATCCGTAGTGCCCGCGCGGATACCTGCCGGGCGCCCGGGTGATCGAGTCCTGCTCCATCGCCGCGAGTCGCGCGTCGACGTCGTTGACGGTCGCCAGTTCCATGGCCAGTGGCCCCTGCCCCCGGTGCCGTCGAGCCGGGCTGACCAACTCGATGTATGCGCCCGGCACCACTTGGATGACCGATCCGTGTTCCTTCGCCGTGGACCAACTGTCCACTTCGGATAAGCCCAGACGGTCGAGGTAGAACGCCCGCGCCTGCCCGATGTCGGCCGCCTCGAACGGAATCCAAAGGGCCCGGGTCTTGCTCACGCCTGCTCCGCCAGCCGGTAGCGGCCGGACTCCGGGCGGTCGGCCACCAGCTTGAGCATCGCGGGGACCACCGTGGCGGGCAGCGGCCGGTCGCTGATGTCCTCGCCGGGGAAAGCGTCCTGGTGCATTTGGGTCCGCATGTCGCCCGGGTCGGTCCACCAGACGCGGACGCCCGGCTCCTCGGCGGCGAGCACATTGCTGAGCTGCTCCACGGCCGCCTTCGACGATCCGTAGCCTCCCCAGCCCTCGTAGGGCTCGACCGCCGCGTCCGAGGTGAGGTTGACCAGCGCGCCAGCGCGCTTCCGCAGGCCGGGGAGGGCGAGCTGGGTCAACGCGAGCAGGGCGACGACGTTGACCTCGAGCACCTCGCGCAGCCCGTCCAATGGGTAATCGGCGAGTTTCGGTAGTGGGCTCGGACCGAGCCCTCCGGCGTTGTTGATCAACAGGTCGACTCCGCCGAGAGCCTCGGCGGCGGCTATCAGGTCCGCGCGGTGGCCGGGGTCGGTGATGTCGCCCGGCACGGCCGTAACGGACTTGGGCAGGGCAGCGGCGGCTTCGGCGAGCGCGGTCGCGTCGCGGGCGTCGAGAACAAGGTCCCAGCCTTCGTCCGCGAGTCCGGCCGCGAGCGCCTGGCCCAGGCCGCGGGACGCGCCGGTGATGATGGCGACGGGCATGTCGGTCCTTCCGTCGGTCGTCGTTTGACGTGATCGACGTTAGGCCGGTTCGGGCGGGCGGCCATCGGACCAGAGATGGTTCTTTTCTCAGACTTTAGTCCTAGGACCAGGGGCTTTGTCGGTCCTCCTGGGTACCTTGAAACGGTGACCGGAATCGACCGAGACGAACTGCGTGAGGTGAGCGCCGCCGTGCTGGCGGTCGCCACCCACCTTGAGGTGCGCGAGGTCCTCCAGACGATTCTGACGTCCGCACGAAGGTTGGTCGGCGCCCGGTACGCGGCGCTCGGCGTGCCCGATGAGGACGGTGGGTTCGCCGAGTTCCTGGCCGACGGCATCAGCGACGAGCAGTGGGCCGAGATCGGGCCGGTGCCCCGGCAGCATGGCCTCCTCGGCGTCCTGCTGTCCGACCCGCACCCGGTCCGGCTCGACGACATCCGTGCGCACCCCAAGTTCGGCTGGTGGCCCGCCGCGCACCCGGTGCTGACGGACTTCCTCGGGGTGCCGATCACCGACGGCGACGAGATCCTCGGCGAGATCTTCGTCGCCAACAAGGAGGTGCCAGGCGGCTTCACCGCTCAAGACGAGGAACTCCTCGCGCTGCTCGCCTCCCATGCCGCGATCGCGTTGGTCAACGCCCGGTTGTATGAGCGCAGCCGTGAATTGTCCATTGTGGAGGAGCGCAACCGCATCGCGCGCGAGTTGCACGACTCGGTCACCCAGAAGCTGTTCAGCCTTCGGCTCACCGCGGAGGCGGCCGCCGCTCTGCTCGACCGCGATCTGGACCGCGCGCGAACCGAGATCGACATCGTGCGCAGGCTCGCCGCGGCCGCCACGGAGGAGTTGTCGTCCGTCGTCATCGGGCTGCGCTCACCCGACCTCGCGGGCGACGGCTTGGATATCGCCTTGCGCAAGCAGGCCGACCTGTTGAACCGCGTGCACGACGCGGCGGTGCGGTTCAGCAGCCGCGACGTGCCGAGGCTGACTTCGGCGAGAGAGGAGGCGGTGTATCGCATCACGCAAGAGGCTCTACACAACGCGTTGCGCCATGCCCAGGCGGACCAGATCGAGATCGACATGTCGTTCCGTGCCCAGGTGCTCGTGGTGAGGGTCAAGGACGACGGCGTCGGGTTCGACACCTCGCCGTCCGAGCAGACCTCGCGCAGGCTGGGGCTTTCGTCGATGCGTGAGCGCGCGCGGGTGGCGGGCGGCCGGTTGAAGGTCACCTCCGAGCGTCCCGGTGGGACGACCGTCCTGCTGGAGGTGCCCGTTGACTGACAACATCAAGGTGCTGATCGTCGACGACCACCCGGTCGTGCGACAGGGGCTGCGCACGTTCCTGGACGTGCAGGACGACATCACCGTGATCGGTGAAGCCTTCGACGGCGCTTCCTGCGTGGCCGAGGCGGAGCGACTACACCCGGACGTGATCCTGCTCGACCTGCGGATGCCGGGCAGCGATGGTGTGTTCGCGCTGCGCGCCCTGCGTGATCGGGGTAACCCCGCGCGAGTACTCGTCGTGACCAGCTTCGCCGACCCGTCGGCAATCGTTCCGGCGGTTCGCGCGGGCGCGGCGGGCTATGTCTACAAGGACGTCGACCCAACCGCGCTGGCGGCGGCGATCAGGTCGGTCCACGCGGGCCATGTGTTGCTGCACCCGGATGTGGCCCGTCTGCTCGCCGAAGGCGACTCGCGTCCGAGCGACCTGAAGCTGACCTCGCGGGAGTCGGAGGTGTTGGAAGCTGTCGTTCGTGGACTGTCCAACCGGGAGATAGCGAAGAAGTTCGACCTGTCCGAGAAGACCGTGAAATCCCATATGAGCGCGATCCTGGCAAAACTGGGCTTGCAGGACCGCACTCAGGCCGCGCTCTACGCCGTGCGGACGGGGTTGGTGTCTCTGGCCGGGAAATGAACCACGCCGTAGCAGGCGACCACACCGGCCAACACCAAGGCGGTCAAGCCGACGACGTTGGCGACATCCGCGAGCAGTGGCGCGGAGAACGGCGAGACGCCGAGTGCCGACTCGACACCGGTGGTGAGGGCCACCAGGCCATACCCTGTGGTGCCGAGTTGCACCACGCGCAGCCGGAGCAGATCCGTCCACCGGGTGAAGCCCAACAGCCAGGCGATGCCGGGCAGCACGAGGACGGCGTGCATGGCGACCGCGTGGATCGGCTTGAACGCGCCTGCCGTGGTGTAGGCAAGGTCCGGGTTGCCCGCGGCGACGGCGATGACGCCTCGCGCGATCATGGCCGCGCCGACGAGCAAGGCCACGACCAGGAGCAACAACCCGGCGCGTACGGCCAGACGCATCTCGGGCCGTACGACCGAGTCCGGCCGAAGCGCGGCCACGGTGATGGTCAGCACCGAGATCAGGATCAGGCCGCCACCCACGGCGAGCGAGGTGGCGATCACCCGGTCGAGGCCGGTCTCACTGTTGAAGTGCGATGGCACCCCACGCCATGCCTGCACGGAGATCAGCCCGACCTCCACGACGCTCGCCGCGGTGAACAGCCACAGCGTGACCGACCGAGCTCGCTCGCTTTGCCGAATCCAGGTGCTGACCCACACCAGAGTGATCAACGCCAGGCCGAACGACAGGCCGAAGGTGACCGGCTTGCGCCAGGACACCGGCCCTCTCCACGGGCCACCATCGATCAGGAACACGCCGAAATGCGCGACCCCGGAGAGAAGGAGACAGGCCCCGACCACATAGCCGATTCGCTCGACAGTCCGGCCCTGCGTCCACACCCCACGCAGCGCGGTCAACATCAACCGGGTCTGCCCCTCCGAAACCACGGCATCCACCTCCCCGTTATGGCCGCCAAGGTATCGGCCGTCCCCTGAGAACGCTGAGAAACGCGATAGGCATGCTGACCCGGAATCGACCGAGCCTGGTTTCGGCGAGGTCGCTCCCGCCGTTCGCGGGTTGTCATCGCCTTGCCCCTCAGCGACACTGCAGTCCCTGCTGATTGACGAAACCGGCACGTATTCGGTGAATACCCGCTGTTCACCGACGTCACGGTCGCGAGGGTTCGGAGGTTCTGCTGGCATGCGCAAGCTGCATTGGGCCAGTTGGGCCGCGCTCGGGGCGGCGGTGTTGGTCGCCGTGGTGGCGATCGTCTTCGTCGTGTTGCGCTCCTCGACCGGCGCCTCGCCCCACCAGAACATGGGCTCGCCGATGACGCTGGCCGCACACAGCGACGGGCTGTCGGATTTCGAGAACGGCTTCCGCTTCGAGCCGGTCACCCTGCCCACGACCCGCGGCGACGCCGTGCAGGTCGCGTTCCGGATCCTCGGGCCGTCCGGCAAGCCGGAGACCCAGTTCCAGCTCAACGCCACCAAGCAGCTGCATTTCTTCGTGGTGCGCGACGACATGCAGGGCTACCAGCACCTGCACCCGGAACTCGATGGCGACACCTGGAAGGGTGCGGTCGCCATCGCCGACGGCGGCGCCTACCGCATGTTCGCCGAGTTCATCCCGATGAACACCACCGACACCACCCACCCCGTCGTCCTCGGTCTGCCCTTCGCGATCGCCGGTGACACCGCGACCGTCGAGATCCCGGCTCCCGCCGCCGAGGCCGACGCCGGTTCCGGGTACCGCATCGTTCGGCCGGAAGGGCCGGCTACCGTCGCCGTCCGGCAGCCGACGGTGCTGCGGTTCTCGCTGCGTGGACCCGACGGCAAACCACTCGACACCGTTGACCCGCACCTGGGCGCGTACGGGCACATGACGGGCTTCCACACGTCCCTGTTGTCGGCCACCCACCTGCACCCGCGCGAACCGCTGGGCGCCCCCCTGATCAACGGCGAGCTGACCTTCCAGGCCCTGTTCGGCGAACGCGGCGAGTACCGCCTGTTCCTGGAGTTCAGCCGCGATGGCCAGGTCCACCGAGGAGCGTTCACGGTCTTCGTGTCCTGAAGCTCCGCTAATGGCTGCCCCGTAGTCAGCGTTAGCCTTGCTTCATGTTCGACCTGGTACGACTCCGTGTCCTGCGCACCGTCGCCGATCAAGGCACCCTCGCCGCGGCCGCCGACGTCCTGCATCTGACCCCTTCGGCGGTCTCGCAGCAGATGGCGAAGCTGGAGCGCGAGGCCCGCTGTGCGCTCATCGAGCGGCACGGCAGGCGGGTCCGGCTCACCGAGGAGGGCAGGCTGCTCGCGGAGCACGCCGAACGCATCCTCGGCGCGGTCGAGCAGGCCGAGGCCGACCTGGATGAGCGTCGCGGCGAGGTCGTCGGCGACTTCACCGTCGCCGCGTTCCCCACCGCCGCGCGCGGGCTGCTGCCCAAGGTGCTGGTGGCGATGAACGAGCGTTATCCGCGGCTGCGGCTGGGCCTGCGGGAGGTCGAACCGTACGACGCCATCGCCCAGCTCACCCGCGGCGACCTCGACCTCGCGATCGCCCAGGACTGGGTCAACGTCCCGATCGCCGTCTCCGACCGCCTGCGCTCCCATGACATCGGGCGCGACCTGATCGACGTGGCCCTCCCCGCCGGTCACCCGCTGGCCGACGCGTCCACGGTGGCGCTGTCGGACCTCGCCGGCGAGCGCTGGATCGCGTCCACGGCCGGGACCATCTGTTACGACTGGCTCACGAGCACCTTCCGCGGCGCCGGGCACGAGCCTGACATCGCCCATCAGGCCGTCGAATTCCCCACCCAGCTCGCCCTCGTCGCCGCGGGTCTCGGTGTCGCCCTCATGCCCCGGCTGGCGGGCGACCACGTCCCCGACGGCGTCCGCCTCCGCCCTGTCGAACCCGCCATGTCGCGGCGGGTTTTCGCCGTCTGGCGTGAGGAAAGCGGCCGCAAGCCCGCGGTCCGCGCTTTCGTCGAAATGGCGGTCGAACAGTGGCGCGAACATCACTATTCACTGCATGTATAGACTGGGCGTGTACCGGGCAAATTCGACTCTCTGGGGGTACCGGTGGACTCACGAATCTGCGCGGCGGTCGTCGCCGCCGTCTTGACCCTCGCGGGGTGTACGTCATCCGACGCGCCGCCGCCCGTGCCCGGCCTCGCCGACCGCGGCACGACCATGACCACGGCCAAACTCACCCGGCAGGACCTGACCAACAAGGTCAGCCTCACCGGCAAGGTCACGCTCAACCCGATCTTCGGCCTCGTCGCGCCGGGCGACGGCCAGGTCCGCTACGTCGGGGTGAAGCCGCCCACGAGCACGCCGACCAAGCCGACGCGAGCGGGCGCGGTGTGGGCGTCGGGCAAGCCCACGCACGTCGACGTCCCCGCGGGCGCGGTCTTCGCTGGTCGCCTCGTCGCCGACAAGTCGTCGGTGACCGCGGGCATGCCGATCGTCTCCGCGACCTACGTCGGATACGGCATCGTGGCCGACATCGACGGCGCGCAGGCATACCAGCTGTCCGACTCGCTGAAGTCGGTGCGCGCGCAGATCAAGAGCGGGCCCGGCCCCTTCGACTGCGCCGTCATGGGCACCATCGCCGCGCTGCCCGCGGGCACCATCCCGGAGCCGCCCGCGCCGGATCCCGCGCCGCAGCCGAACCCGGACCCGAACGCTCCCCAGCCGCAACCGCAGCCCAAACCGCAGCCCGAGCAGCCGCAGAGCAAACCGTCGGAGGCCACCGGCATGCGCCTGGTCTGCACCGCGCCCGCCGATGTGAAGCTGATCAACGGCGCCGCCGCGACCATCGAGGTCATCACCGAGACGGCGAAGCAGGTGCTCGTCGCGCCGGTCGAGGCGGTCGCCGGCAAGCAGGGCAGCGGCAAGGTCGACGTCCTCGGACCGGACGGCTCGCGCCAGACCAAGGACGTCGTCCTCGGCCTGACCGATGGCCGGGTCGTGCAGATCAAGTCGGGCCTGACCGGCGAGGAGACGCTCGCCGTGCCCGGCCCGAATCTGCCGCAGGGCCCGCCTGAGCAGAATCCCAAGCCCGGTATGGGGTCCTGACATGACACCCCTGATCGAGTTGCGCGGACTCACCAAGACGCTGAAAGGCCAAGGCGAGCCGCGGCCGATCCTGACCGGTGTCGACCTCACTGTCCACAGTGGCGAGAGTGTGGCGATCCTGGGCCGCTCCGGCTCCGGCAAGAGCACCCTGCTGAGCCTGATCGGGCTGTTCGACCGCCCGGACGGCGGTCAGTACCTGCTCAACGGGGCGGACATCAGCCGGGTGTCCGAGCGCCGCGCCGCGCGGCTGCGCAGCGACGAGTTCGGCTTCGTCTTCCAGCGCTTTTTCCTGCTCAAGCACCTGACCGCCGCGCAGAACGTCTCCATGGCACTGGTCAACGGCCAGGGCTGGGCGGCACGGCGCAAGCGGCGCGCGAAGGTGATGGCGGCGCTGGACCTGGTCGGCATCGCGCACCTGGCCAAGCAGCGGCCGCAGCGGATGTCCGGCGGCGAGCAGCAGCGCGTGGCCATCGCCCGCGCGCTGGTCCGCGAGCCGAAGATCCTGCTGGCCGACGAGCCCACGGGCGCCCTCGACACCGAGACCGGCGCCCACGTCATCGAGGTCCTGCATTCCGCGACCGCGCGGGGGTGCGGGCTCGTCCTCGTGACCCACGACCACGCGCACGCCAGCCGGATGGGTCGCGTAGTGCGGCTCACCGATGGCAGGCTCGTGACCGAGCGGGCGGGGGTGTACGCCTGATGGCCCTGTCCGGTCGGTTCCGCTCCGCGCTCATCATCGGCGGACAAGGCATCCGCGCGCGCAAACTGCGCACGTTCCTGTCGATGGTCAGTTTGTTCTTAGGCGTTCTAGCTGTGGTCACTGTGCAGGCCGGGTCGGAGATCGCGAACCGTGCGCTGCTGGCGGACATCGAACTCAACGCGGGCAAGGACGGCACGGTCGTGCTGACGCTGCCCAGCCACGAGGCGACGGTGCCGATCATGACGGAGGTCCTGCGCGGCCGGCCGGAGATGGTCGGCATGACGAGCACGATGGCGATCATCGGCGAGCCGGGAGTCACGCCCATCAATCCGGGTGGCTCGCCACTCAAGTACGCCGGAGAGGGCTACTACGGCCCGAGCATGGTCTGCGACCAGACCGGCTGCCGGGAAATCAAGCAGGACGACAGCCCACCTCCCGCGGGGAAGGCCATCGAACTGCGCCTCGTCGGACTCACCGGCGACATCCGCCAGTACCGGCCGTTTCACACGGAGGCGGGCCGATGGCTCGACTTCTCTGGGGCGCCGTCGCTGTCGCCGGGGCTGGTCCTCAACCGCGAGGCGGCGGCGGCCTTCACCCAGCACCAACTTCCCGCCGAGATGCGGATCAAGGACTCGTCGGCGAATCCGACTCCCCGCGTCCTGGGCGTCGTGCACGACGGCGACAGTTCACCCACGGCCTACGTCAGGGCCGACGAACTCCTGAACTGGACCACCCCGGCCGGAGGCAATTTCGACGGCCGCAACCAGTTCGCCGTGTACATGCCGCCGGGGGTGACCGATGTGGAGCAGACACTGCGGGCTCGACTCATCGCCCGCGGCGCTCCAGGCGATCAGTTCCACTCGTATCCGGTCGAGGCCAAGAAGCAGATCGAGTCCCAGTTGACGCTGATGCGGATGATCTTCCTCGCGTTGGCCGCGCTGGTCCTGCTCATCGGGGTCGCGGGAATCCTCAACGTCGGCTTGGCCACGGTCGGCGAGCGCATCGAGGAGTTCGCCCTGCGCCGTGCTGTCGGCACACCGCGGCTGCTGCTGGCGGGAATTGTGCTGTCGGAGACGCTGATCATCGGCATGCTGACGGCGGCCGCCGCGATCGGCGTCGGTGCCGTCGGGCTCAAGCTGGCGCCGACGGTGCTCGGCGGCCGGTTCGAGTCGATGGGGGCCGAACTCGAGTTCCCGTGGCAGGCCGGGGTCGCGGGAGTGATCGCGGGTCTCGCTGCCGGTGTCCTCGGCGGTTTGCTCCCCGCGATCCGGGCGGCTCGCATTCCTATCGCGACGGTGATGCGCGCTTAGTTCGGTGACCATTCCGTGTTGGCGCCGCACACGATGACGCAGGCGAGCTCGCCGGGCACCCGCCCGGCGAGCCACGCGGCGAACGGCACGGCGGCGGCGGGTTCGACGGCCAGCCGGAACTCCTCCCAGAGCCGGTCACGCGCGGCGAGCAGTTCATCGTCGCTGACCAGCACCGACGTCGCCCCGGCGGCCTGGAGGATCTCGAAGGTGAGGTCGCCCGCCCGGGTCGCGCCGAGGGCGGACGCGGCGACCGAGTCGACCGTCGAGTCGACCGGGTGGCCCGCCGCGAACGCGTTGTGCATGGCCTGGCAGTTCTCGGGTTCGACCGCGACCACGGGCCTGCCGCCGCCCAGTACGGTGCCGGAGGCCAGCCCGCCGCCGCCGACCGCCACCACGAACGTGTCGATGTCCGGGGCGTCCGCGACCGCCTCCGCCGCGCAGGTGCCCTGGCCCGCGATGACCAGCGGATGGTCGTACGCGGGCACGTAGAGCGCGCCGGTGCTGGCCGCCTCGGCCAGCGCCGCGGCGGAGGCCTTGCCGTACGAGTCGCCGCCGATGATCAGCTTCGCGCCCGCCGCCTCGATCCGCCGGGCCTTCTCCGGTGGGACGGACGCCGGGACGTACACGGTCGCGGGAATGTCGAGCACCCGCGCCGCCGTGGCCACCGCGAGCCCATGGTTGCCGCCTGACGCGGTCACCACCGCCGCGGGCCGGTCACCGCCGAGCAGCGCGTTGAGCGCACCGCGGAACTTGAACGAGCCGGTGCGCTGCAGGTGTTCGAGCTTGAGGACCACCCTCCGACCGTCCACTTCGGAGCGAAGCAGCGGGGTGCGGCGGATGTGCGGGGCGATGCGGCCTGCGGCCCTGCCGATGTCATTGTGGTCCACGAGTCATGCTAACCGCGGACGGTCGGTGTGCGGCGGCGTCACCTGATCGACCACACTGGCTGCGTGACGAACGCACCATGGCCGCACGGAGCCGCCACCGGGATCGGCTCGCTGCCCGGCGACGATCCCGCCGAGGCCGCCACAGTCGTCCTCGGTGAGCTGCCCGACCTGCCGCACCTGCCGGAACTGCCCGCCCGCGGACTCGGCGCCGACATGATCGGCCGGACCACCGCCCTCCTCGTCGACCTCGCCGTCGAGGTGGTGCCCTCGGGCTACCGGGTCGCCGCCCACCCTGGCCGCGACCACCGCCGCGGGGTCGACCTGCTGCGCTGGGACCTTGACGCTGTCGAGGACGCGATCGGGCGCGCGGGCGAATCACCCGCGGTGTTCAAAGTCCAGGTCGCCGGGCCGTGGACGCTGATGGCGGGTGTCGAACTGCACCGCGGCCACCGCGTCCTGACCGATCTCGGCGCGCGCCGGGAGTTCGGCGAGTCGCTCGCGGAGGGGCTCGCGCTGCACGTCGGCGAGGTGCGCAAGCGGACCGGTGCCGAAGTGGTCGTCCAGTTCGACGAGCCGAGCCTGCCCACGGTCCTGGCGGGAGCGCTGCCCACGCCGTCCGGGTACGGCACGGTGCCGTCGGTGGCCGTTCACGACGCCCGCGACATGCTGTCGACGCTGATCGACGCGGCGCGCGCCGCTACCGGGAACCCGGTCATAGTTCACTGCTGCGCGCCGCGTCCCCCGATCGGTTTGCTTCGCGAAGCGGGCGCCGGAGCACTCGCCTTGGACGCCGCTCTCCTCGAAGGCATCCCCGCGTCGCTGTCCGACGACCTCGGCGAAGCGTGGGACGCGGGCGTGTTCATGTTCCTCGGTCTGGTGCCGGGGACCGAACCGCGTGAGCGGCAGTCGCTGCGCGCGGCCGCCGAGCCCGCCCTGCGGCTGGTGGACCGGCTCGGCTTCCCGCGTTCGATCCTCGCCTCGCGCACCGTCGTCACCCCCGCCTGCGGCCTCGCAGGGGCGTCCACCGGATGGGCACGCGCCGCCCTCAATCAGGTCCGTGAACTGGGCAAAGCTTTCGTGGAGCCGCCGGAGTCCTGGTAGCTGTCGGTGCCCGGGCGTAACGTGTCGCGGGTCACTGATGGAGGTGCCCGATGACACAGAAGGTGCTGCTCGCGATAGGGACGCGCAAAGGGCTGTTCCTCGCGACCAACTCCGGTGGGGACTGGGAGACAACCGGTCCGCACCACCCGATGACCGACGTCTACGCCGTCGCCATCGACACCCGACGCGCCACCCCGAGGCTGCTCGCCGCGGTCACATCCGAGCACTGGGGACCGAGCGTCGCGATCAGCGACGACCTCGGCGAGACCTGGTCCGAGCCCGACCACGCGCCTGTCGCGTTCCCCGAGGACACCGAGACCGCGCTCGGGCGCGTGTGGCAGCTCGCGCCAGGACCGTCGAGTGAGCCGGACGTGGTCTACGCGGGAGTGGAGCCGTCAGCACTGTTCCGTTCCGACGACGGCGGCGTGAACTACGAACTCGTCCGGGGCCTGTGGGACCACCAGCACCGGGAGAAGTGGACGCCCGGCTTCGGCGGGATGGCGGTCCACTCGGTCATCCCGCACCCGACCGACGCGGGCCGGATCACCGTCGCGATGTCCACCGGCGGGGTGTACGTCAGCACCGACGGCGGCAAGTCGTTCGACGCGAGCAACGAGGGCATCAAGGCGTACTTCCTCCCCGACCCGTACCCCGAGTTCGGGCAGTGCGTCCACAAGATCGCCCAGCATCCCGATCGGCCCGACCGGTTCTACGCGCAAAACCACCACGGCGTCTATCGCAGCGACGACAGCGCCAAGACGTGGCAGTCGATCGCCGACGGCCTGCCCAGCGACTTCGGCTTCGCGATGGTCGTGCACCCGCACCGACCGGACACGATCTACAACTTCCCGCTGACAGCGGACTCGATGCGTTTCCCGCCCGACGGCCGCTGCCGGGTCTACCGCAGCGACGACGCGGGCTCGACCTGGACCGCGCTCGGCGACGGCCTGCCCGACGACTTCTGGAGCGCCGTCATGCGCGACGCGATGTGCGTCGACGACGCCGACGAGGCGGGCGTGTACTTCGGTTCGCGGTCCGGCGAGGTCTACGCCAGCCGAGACGGCGGCGAGCACTGGACGCAGGTCGCCGCGCACCTGCCGGACGTGCTGTCGGTGCGGGCCGCGGTGATCTGATGATCACCGTCCTGCTGCCCCAAGTCCTGCGGGCCAAGGCGGACGGCCAGGCGAAAGTCGAGATCGACGCGCCCGAGCCCGCTACCCTGGCCGGAGTGCTCGACGCGGTCTGTGAGCGCTACCCGGCGCTGGAACGGCGCCTGCGCGACGAGAACCGGGGGCTGCGCCGGTACGTCAACTTCTATGTGGACGGAGAGGAATGCCGGTTTCTGGGCGGGGCGGACACACCGGTCGCGGCCGACGCCGAGATTCAGGTGATTCCGTCGGTGGCGGGCGGCTAGCGCGCTGGTTCAAGCGTTCCCGCGATCCGGTCGAGCGGCCCGACCCGGCCGTCCTCGCGGAACGCTTCTGGTGCGAGTGGCAGCAGATGCTGCCCGAGATCGCCGCCGCGCTCGGCGAGGGGGAGCCGCATCGGGTGGAGAACCAGCTCTGCGAGATGGTCGCGGCGCTCCACCCCGACCTGCACTTCTCGCTCGAGCGCGGCATCCGCTCGATCTACGCGTTCGTGGTGAGCGGCCAGGAAGACCCGAGGCTGCGGCCGTACACCGACGCGTGGAAGGCGGCTGCCGAGCCCGACACCCCGCTGTGGGAGTTCCACGACTCGGTGCCGGCCGTCCCCGACCCGACGGAGGTGACGGTCAACCTCGGTGCGACCAGGGTCGCCCTCGCGGATGTCCGCGTGCACGCGCAGGTCGAGGAGGGGTTGGTCGACGTCGCGGTCTATCACCCGGCGCTCGCCGGGCTGGAGCCGTCGGCTCGCGCGGCGATGACGTTCCTGCCGCTGGACGCCACGCTCGGTGAGCGGCTGGCGGGGGAGCGGCTGCGCCGGGTCGAGGCCGCCGACACCGAGCCCGCCGACAGCATCGGTTTGCTTGAGCTGCGCGAACTTGTCCACAGGCTGGCTTCCTGAGCCTTCGAATGTCGGTCGTCCTGGCTACTCTTTGACACGTGACCAGTGTTGACGAGGATCTTCCACAGGAACGACCAGCCGCGGTCGAGGGCGTCGAGGATGTGCCCTCCGACGTCCGCGAGCGGCACGCCGAGCTGTCCGAGGAACTCCTCGGCCACCAGTTCCGCTACTACGTGCTCGACGCGCCGACGATCTCCGACGGCGAGTTCGACGCGTTGCTGCGCGAGCTGGAGGCGATCGAGGAGCAGCACCCATCGCTGATCACGCCGGAGTCGCCGAGCCAGCGGGTCGGCGGGTCCTTCTCCACCGAGTTCGCCGCGGTCGACCACCTCGAGCGCATGCTCAGCCTGGACAACGCCTTCGACCTCGACGAACTCAGCGGCTGGGTGGACCGGGTGGAGAAGGAGGTCGGCTCCGCCGCGCACTTCCTGTGCGAACTGAAGATCGACGGCCTCGCGATCAACCTGCTCTATGAGAACGGCCGCCTCACCCGCGCGTTGACCAGGGGCGACGGCCGCACCGGCGAGGACGTCTCGCTCAACGTCCGCACCATGCGCGGCGTGCCCGACCGGCTCACCCCGAGCGATGAGTTCCCGGTGCCCGCGCTGGTCGAAGTGCGCGGCGAGGTGTTCATGACGCTCGAGGATTTCGCCGACCTCAACGCCCGGCTGGTCGAGGCGGGCAAGCCGCCGTTCGCGAACCCGCGCAACACGGCGGCCGGGTCGCTGCGGCAGAAAGACCCGAAGGTCACCGCGAGCCGCAACCTGCGGCTGATCTGCCACGGCCTGGGCAGGCGCGAGGGTTTCGAGCCGACCGCCCAGTCCGAGTCCTACCGTGCGCTGGCCGCGTGGGGGCTGCCGGTGTCCAAGCACACCAAGGTGCTCGACTCTGCCGACCAGCTCGCCGAGCACATCAAGTACTGGGGCGAACACCGCCACGACGCCGAGCACGAGATCGACGGCGTGGTGATCAAGGTCGACGAGGTGTCGCTGCAGCGCCGCCTCGGCAACACCTCGCGTGCGCCGCGCTGGGCGATCGCCTACAAGTACCCGCCAGAAGAGGCGACGACCACGCTGCTCAACATCGAGGTCAACGTCGGCCGGACCGGCCGGGTGACGCCGTTCGCGGTGATGGAGCCGGTCAAGGTGGCGGGTTCGACGGTCGCGATGGCCACGCTGCACAACGCCTCGGAGGTCAAGCGCAAGGGCGTCCTCATCGGCGACCGCGTGGTGATCCGCAAGGCGGGCGACGTGATCCCGGAGGTGCTCGGCCCGGTGATCGAGGTCCGCCCGAAGGACGCCTACGAGTTCGAGATGCCCACCGAGTGCCCGGTGTGCGGCACGACCTTGGCCTACGAGAAGGAGGGCGACGCCGACATCCGGTGTCCCAACGCCCGGTCCTGCCCGGCGCAGCTGCGGGAGCGGCTGTTCCACCTGGCTGGGCGGGGCGCGTTCGACATCGAGGTGCTCGGCTACGAGGCCGCCGCCGCCCTGCTCGCCTCCGGGGTGATCCAGGACGAGGGCGACGTGTTCTCCCTCGATGAGGAGCAGCTCTCGCGGGTCGAGTTGTTCCGCACCAAGGCAGGTGAGCTGTCCGCGAACGGCCGCAAGCTGGTGGGCAACCTCGACAGCGCGAAGAACCGTCCACTGTGGAAGGTCCTGGTCGGCCTCTCCATCCGCCACGTCGGCCCCACCGCCGCCCAGGCGCTGGCCCGCGAGTTCGGCTCCGTCGACGCGATCGCCAAGGCAACCGAACAGGAACTCGCCGACGCCGAGGGCGTGGGCCCGACCATCGCCACCTCCGTCCAGGCCTGGTTCGCCGTCGACTGGCACCGCGAGGTGGTCGACAAGTGGCGCGCGGCGGGCGTCCGCATGGAAGAGGAACGCGACGATTCGACACCGCGAACCTTGGAGGGTCTCTCCATCGTCGTCACCGGCAGCCTGGAGACCTACTCCCGCGACGAGGCCAAGGAGTCGATCATCGCCCGCGGCGGCAAGGCGTCGGGTTCGGTGTCGAAGAAGACGGCGTTCGTGGTCGTCGGCGACGCACCGGGATCGAAGTACGACAAGGCGATCCAGCTCAAGGTCCCGGTGCTCGACGAGGATGGCTTCGGCGTACTGCTGGAACAGGGCCCCGAGGCCGCCACGGAGGTCGCCACAATCGGCGACACGGAGGCTGACGGCGGGGATGCGAAGGTCGACCCGAAGGCAGTCGCCGGCGGAAACACCGAGGCCGCCGATGGGTAGCCCAGTGGAGGCTTCCAGCATCACGGTGCGCTCGGCCCGCGCGGACGAGGTCGAAGAGATCGGCACCCTCACCCTCGACGCCTACACCGCCGACGGCTACTTGGGCCCCGACTCAAGCGGCTACGCCGCCAGCCTGGCCGACGCCGCAAGCAGGTTGCGCAGCGCGGATCTCCTGGTCGCCGTCGACGCTGACGACACCCTCCTCGGCACCGTCACCCTCGCCTTACCCGGCTCCGACTACGCCGAAATCTCCCGCGAGGGCGAACTGGAATTCCGCATGCTCGCCGTCGCCCCCACGGCCCGCAACCGAGGCATCGGCGAAGCCCTCATCCGCGCCGTATTGGACCGGGCCAGGGAACTCGGTTTGCCGAGGGTGGTGCTGTGCAGCTCACAGAACATGGCCCCCGCCCACCGCCTCTACCAGCGATTAGGTTTCACCCGCCTGCCAGACCGCGATTGGAGTCCGGGCCCAAAGGTCCACCTGATCGCATTCGATTTGGACCTACCGGACGACTGAGCCACCGGGGTGCCGGGCCGCCTACGGGAGGGGAGTGGCGAGGGTCCGCCCGACCGGTTGGGAGGGCGGCGGCCCAGGGGAAGCGGCGGCTGGCGGGGAACGTCGGGCCTCGTGTGCGCCGGGGACGGGATGCCGATCATGTGGTGCCTGGCCACCCCGAAGATCGGGGAACGCGAAGTGCTGGCCGCGTTGCTCGACCACGACCACCACCTCCTCCGTGAGGGCCAAATCCTGTTGGCGGACAAGGGTTTCGCTGGCAAAGACTTCCAGGAACTCGCCGCCGCGATGGGGGTGAGACTGCTGCGCCCGCCCGGGTCGCGCAACGCCTGCTGGCCATGGCCGCCGGTATCTGGCACAACTGGATGACCGGCACAACAGCAAACGGTCACTGATCGCGTTCGATCACTAACGCCAACTTCACCGCATCAATCATCTAGGCCCCGCGACACGGATGGGTGACCAAGCTTGGATCGGACCAGTCGCACGTGGGCATCGAAGTCCGTTTGCCGGGCGCGTTGCGTCTGGCCGAACGCACAAGGGACGGGCACTGCTGTCAGATCAGGTGGTCGAACTCGCCCGTTTGCGCGCCAGTGAGCATGGCGGTGATCTCGTCCACGGTGAACTGGAGGATCGCGCTGTAGGTGCCGAGTTTGCTGTCGCGGACGCCGATGATGCGGCCGATCTTGGTGAACTCGACGCAGCTTTGGTTGGGCTGGCTCGCGGTGGCCTTCTGCCAGGTGGCTGCGGCGAACGCTTCGATGGGCAGGTAGTCGTGGTGTGGGGCCATGAGCGGTTCCTTCCGGTGGTGCTGGCTAGCTGTAGTGGTCCGCCACTTTCCCGATGAACTCGATGGAGTCCTGCGGACCCGGTGCGGCGGCTTGGAGGTAGCCCCAGAGCTGTTCGTAGGCTTCGACGCGGTCGTGGTCGTCGAGGTAGCGGGCATCGTCGTATTGCTCGACATAGACGAAGTCGAGCGGGTTGGCGATGCCGGGTCCGGGCACGTGGATGAGGCAGAAGTCCAGGGAGGCGTACAGGATCGGGTCGTTGCCGTCGAAGGGCAGGACCTGGATCTGGACGTTGGGGTCGTCGGCGATCTCGATCAGCCGCAGCATCTGCTCGCGCATCACCTGGTTGCCGCCATAGGCGCGGCGCAGGCAGGACTCCGAGAGCGCGAAGCTGACCGCGGGCGGCGCGGGATCCTCGCGGGTGAGGATCGACTGCCGGTAGTGCAGGGCGTGGATCTCGCCGTCGACGTCGGTCTTGCCGTGGAACGGTGTGGGTGCGTCGTGCAGCGCTCGCCGGTAGGCCTCGGTCTGGAGCAGGCCGGGGATGATCTCCGACTGCACCTGTCGCAGGCGGCTGGCGTGGTGTTCGAGGTCGACCAGCAGGCGGAAGGACTCCCGAAACAGGTCGCGGTAGCTGGTCCAGTCGCCCTTCTGCCCGAGGTTGCGAGCCAGGTCGAGCATGACTTCGACCAACTCGGGGCTGGCTCCGTACAACTCGCCGAGCAGCTTCGTGTCGCCGACGGAGATCTTCGACTGGCCAAGCATGATGCGGTTGATCTTCGAGGGCTGGCAGCCGAGGTGACGCGCGGCCTCGGCGTCCTTGATGCCCGAGCTGTCCTTGAGCCGGTTGAGCTCGTTGATCAGCATCAACAGCGGAACGGTATGAGCGATCGCCATCGGCGCGGCTGCCTCCATCGACACGGCGCTGGTCACACACGGTGAAATAGGAACTCACTCGTTAGGACCAAGCGAATATAGGAACTCCTACGTTAGCGGGCTTGGCGACCCCCGCCCGAACCTCGACTGCCTGACCACCAGCCTCGGGCGCCCCGATGCTGGTGAGATGCGTGCGCACAGCCCTGTCCACCTGCCGCAACGCGGCGAACGGCGCCGTCAGCGCCTGGTGCGCTTGCTCGAAGGCGGCCACCGAACCCGACGCCTCAGGCGACTTCGAACGATACGTGGCCGTGCCGACTGCCTGCCTGGCCTCATCAAGCAGCGTCGCGGCAGCGTTCAGACCGGCCGAACCGCCCAGACAGGGCGGAACCCAGATCAGTCTGGCAACACCACAGCCACGATCCCAGCCAGATGCGCCAACCGCGCCACCTCAGCCGCCCGGAACATCGGTCCACCCGGCCGCCCGACCAACAACACCCGGTCCGGCTTCCCCAACGGCGTGGCCGCCAGCTCGGTCCCCAGCTCCTGCCAGGTCTCCGGCACCCACGACTCCTCACCGTCCAGCACGGTCGCCCGGGCTAACGGCATCCACGGCAGTTCCATCCGGTGCACCGTCGGCGCCGCGCTGCTCGATGCGATGGGGTGCGCGCCGGCGGCGTCGAAGGTGACGACCAGGGCCCAGCCTGCTCGGATGATCTTCGGGACGCCCTCGGTGAAGATCGCCAGGCCGTCGTTGGGCTCGGCCGCGACGTCCTCGACCAGTTCCAGCTCACGGTGGGTGTCGAGCACCCCCGCGTAGGGGCGCACGGCGTCGACTTCGACGCCTGCCACGGACTCCGCCGCGGTGATCAGGACGTCGGGGAGCCTGCCGCCGGGGAGTTCGACGACGAGGTCATCGATGGCGACACCGCCCACGCGTTCCACCACGTCCACACTGAGGATGTCTGCCCCGATGGCCCCCAGCGCGGTCGCGACCGCGCCCAGGGTTCCGGGGCTGTCCGGGAGCTGGACCCGGATCAGGAAGGACAAGGCGAACGCCTCCCGATGTTCCTACTCGGTGCGCGAAACCAAACGTCCACGCCCTACGCCGACCGCCGATTGTCGCAGACCAGGTGACCCACACGGCGGCTGGTGTCCATCGGACCGCATCGCGGGACGGGCTTCGGTGTACACCCCCGGCGGCTTGAGAACAACCCGTTCGGGGCTTCCATCCTGCGCGAAATAGACTCACGGGGTCCTATCGCAGACACCCCCGGGGGTTCGTCGAGTGCCAAGCATCTCCCGTGACGAGGTAGCCCACCTCGCCCGACTGGCCAGGCTGGCCGTCACCGAAGAAGAACTGGACCTGTTCGCGGGCCAGCTCGACCAGATCGTGCAGGCCGTGGCGAAGGTCGGTGACGTCGCTGACCAGGACATTCCGCCCACTTCTCACTCGGTGCCGTTGACCAACGTCTTCCGTGCGGACCTCGTTCGACCCGGGCTCACCCAGCAGCAGGCACTCGCCGCGGCACCCGCCGCCGAGGACGGGCGCTTCCGCGTTCCGCGCATCCTCGGGGAGGAAGCATGACCGACCTGATCCGCCTGACCGCCGCCGAACTGGCCGCGAAGATCCAGGCCAAGGACGTCTCCGCCGTCGAGGTCGCCCAGGCGCACCTCGACCGCATCGACGCCGTCGACTCCGCCGTCCACGCGTTCCTGCACGTCGACACCGAGCGCGCGCTGCAGGCCGCGAAGGCCGTCGACGAGGACGTGGCCGCGGGCCGCCCGGCGGCGTCGCCGCTGGCCGGTGTGCCGCTCGCCCTCAAGGACGTCCTGACGATGCAGGGCGCCCCCACGACGTGCGGCTCGAAGATGCTCGAAGGGTGGAACCCGCCCTACGACTCCAACGTCACGCTCAAGCTGCTCCAGGCCGGGGTCGTCATCCTCGGCAAGACCAACATGGACGAGTTCGCGATGGGCTCGTCCACCGAGAACTCCGCCTACGGCGTGACCCACAACCCGTGGGACCTCGACCGCATCCCCGGCGGCTCCGGCGGTGGCTCGGCGGCGGCACTGGCCGCGTTCGAGGCCCCGCTCGCGATCGGCACCGACACCGGCGGCTCGATCCGCCAGCCCGGTTCGGTCACCGGCACCGTCGGTGTGAAGCCGACCTACGGCACGGTCTCGCGCTACGGCCTGGTCGCGTTCTCCTCCTCGCTCGACCAGGCGGGCCCGTGTGCCCGCACCGTCCTCGACGCGGCACTGCTGCACGAGGTCATCGGCGGCCACGACCCGCTCGACTCCACCTCGATCGACGCGCCGCTGCCGCCCGTCGTCGCCGCGGCCCGCGAGGGCGCCAACGGCGACCTCAGCGGCGTGCGTGTCGGTGTGGTCACCCAGTTCTCCGGTGACGGCTACCAGCCCGGCGTGCTCGCCTCCTTCGAGGCCGCGGTCGCGCAGCTCAAAGAATTGGGCGCGGAGATCGTCGAGGTCTCCTGCCCGAGCTTCGACCTGGCGCTGCCCGCCTACTACCTGATCGCGCCGAGCGAGTGCTCCTCGAACCTCGCCCGGTTCGACGCCATGCGCTACGGCCTGCGGGTGGGCGACGACGCCACGCGCAGCGCCGAGGAGGTCATGTCGCTGACCCGCGAGGCCGGTTTCGGTCCCGAGGTGAAGCGGCGCATCATGCTCGGCACGTACGCGCTGTCCTCGGGCTACTACGACGCCTACTACGGTTCGGCGCAGAAGGTCCGCACGCTCATCTCGCGTGACTTCGACGCCGCGTTCGGCACCGTCGACGTCCTCATCTCGCCGACCACGCCCACCACGGCGTTCCGCATCGGCGAGCGGGCGAACGACCCGATGGCCATGTACAAGGCCGACCTGTGCACGATCCCGTCGAACCTGGCGGGCAACGCGGCCCTGAGTGTCCCGAGTGGACTGTCCGACGACGACGGTCTGCCGGTGGGACTGCAGATCATGTCCCCCGCGCTGCAGGACCACCGCGGCTACCGCGTGGCCGCCGCGTACGAGGCCGCCCGCAACGCCGCGCAGGGCGGTTCGCTGATCAACCGCGTTCCCGAGCTGGAGGTGGCTCACTGATGGCCGGCGTGAAGAATCTCAAGGGCGCCTTCGGTGTCGTCGGCTCGGTGACGGCGGCGACGACCGCGGTGACCAGCCTGCGCAAGGCGCGCGAGCAGAACGACAAGCTGCAGCTGGCCAACGCGCTCGGCGGCATCTTCGTCGCGCTGACCAGTGCGCTGATCGCGGTTCGGGCGTTCCGGAAGGGCGGGGACAAATGACGTCCACTGTGGAGTTGATGGACTACGACGAGGTGATCGAGCGCTTCAACCCGGTGCTGGGCCTGGAAGTCCACGTCGAGCTCAACACCAACACCAAGATGTTCTGCGGCTGCCCGGTCACCTTCGGCGGTGAGCCGAACACCCAGGTGTGCCCGGTGTGCCTCGGCCTGCCCGGCGCGCTGCCGGTGCTCAACGCCATCGGCGTCGAGTCGGCCATCCGCATCGGCCTCGCGCTCAACTGTGAGATCGCCGAGTGGTGCCGCTTCGCCCGGAAGAACTATTTCTACCCGGACATGCCGAAGAACTTCCAGACCTCGCAGTACGACGAGCCGATCGCCTTCAACGGCTACCTCGACGTCACCCTCGACGACGGCGAGATCTTCCGGGTCGAGATCGAGCGCGCCCACATGGAGGAGGACACCGGCAAGTCGCTGCACGTCGGCGGCGCCACCGGCCGGATCCACGGCGCGGAGCACTCGCTGCTCGACTACAACCGCGCCGGTGTGCCGCTGATCGAGATCGTCACCAAGACGATCGAGGGCACCGGAGCCCGCGCCCCCGAGGTGGCCCGCGCCTACGTCAGCACCCTGCGCGACCTGCTCAAGGCGCTCGACGTGTCCGACGTGCGGATGGACCAGGGTTCCCTGCGCTGCGACGCGAACATCTCGCTGATGGCCAAGGACGCCACGGAGTTCGGCACCCGCACCGAGACCAAGAACGTCAACTCGCTGCGCAGCGTCGAGCGGGCCGTGCGGCACGAGATGACGCGGCAGGCGGCGATCCTGGTCGAGGGCGGGTCCATCCTGCAGGAGACCCGGCACTTCGAGGAGGCGTCGGGCACCACGCGCGCCGGGCGGCGCAAGGAGACTTCGGAGGACTACCGGTACTTCCCGGAGCCCGACCTGGTCCCGATCGCCCCGTCCCGCGAGTGGGTCGAGGAACTGCGCCTGACCCTGCCGGAGCTGCCCGCGCAGCGCCGCAAGCGGGTCCAGGCCGAGTGGAACCTCACCGACCTGGAGCTGCGCGACCTGATCAACGCCGGTGCGATCGACCTGATCGCGACCACGGTCGCCGCGGGTGCTTCACCCGCCGAGGCCCGCTCCTGGTGGGTGTCGTACCTGACCCAACAGGCCAACAACCGGGGTGTCGGGCTCGGTGACCTGCCGATCACGCCCGCCCAGGTGGCGAAGGTGATCGCCCTGGCCGCCGACGGCAGCCTGACGAACACGCTGGCCCGCGAGGTCGTCGACGGCGTCCTCGCAGGCGAAGGCGAGCCGGAGGACGTCGTCGAGAAGCGCGGCCTCAAGGTCGTGTCGGATGACTCGGCGCTCTACGCCGCGATCGACGAGGCCCTGGCCGCCCAGCCGGACGTCGCCGACAAGATCCGCGACGGCAAGGTCGCCGCCGCGGGTGCCATTGTCGGAGCCGTCATGAAGGCGACCAAGGGGCAGGCCGACGCCAAGCGCGTCCGGGAACTCATTCTGAAACGCTGCGGCGGATAACCGACAGAGTCATCATCCGACTGCCCGCCATCGCCTGATGGCGGGCAGTCGGTTTCTCAGCCACAAGACGCGGCGGGTAATGGTTCCGCGAAAGCCGACGAGGCACGGCCCCGGGAACCGGAACCAGCCGTTCTTCGCCGACTTCAATGGCGACGGCCGAGGACATCTGGCAGTCGAGCGACCAGAGTTCGAGGTTGCGGGCCTTCCGCAACGATGGCTCAGGCGGCTTGGTGTCCGGTCCGTTCGACGTGTGCAGTTCGGTGCCTATTCCGCAGCACGCGTTCGCCGACTTCGACAGTGACGGCGGACAGGACATGCTCGTCTCGCGGACCTGCTTCTTCGGTGTCGGCCCGGAGACCAACGCCGAGGTCTACTTCGGCGACGGGTCGACGCCCGCCATGCTGGCCAACTCCGACGGACAGATCCGGTACGAGGTCTTCGTGACCGATCTGGGTGGTGACGCGATCCCGGATGCCCGTGTGGTCGAGCGGCACTCCGATGGCTCGGTCGCCACCCGGCACTTCCGCAACGACGGGACCGGCGTCTTCACCGAGATCTAGTCGACGCCGCTGCCGCCGCCGCCCTGTTCGACGACGATCACGACGGCGCGGTCGTCGCTGGAGGCGGGTTTGCCGCCCTCCTTGTTGACCGTGCCGCCGATGGCCAACTGCTCGGACAGCAGGTCGAGCCCGTCGACCCGGCCGAATCCGTCCGGGTCGGCCATCACGACCTGCGGTTTCCCGGTGAACGTGCCGTCCGGGGCTTGGGCCAGGTTCTGCAGGTGCGCGCTCTTCGACATGGCCACCCACATGCTCCGGGCAGGCGAGGCGCAGCCGGAGATGCCCGGTTTGTCCGGCCAGGACCAGGCGGGTGCCCCCAAGGGCTTGCCGTAGTCCAGTCGGTAGAGCACGTCCGCGGCCGCGGTCCGGTCGGTCACCCAGACCCGCGACCCGTCCAGCGAACTGCACAGACCACCCGGCGACTCCAGGCCACTGGCCACCACAGCCGACGGGGCCGGGTTGTCCTCGGCGGGCTTCCCGCCGGAGTTGATCCGCAGCACCTTCCCGGCGAGCGACGCGGGGTCCAAGGCGGCGTTGGGGTTGCCGGCGTTGCCCGTGGCGATCAGGAGAGCACCGCGGTGGTCGTTCGCGAGCGCCCCGCGGTTGCCAGAGGCGCCCCGGGGGATGCCGGTGAGCACCGGCTTGGGCGTGTCGTTCGGCGCGATGCGCACCAGGCGGTTGTCGGTGGGCGTGGTGATGTAGGCGAAGAGGAGCTGGTCTTCGACGTAGGTAGGGGACAGGGCGAGCCCGGTGAGCCCGCCGTCGGTGCTGCCGTCGACCGGGACCGTGGCCACCACGACCGGGTCCGAGCCCATCCGGACCAGCAGGATGCGGCCGGTCTTGCGTTCCCCGACCAGCGCCGACGGCGTCGACCCGTCGCCCGGCAGTGCCGCCACGGCGACCACCGTGTCGAGGCAGGTGGCGAGTACCGCGGGGTGGAAGTCCTTGCACCCGTCCGGCGGGGGCACTGGGCCGGGCGGGTCGACCCGCGGGTCGCCTGCCGGTCCGCCACCGCCACTGTCGCCGCCGCCGGTGTCCGGCTCGGGCGCGGCCTGCGGGGTGAGGCGCGGGTTGGGCTGCCAGCTCTGCGGCGGCGGCTGCTCCTCGAACGTCGCGCAGGAGGTGAGCAGGACACTGGCCACGCAGGCGGCGGCGAACGCGCGGACCCGGCGGTGTGTACCCGACATGGGTCCCAGGTTAGGAGGAGGCCCGTGAATCCGCGGTGAGCGCCCGCGCCCCGAGCAGCTCCAGCTTGTCGACGATCACCCGGGACGCTTCGAGCGGCAGAATTGGCTGGTGGGAGCACTCGGACGCGGGTACAGGCAACGCCGAGGCAGCCGCGGAGCGTCGGGGCCGTGCAGGTCGTGCGGGTTGCTCCCACGCGAACCCAGCAGTCGAGCTGCGGGCGCACGTTCAGGGTGAGCGGCGCGGTGTAGATGGCGGTGCCCGCGTGCCGGGCGACGTCGGCGAACGCCACCCGATCGCGGGCACCGACTTGCACAACAGCGGCCCGGAATCAGTCCTTCAGGGAGCCGGTGACCGCTGGGTCCGAGTAGGCGATGCAGGTAACCGTGCGGTCACCCCGACGCCAGTCAGCCGAACGCGGGTAGAGGTAGAACGTGTCCCCTGCGGAGTCGACCGCTTGCGGCGCATACTTTTCCAAAAGTGTCTCGCACTGGGTGAACGCCTCGGTCTCGATGGCGGTCTCGCCGGGGTAGTCACCGCGCGACAGGTCGAACTCGCCGTATACCTCGCCCTGGTGCGGCTGCGTGCAGGGGACCACGGGCATGCGGTAGACGGTTTCGGACTCCGAGAGCGTCTTGATGCAGTCGCCAGGGTGGAGCCGGTCGACCGACACGTTGCCGTCTTTGCCCCCGTAGACGGCCCCCGCGACGATCATCAGCAGCCACACTCCGCTGAGGGCGAGGCCGGCGATCGCCAAGCCCTTGCCGGACTGGCCGGTCTTGCGGATCTTCACCAACGCGACGATGCCGAAGATCACGCTGAGGGGGATGCCGCCCAAAATGCCGAAGACCAGCGCGGCGATCGCGAAACCGTTTGTCCCCGGAGGCCGCGAGACGGCGGGCGCCTGCATGGACTGCTGCGGGTAGGGGCTCAGTTGAGCGTGGTATTGCTGAGGGGGTGTGTCGGTCACGGCGGCAGCCTAATGGGGCCGTCTGACCGGCGGACAAAGACGGGATCGAACGCCGCCTGCTCCGAAACACCGACCAGTCCGCACCTCACCATCAAAGCTACCGAGCCGCGCCGGCGAAGCCGGCGCCGTGTCACAGCGCCATGACACCCTGTCGTGTGTGACGGTGACAGTTTTAGTGCCTGACGAGCACGGGATCGAAGCACTTTCGGGGATCGACGGTCTGCGGGTGTTCCGGCATTCGCCCGTTCTCCCACCGGAGGCCGACAACGCTGAGGTCCTTATCCCGGATTTCCTGGCCGGTGAGGCCCTGAGTCTGGTGGACCGGCTGCCGAAGCTGCGTCTGGTGCAGTTGCTCACCACCGGCGCCGACGCCTGGGCGGGCAGGCTGCCTGAGCACGTCATGCTGTCGACCTGTCGCGGCGCCCACGGGGGCAGCAGCGCGGAGTGGGCTATCGGCGCGTTGCTCACGTTCTACCGGGAGTTCACCGAGTTCGACACCGCGCGGCGTGCTGCCATGTGGACTCCGCACACGACGGACACGTTGCAGGACAAGCGAATCCTCGTCGTCGGCGCCGGTGACCTCGGACACCAGTTGCGTCGCAGGTTCGACGCATTCGACGCGCACACGACTTTGGTGGCGAGCCGGGCCCGTGACGGTGTGCACGGCGTCGATGAGCTCCCCGATTTGCTTCCCAAGCATGACGCGGTGGTCCTTGTCGTACCGCTGACCGAGGCGACCACCCGCATGGTCGACGCGAAGTTCCTGGCCCTGCTGCCCGACGGCGCGATCGTCGTCAACGTGGCGCGTGGCCCGGTCGTGGACACCGAGGCGCTGCAAGCGGAATTGATCACGGGCAGGCTGCGCGCGGCGCTCGATGTGACCGATCCGGAGCCGCTGCCCGCCGACCATCCTTTGTGGACCATGCCGAACGTGCTCATCACCCCGCATGTGGCGGGCAACTGCGCAGGTCACCGGGCCCGCGCGTACCGAGTGGCCGCCGCCGAGATCGCCCGCTTCGCCGCCGGGGAGACGCCGCTGAACCTGCTGCGCGGGGCCTATTGAGCGATCTTCCGGGCGGCGCGGGGTTGACGGAGGCCATAGTCTGCGCCCGTGAGTATCGATGATGACCGCACCCCGATCGCGGGCGGCAGCACGGACAGTGGATATTTCACGCCTTCGGAACAGAGGTACACGGCTTACGACTCTGACGACACAACTGACTTCGACGACGACGACAGCGTCGTCACTCGGGCACCACACCAGTGGCACTTCGGTGCCGACCTGGGTCTGCTCGTCCTGCGGGTCGCGCTCGGCGCGATGCTCGTCGGACACGGGCTGCAGAAGGTCTTCGGGATCATGCAAGGCCCCGGGATCGACGGCTTCGCCAAATTCCTCGGCACCCTGGGTTACCAGCAGACGACGCTGCTGGCCTGGGTCACCGGCGTCACCGAGCTGACCGCGGGCTCCCTGCTCGTTCTCGGTCTGTTCACCCCAGCCGCCGCGGCGGCCGCGCTCGGCGTGATGGCGAACGCCATCTGGGTCAAGCTCGACATCAACGAATTCCTCGGCTCGGTCGAGCTCGAAGCCCTGTACGCGGCGGGCGCGTTCGCCCTGCTGTTCGCGGGCGCGGGCAAGATCTCGCTGGACCGCAACACCCCGTGGTTCCGCCGCGCACCCGCGTTCGGGTTCGTGTTCCTGGTGCTGGCGATCGGACTCTCCGTGGCCACACTCATCGTTCTGCGTTAGCTGAAACACCGTTGTATGACAGTGGCACCGGAGTCCGTGACTCCGGTGCCACTGTCGTTACGGAAGAAGCCTCATGTCGTCCCGTAGAAGTCGTCGGTGATCGCGTCGTTGACTTCAGGAGAATCCCAGTCGCCCGCGATGGTGATCTGGCCCTCTAGGATCCCGTAGCTGGATCGTAGGGTCGTACGCGGAAGTGGGAGCACCTCATGGATGTTGTACTGCCCAAGGTGTTCGGCGCCCATGGATCGACCTCCTGGCTATGAGGTTGGTCCACCTCTGAGTCGTGGTCAATCGCGTGTCTACTTGTCCGGGTCGCGGACCGCGCCGGTGGAGGCGTCGGTGGCCATGCGGGCGTAGGCGCGCAGGGCCGCGGTGACCGGGCGGACCCGGTCGACCGGCTGCCACGGGCGTTCACTCGCGTCCATCTTCGCCCGGCGCTCGGCGAGCACCTCCGGCTCCACCAGCAGTTCCAGGGTCCGCGCGTGCACGTCGATGCGGATCTGGTCGCCGTCCTGGACCAGGCCGATGGTGCCGCCGCCCGCCGCCTCCGGCGAGACGTGGCCGATGGACAGTCCACTTGAGCCGCCGGAGAAGCGGCCATCGGTGACCAGGGCGCACTTCTTGCCCAGGCCCGCGCCCTTGAGGAACGCGGTCGGGTGCAGCATCTCCTGCATGCCCGGACCGCCCGCCGGGCCCTCGTAGCGCACGACCAGCACGTCCCCGGGCTGGATCTGCTTGCCGAGGATCACCGAGACGGCCTGCTCCTGGCTCTCCACGACCCGTGCGGGGCCCTGGAAGGTGAACAGTTCCTCGTCGATGCCCGCCGCCTTGATGACCGCGCCGCGCTCTGCGAGGTTGCCGTGCAGCACCGCGAGCCCGCCGTCGACGGTGTAGGCGTGTTCGACGTCGTGGATGCAGCCGCCCGCCGCGTCGGTGTCCAAAGAGGACCAGCGGTTCGAGGTGGAGAACGCCTTGGTGGTGCGGACGCCGCCGGGGGCCGCGTGGAACAGCTCGACGGCCGCCTCGGACGGGTTCTCCCCGCGGATGTCCCATTCGGACAGCCACTGCTCCAGCGACGGGCTGTGCACCGACATGACATCGGTGTTGAGCAGCCCGCCTCGCCACAGCTCGCCCAGGAGGGCCGGGATTCCGCCCGCCCGGTGGACGTCTTCCATGTGGTAGTCGGAGTTCGGCGAGACCTTCGACAGACACGGGACGCGGCGGGAGATGGCGTCGATGTCGGCGAGGGTGAAGTCGATCTCGCCTTCCTGGGCGGCGGCGAGGACGTGCAGCACCGTGTTGGTGGACCCGCCCATCGCCATGTCCAGGGCCATCGCGTTCTCGAAGGCCTTGCGGTTGGCGATCGAGCGCGGGAGAACTGAGGAATCGTCGCCTGGGTGATCTTCGCTGCCGTACCAGCGCTTGCAAAGCTCGACCACGGTCGTCCCCGCGCGGGTGAACAGATCGCGGCGCGCGGAGTGGGTGGCCAAGGTGGACCCGTTGCCCGGCAGCGCGAGGCCGAGCGCCTCGGTGAGGCAGTTCATCGAGTTGGCGGTGAACATGCCCGAACAGGAGCCACAGGTCGGACACGCGGACCGCTCGACCTCGCTCAGGCCCTCGTCGTCGACCTCCTGGCTCGCCGACGCGGAGATGGCGGTGATGAGGTCGGTGGGCGCCTGGGCGACACCGCCGACGACGACCGCCTTGCCCGCCTCCATCGGTCCACCTGAGACGAACACCACGGGGATGTTGACCCGCATCGCGGCGTTGAGCATGCCTGGGGTGATCTTGTCGCAGTTCGAGATGCACACCAGCGCGTCGGCCTGGTGGGCGTTGACCATGTACTCCACCGCGTCGGCGATGATCTCGCGCGAAGGAAGGGAGTAGAGCATCCCGCTGTGTCCCATGGCGATGCCGTCGTCGACCGCGATGGTGTGGAACTCGCGCGGCACGCCGCCCGCCTCGCGGATCGCGTCGGCGACGATGTCGCCGAGGTCGCGCAGGTGCACGTGGCCGGGCACGAACTGCGTGTAGGAGTTGGCGATGGCGACGATCGGCTTGCCGAAGTCACTGTCGGTCATGCCGGTGGCGCGCCAGAGCGCGCGGGCTCCGGCTGCGTTGCGGCCGTGGGTCGTCGTGCGGGACCGGAGCGCGGGCACGGCTCCTCCAAGGTTCGTGTCGCTATCAGCTATGGGACGTGCACGGCGCCGGATAGGCGCCCAAGCGGGGAGCGGTGACCTTAGGTTACTCCGCCTCGACGGCGGGTTCCTCGGCCTTCTCCTCAGGTTCGGTGACCGGTGTCTCGGTGGGGTCGTCCAGCCGTCCGCCGCTGACGAGGGCCAGCGCGGGCAGGTGCCGGACGCGCACACACGGAAGGGTGACCTCGGTGTCGTCGGCCAGCACCGCCCGGACCCCGGACCGCTTGGTCAGCCGCAGCCCCTTGAGGGAGTCCCACGGCATGGTTCTGCTGCCCACCACCCGGCGGGCGACGATGCCGTCGGCGTTCGCCGTGGTGCGGACCCGGATGACCCACACCACGATGGCGAGCGGGATCACATAGAGCAGCGGCAGCCAGGGCGCGGCGAACGCGATCGGCGTCGCGCACACGGCCAGGAGCAGGGCGGCGAGGATGGCGACACCCGGGATCCGGAACACGAGGCGGGAGGGAATCTGCTGGTCGGACACAGGACAAATGGTGCACCCTGGCACCCGCGGGCATACGCGCGACCCCCTGCCGCGCGTCCAGTATCCGGGATCACGATCCCGCAGAGTTGACGCCCTAGGCCGAACGCATTAGCGTCTGAGCCGTGCCCTCACAGTCAATTCTCGTACTTCCGCCGCGCGTTCGACGCTGACGGAAGCCGTTACGCATCGAACGCGCGGACCCTCGTACGACCATGCCGGTCGACGGGGGCTTTTTTGTGCCCTCACCCGCTTCCCGTGACCAGATAACACTTCTACCCACGAGGCAGAAACGATGACCAGCGCCACATCGCGGCCCACGCCGGCCCCCGCGACACCGGGGCCGGGCAACTCCGCCCGCCCGAAGCCCGCGCCGCCGACCGGGACACCCGTTCGGGTGACCGGCGCGCAGTCACTCGTCCGCTCGCTCGAGGCGGTAGGCGTCGAAATCGTCTTCGGCATTCCCGGCGGCACGATCCTGCCCGCGTACGACCCGCTGCTGGACTCCACCAAGGTCCGGCACGTCCTCGTCCGCCACGAGCAGGGCGCGGGCCACGCCGCGACCGGCTACGCGCAGGCCACCGGCAAGGTCGGCGTCTGCATGGCCACCTCCGGCCCGGGCGCGACGAACCTGGTCACCCCGCTCGCGGACGCCAACATGGACTCCGTGCCGGTCGTGGCCATCACCGGCCAGCAGACCCGCGCGCTGATCGGCACCGACGCGTTCCAGGAAGCCGACATCTGCGGCATCACGCTGCCGATCACCAAGCACAACTTCCTGGTCACCGACCCGGCCGACATCCCGCGGATCATCGCCGAGGCGTTCCACCTCGCGAAGACCGGCAGGCCCGGCCCGGTCCTGGTCGACATCCCGAAGGACGTCCTGCAGGAGCAGACGTCCTTCATCTGGCCGCCGGAGCTGCGGCTGCCCGGCTACCGCCCGACCACCCGCCCGCACGGCAAGCAGGTCCGCGAGGCCGCCAAGCTGATGTGCTCGGCGAAGCGCCCGGTCCTCTATGTCGGCGGCGGCGTCATCAAGGCCCAGGCGTCCCCCGAGCTGCTGGAGCTCGCCGAGCTGACCGGCATGCCGGTGGTGACCACGCTGATGGCGCGCGGCGCGTTCCCCGACTCGCACAAGCAGCACCTGGGCATGCCCGGCATGCACGGCACGGTCCCCGCGGTCGGCGCCATGCAGAGCTCCGACCTGCTCATCGCCCTCGGCGCCCGCTTCGACGACCGGGTCACCGGCCAGCTCGGGTCGTTCGCGCCCGGCGCGGCCATCGTGCACGCCGACATCGACCCGGCCGAGATCTCCAAGAACCGCCGCGCCGACGTCCCCATCGTCGGTGACTGCAAGGAGATCCTGATCGAGCTGATCGCCGCGGTGAAGGCCGAGAAGGCTTCCGGCTCCGAGGACCTCGCGCCCTGGTGGAAGCAGCTCGACGAGTGGCGTGAGACCTACCCACTGGGCTACGAGTGGCCCGAGGACGGGACCCTCTCGCCGCAGTACGTGATCGAGCGCATCGGCGCCATCGCGGGCCCCGACGCGATCTACACCGCGGGCGTCGGCCAGCACCAGATGTGGGCCGCGCAGCACGTCCGCTACGAGAAGCCGGGCACCTGGCTCAACTCGGGCGGCCTGGGCACCATGGGCTACGCCGTGCCCGCCGCCATGGGCGCCAAGTTCGGCAAGCCGGACGCGGTGGTCTGGGCGATCGACGGCGACGGCTGCTTCCAGATGACCAACCAGGAACTCGCCACCTGCGCCATCGAGGGCGCGCCCATCAAGGTCGCCGTCATCAACAACGGCAACCTGGGCATGGTCCGGCAGTGGCAGAACCTCTTCTACTCCGGCCGCTACTCGCAGACCGACCTCGGCACGCACAAGTTCCGCATCCCCGATTTCACCCTCCTCGCCGAGGCGCTGGGCTGCGCGGGCCTGCGGTGCGAGACCAAGGAAGAGGTCGACGAGGTCATCAACCGGGCCATGGCGATCAACGACCGGCCCGTCGTGATCGACTTCGTCGTCGGCAAGGACGCCCAGGTGTGGCCCATGGTCGCCGCGGGCACCGGCAACAGCGAGATCATGGCCGCGCGCGGCATCCGGCCACTGTTCGACGAGGAATGATCATGACTACTCACACTCTGAGCGTTCTCGTCGAGAACAAGCCCGGTGTCCTGGCCCGCGTCTCCGGCCTGTTCTCCCGGCGCGGCTTCAACATCGACTCGCTCGCGGTCGGCCCGACCGAGCACCCGGACGTGTCCCGGATGACGATCGTCGTGGCCGTCGACGAACTGCCCCTCGAGCAGGTCACCAAGCAGCTCAACAAGCTGATCAACGTCATCAAGATCGTCGAGCTGGAGCCGTCGATCGCGGTGCAGCGGGAACTGCTGCTGGTCAAGGTCCGCGCCGACGCCACCGTGCGCAGCCAGGTCCTCGAAACGGTGAACCTGTTCCGCGCCAAGGTGGTCGACGTCTCGCCCGAGGCGCTCACCATCGAGGCCACCGGCACCGCCGACAAGCTCGAGGCGCTGCTGCGCATGCTCGAGCCCTACGGCGTGCGCGAAATGGTCCAGTCCGGCATGGTCGCCATCGGCCGCGGTCCGCGATCCATCACGGCAACTGCCGTCCGCTGATTTCGTTAGTCCCAGGAAGGAACAACAGCACCATGTCCGTCGAGATCTTCTACGACGCCGACGCCGACCTGAGCATCATCCAGGGTCGCAAGGTCGCGGTCATCGGTTACGGCAGCCAGGGCCACGCGCACGCGCTGAGCCTGCGTGATTCGGGTGTGGACGTCCGCATCGGGCTCCCCGAGGGCTCCAAGTCCCGCGCCAAGGCCGAAGAGCAGGGCCTGCGCGTGCTCACCCCGGCGGAGGCTTCCAAGGAAGCCGACCTGATCATGGTGCTGGCGCCCGACACCAAGCAGCGCTTCATCTACGCCGAGGACATCGAGCCCAACCTCTCCGACGGCGACGCGCTGTTCTTCGGCCACGGCTTCAACATCCGCTACGACCTGATCAAGCCGCCGGCGAACATCGACGTGGCCATGGTCGCGCCGAAGGGCCCCGGCCACCTCGTGCGCCGCCAGTTCGTCGACGGCAAGGGCGTCCCGGCGCTCATCGCCGTGCACCAGGACTTCACCGGCGGCGCCCAGGCGCTGGCCCTGTCCTACGCCGCGGCCATCGGCGGCGCGCGCGCCGGCGTCATCAAGACGACGTTCACCGAGGAGACCGAGACCGACCTGTTCGGCGAGCAGGCCGTGCTCTGCGGCGGCGCGTCCGCGCTGGTCCAGACCGGTTTCGAGGTGCTCACCGAAGCCGGCTACGCCCCGGAGATCGCCTACTTCGAGGTGCTGCACGAGCTCAAGCTCATCGTCGACCTGATGTACGAGGGCGGCATCGCCCGCCAGCGCTACTCGGTGTCCGACACCGCCGAGTACGGCGACCTCACCCGCGGCCCGCGCGTCATCACCCCCGCGGTCAAGGAGGAGATGAAGAAGATCCTGGGCGAGATCCAGGACGGCACCTTCGCCCGCGAGTGGGTGGCCGAGGACGAGGCCGGTCGTGAGAACTACCGCAAGCTGCAGGAGCAGGGCGAGCAGCACCCGATCGAGGAGACCGGGCGCAAGCTGCGTGGCCTGATGTCCTGGGTCGACCGGCCGCTGACCGACACCGCCTGAGGCTTTCCCCCAACGGTGGCCCGTGGCGTCCTCGACGCCGCGGGCCACTGTGTTCCCTCAGAAGTCGGGTTTGGTGCGCAGGGTGATGAGCGCGGCCGGGGCGAGTTCCGGGGTGAAGGAGAAGCCGGGGAAACCGCCCCAGGCGACCGACTCGCGCAGGTAGTCGACCAGGGTGATGCCGGGCCTGCCCACGACGCCCCGCAGGACCGCGTCGGCCGTCACGGCGGGCAGGTCGATGCCGTGGGCGGCGCCGGTGACGTTGGCCTTGGTGCTCTCGTCGGGGGAGATGGCGAAGACGAAGTCCGCCGGGTTCTCGCAGCGCTGCCACTCGTAGCTCAGTGAGTAGGCGTTGCCCAGGCACAGCGGGTCGGGGTACTCGGGGCCGGGCGGGGCGCCGCGCGGGGCGGGCTGCTGGTGATACGTCAGCTCCAGGACCTGGCAGTCCCCGGCGAACCACACCTCGCCGACGCGGCGCAGGCAGGCCTCCAGGGCCAGCGGCAGGCCGCCGATCTTGTCGACCAGGGTGTCGACCAGGTCGTCGTCGTCCTCGGTGGGCGGCTGGTGGGCGGGGACCAGCCGGTCGGAGGAGACCCAGCCGAACTCGGGCAGCGCGGCGGCGATGCGGGCGACGTGCTGGGCGACCCGGATCATCGTCTCGTCGGCCACGGCGGAGGCGTCCTCGATGAGGTTCTCCGGGATGTCGCCGAGCGCGCGGAGGTCGTTCCAGACCGCCTCGTGCTCGCCGCTCAGGTATCGCGCGTAATACGAGCTCACCAGGACCTCCCGAGGATGCTCCGGCGTTCACGCCGGGGAAGAATCGGGTGAGGGATGCGCGCCAGAACCCGAGCGTGCCGCGGTCTGCGGTGACTCATTGCTGTCTCCTGGTTTTGTCGGTGGTGGTCCTTAGGTTGATCGGCATGTCCCGGTTCCGTCTTCAACCGACCCCCGCTCAGGAGCGGATGTTGCTGGAGCACTGTGGGCATGCCCGATTCGTGTGGAATCTCGCTGTGGAGCAGTACGCCCACTGGAGTCCGGGGCGTAAGGCGGCGCCGAGGTATAGCGAGCAGTGCCGTCAGTTGACCGAGGCGCGGGCGGAGAACCCGTGGTTGGCGGCCGGATCGGTGATCGTGCAGCAGCAGGCGTTGAAGGACTTCGACCAGGCGATGGCGAACTTCTTCGGCCGAACCCATCGGCGGCCGACCTGGCGTCGACGGGGGCGGGGCGAGGGCTTCCGGATCGTGGCGGTCAATCCCGATGATGTGCGCCGGGTGTCGCGCATGGTCGGCGAGGTCAGGGTGCCCAAGATCGGTTGGGTGCGGTTCCGCTGGTCGCGTGCCGTCGCCGACGGTGCGAAGTCCTACCGCATCACCCGTGACCGGGCGGACCGATGGCACGTGGCGTTCGCCGTTGTGCCCGAACCCATCGCCGGACCGGACACGGGTACGGCAGTGGGCGTGGACCGGGGTGTCGCGGTCTCGGCGGCACTGTCTACCGGGGAACTGCTGTCCACGCCTACGCTGCGCAGGAGCGAGCAGGCACGACTGTTGCGGCTGCAACGCAAGCTCGCCCGAGCACAACGCGGCTCCAACCGGCGCGGCAAGGTCAAGACGGCGATCGCGAAGCTCAAGGCCCGCGAAACCGACCGGCGCAAGGACTGGGTCGAGAAGACCAGCACCCGCTTGGCCCAGGAATTCGATGTAATCGGCGTCGAAGACCTCAAGATCACCAACATGACCCGGTCGGCGAAGGGCACGGTCGAAGTCCCCGGTCGGGGTGTGCGGCAGAAGGCGGGCTTGAACCGAGGGATCCTGGCCAACGGGTGGGGTCTGCTGGTGACCCGGTTGGAGCAGAAGGCTTCGGGTCGGGTGGTGAAGGTTGATCCGCGGTTGACGAGTCAGCGTTGTTCGGTATGCGGGATCGTGGATCGGGAGGCGCGCGAGAGCCAAGCCGCCTTCCGCTGCAGGTCCTGCGGATTCGCCTGCAACGCCGATGTGAACGCGGCACTGAATATTCGACACGCGGCAGGGCATGCCGTGGCCGCACGGGGAGGCCCGCCCTCGGGTGTGTCCGCGAACCGTGAACCTCAACGTGACCTCCTATCCGTGGAGTAGTCGCTGTTGGAATCCCCAGGCCTTCAAGCGGGGGAGGATGTCAAGCTACTGAGCGCGACGGAGGCGTGGCCGGACCGACACGTTCCGGCATCACCGAGCCGCCCACTGCGGTATACCTGGGCCCGACAGTTTTCGGTGACGCCTTCGGGACCAAAGAGGAGACGCGATGGACAGCGCCCCCATCTACGACGACAAGGCCGAGGTGCGCGGCAACCTCGACCTCACGAACGCCGACTGGCAGCGCGCCGCGGAGCCGGATGCCGACCCCAACGGCGAATACGTCGAGATCGCGTTCGTGCCGCACACCGACGGCAAGACCTACATCGCCATGCGCAACTCCAAGTTCACCGGCCCGGACGACACCGTCCTGGTCTTCACCGAGTCTGAGTGGGACGCCTTCGTCGAGGGCGCCAAGGCAGGCGAGTTCGACGAGCCGTGGTGAGCCCGGGCGCGGCCCGGGACCGGGGGGATTTCACTGAATCGGGTGACCCACGTTGGGTGACCCCACCCGCGGCGCCGGAGTGGCCGCAGGAGGACACGTGGACACCGCCGTCGGGAGGTGGACGCCATTCCGCCGAGGCCCGGCGGGAGGCTGAAGAGCACTTACCTTTAGCCGGCGGGGGGCACGAGGGCCGACCGGGGTTCGTGGAGCCTGGTTCGGGGGGCTCTGGGGGGTTTGACGGTTCTCGGGATTTCGGTGGCTCTGGGGGCAGGTGGGGGCTCTGGGGACGTCTGGCCCGGTGGCGGCTTCGTGGAGCCCGCCGCGCCCACTTTCCTGACCCAAGACCCGGCCCGGTCCGAGGAGCCCAGCGCCCCTCCCGGCCGACGCTCACGGCGAGCCCGCGAGGAACTGGTCGCCCCGCGCATCGGCGGCTTCGAGGAACCGCCCGCGGAGGTCCGCGATTCGGCCCCGATCGGTTGGCCTGCCGCGGACGTCGTGGCTCCTGAGTCAGGGGAGTATTCGATCGCACCGCGGGAGGAGGAGTGGCCTGCCGAACCGCAGGCTCCGCTCCCCCTGGACGCCCCGGCCCATCCTGCTGTTGGTTCCGCTCCCTTGCTGCCGACTGGTTCGTACCCGTCGTTTGATGGGGATCGGCCGCTCATGGATGCTGGGTCCTCGGAGGGACCGCGTACGTCACCGAGTGAGGACCGCTTGCCGATGCCCCATTCACCGACGCCCGGAGCGCGACCACCGGACGAGGACCGCCCGCCTGCCATGGGCGGACCTGACCAGGTGGAGGACCCGTCCGCGGGCAGGCCGCCGATGGCCGCTTGGCAGAACCACCCGCCGACCGGACCGCAGCACCGTCCGCCCCCGGTAAACCCTGGCCGGCACCGCGACCCGGTGCTTCCGCAGCAGGGCCGTCCCGGCGCGCCGATGAGGCCTGGGCACCCGGTGGACGGGCATGGTCGACCTGGCCTGTACGACCCACCGCAGAACCGCCAGGCCCCGCCGATGGGCGACGGCCAACCCGAGGCCGGGCGACCACCGGTTCGCCCCGGTCAGCATCTGCCCGGGGACGAGCGCCCGGCGATGCGCCCTGACCCCGTGCACCCGATGGCTGGGGTTGAGGGGCCGCAGGGTCGGCAGGCACATCCGATGGCTGGGGCTGAGGGTTCGCCGGGTCGGCTTGCCCATTCCATGCCCGACGGCGACCATTCACCGGGCTTGCCTGGGCGCCCTCCAGTCGATCCGCAGAGCCGCCCCGGGCAACACCTGCCTGACGGCAGGCAGCAGGCCATGGGATCCGGCAGGCCAGATCAGGTCGGGCTTGCCCACCCCATGCCCGGTGCTGAGCGTTCGGCGGGCAGGCACGTGCCCCAGACCCATCCCGGTCAGCACTCTTTGCCGGATATCGAGCGGTCGATGCGGCCTGCGGCCGGTCATTTCGATCCACCGCACCGCCCCATGCCCGCACGCCCACCGATCCCGCCAGGCAGGCACCTGCCTGAGGCTTCCGGGCCTCCGCCTCGCCCCGGCCAGCCTGGTTCTGATGCCGGGCGCCCGATGGGCCAGCCTGGTCCCGATGCCGGCTGGCCGATGGGCCAGCCGGGCCCCGACACTGGGCGCCCTGTGGGCCAGCCTGGTCCTGATGCCAGCCGCCCGATGGGCCAGCCCGCTCCCGACGCTCCCCGTCGGCTGGACCAACGCATTCCGGACCCTCCGCGTCCGCCACTGGGGCAGCCCGGTCCCGCCGCGTCCCGCCCGATGGGGCAGTCGGGTTCTGATGGTTCGCGCCCGCCGATTCAGCCGGGTGGCGAGGCTCCCCGCCCGCTGGGGCAGTCGGGTCCTGACGGGCCGCGCTCGATGGGGCAGCCCGGCCCCGACACGTCACGTCCCATGGGCAGGCAAGGGCCTGGCGAGTCCCGCCCTCCGGCTCGCCCCGGCCAGCCCGGTCCCGACGCGCCCAGGCCGATGGGGCGACCAGGGCCGAACGCGGCCCGTCCACCGATGCGCCAACCCGAAGCTCCCCGCCAGCCGATGCGGCCGCCCGCGCCCAACCCGCAGAACCGCCCGCCCCAGCCACCCCCGGCCATCGCGGCCAAGCTGCCGCCCATCGGGGCCTTCGGCGGCGGTTTCGGACCCGCGGGCTCCGGTGGCTACTCGACCGGCAGCACTCCCGTCCCGATCCGCTCCAACGACGACCACCCCGAGCTCCCCACCGTCAAGGACCAGGAGAAAAAGCGGCCTGCCTTCCTCGTCGAAGGCGACGATGACGAGGTGTTCGGCAGTGGCGAGTTCACCGCCCCGCAGGTCATCGGGGAGTGACAGCGGGTAGTTGACCTTGTCGCCGGGGCGGTGTGGCGCAACGCTGCCATGTCATGAATCCCACCTCCTGGTGAAACGGTTCAGCCCACGTCATAGACTCGTCGACGTCTGGTTACAGCGCGGTAACCGTCTCCTGCCCAGCCTCCTGACCTTGGAGTCGCAGCGTGACCAATTCGACCCGACCCGTCGTCCTCATCGCCGAGAAGCTCGCGCCGTCCGTGCTGGACGTGTTCGGCGACGAGATCGAGGTTCGCCACGTCGACGGCACCGACCGCCCCGCTCTCCTCGCCGCCGTCGCCAGTGCCGACGCGCTGCTTGTCCGGTCCGCCACCCAGGTCGACGCCGAGGTGCTCAAGGCCAGTGACAAGCTCAAGGTCGTCGCCCGCGCGGGTGTCGGCCTCGACAACGTCGAGGTGCCCGCCGCGACCGACCGGGGTGTCCTGGTCGTCAACGCGCCGACCTCGAACATCGTCTCCGCCGCCGAGCACGCCGTGGCCCTCCTGCTGGCCGTGGCCCGCCAGGTGCCCGAGGCGCACGCGACGCTGCAGGGTGGCGAGTGGAAGCGGAGCAAGTTCTCCGGGGTCGAGCTCAACGGCAAGACCGTGGGCGTCGTCGGCCTGGGCAAGATCGGCCAGCTGTTCGCCCAGCGTCTCGCCGCGTTCGGCACCACGCTGATCGCCTACGACCCGTACGCCTCTCCCGCGCGCGCCGCGCAGCTGGGGATCGAGCTGGTCACCCTCGACGAGCTGCTCTCCCGCGCCGACGTCATCTCCGTGCACCTCCCGAAGACGCCCGAGACCAAGGGCCTGCTCAACGCCGACGCGCTCGCGAAGACCAAGAAGGGCGTCATCATCGTCAACGCCGCCCGCGGCGGCCTGATCGACGAGCAGGCGCTCGCCGACGCCGTGCGCAGCGGCCACGTCGGCGGCGCCGGTGTCGACGTCTTCGTCACCGAGCCCACCACCGAGAGCCCGCTGTTCGGCGTGCCCGGCATCGTCGTGACCCCGCACCTGGGCGCCTCCACCAGCGAGGCCCAGGACCGTGCGGGCACCGACGTGGCCCGTTCGGTGCTGCTGGCCCTGCGCGGCGAGTTCGTGCCCGACGCGGTGAACGTGGCCGCCGGGGGCGTCGTCGGCGAAGAGGTCCGCCCGTACCTGCGGCTCACCCAGAAGCTCGGCACCGTGCTCTCCGCGCTGAGCCCGAAGGCCCCCACCTCGGTCTCCGTCGTGGTCCGCGGTGAACTGTCCACTGAGGACGTCTCGATCCTGCCGCTGGCCGCCTTGCGGGGCGTGTTCTCCGGCATCGTCGAGGACCAGGTGACGTTCGTGAACGCGCCCCGCCTCGCCGAGGACCTGGGCGTGGCGATCGACCTCTCCAAGGAGTCCGAGAGCGCCAACCACCGCAGCCTCGTCACGCTGCGCGCGGTCTACCCCGACGGTTCGTCGCTGACCGTGAGCGGCACGCTGTCCGGCCTGACCCAGGTCGAGAAGCTCGTCGAGGTCAACGGCAGGCACTTCGACCTGCGCGCCGAGGGTGACGTGGTGTTCCTGGAGTACCCGGACCGCCCCGGCGTGATGGGCACCGTCGGCACCCTGCTCGGCGAGTCGGGCATCAACATCGACGCCGCGCAGATCAGCCAGACCACCGACGGCGCCGACGCGGTCATGGTCCTGCGCGTCGGCCGCTCGGTCGACCAGTCGGTGCTGGAGTCGATCGGCAAGTCCATCGGCGCCCGCACGGTCCGCTCGATCGACTTCGGCTGAGCCGCCTCCCCGAAATTTTAGGGTTGGTCGCGCTGCGTGAGCACGGTGCGTGATGGGCGCACCGTGGTCACGTGGCGTCACGGTCCCCTTGGGGGCGGTGGGGTGGGCGGCCGGTTTGCGGGCTGTCCATACGTTGAGAAGTCTGATCTCGGCCTCGGGTGTGCCCGGAATGGTTGTCATACAGCCGATTTCGGCACCGCAGGTGTAGCAGAAGCACGGTCGAGGTGTGATGAAACCACCCAGTGGGGTGGCGAGATGCGGCAATCGGGCTTATTGCCGGTAGCCTTTCGTTCGTCTACGAGGCCCTGTCAGTTCGGGCCGATACTCCGGGAGGTGTGTGCATGCGGCTCGCGGTGATCCCAGGTGACGGGATCGGGCCGGAAGTCATCGCTGAGGCACTCAAGGTGCTGGGCGAGGTCGTTCCGACCGCCGAGATCACCCGCTACGACCTCGGCGCGTCGCGTTGGCACGCGACTGGTGAGCTCCTGCCGGAGTCGGTGCTCGGCGAGTTGCGTGAGCACGACGCGATCCTGCTCGGCGCGGTCGGCGACCCTTCGGTGCCGAGCGGCATCCTGGAGCGCGGCCTCCTGCTGCGTCTGCGGTTCGAGCTCGACCACCACGTGAACCTGCGCCCGGCGCGGCTCTACCCAGGTGTGAAGAGCCCGATCGTCGACCCGGGCGAGATCGACATGATCGTCGTCCGCGAAGGCACCGAGGGCCTGTACGCGGGCAACGGCGGTCTGTTGCGAAAGGACACTCCGCACGAGATCGCCACCGAGGTGAGCGTCAACACCTCGTTCGGCGTCGAGCGGGTGGTCCGCGACGCGTTCGGCCGTGCCTCGGCCCGTCCGCGCAAGCACCTCACGCTGGTGCACAAGACGAACGTCCTCACCCACGCCGGCTCGCTGTGGTCGCGGGTGGTCGAGGAGGTCTCGCTCGAGCACCCCGAGGTCACGGTCGCCTACCAGCATGTGGACGCCACGACCATCCACATGGTGACCGACCCGACCCGCTTCGACGTGATCGTCACCGACAACCTGTTCGGTGACATCCTCACCGACCTGGCGGCGGCGGTCACCGGCGGAATCGGCCTCGCGGCCAGCGGCAACCTCGACATCACCAAGCGCAACCCGAGCATGTTCGAGCCCGTGCACGGCAGCGCGCCGGACATCGCGGGCCAGGGCATCGCCGACCCGACGGCCGCCGTGCTGTCGGTCGCGCTGCTGCTCGACCACCTGGGCCAGAACGAGTCGGCCCGGCGCATCGAGGCTTCGGTGGCGTTCGACCTCGCCACCCGCGACCACGCTTCGCCCGGTGGCACCTTCGCCATCGGCGACCGTCTGGCGGCCCTGGTGTCGTCGAACGTGCGCGTCAGCTAGCTGAAAGCACACACGAATGGCCACATCCGCTTCGGCGGGTGGCCATTCGCACGTGCGGGCACGGCGCGTTGACAGCGCCACCTCGGTGCCGCCACCATGCGTGCCACAACTTCATCCGCGGTTCGAAGGGAAAGACCGGTCAAAATCCGGCGCTGACCCGCAACGGTAGGTCCGCCTCACGGCGGACGAGCCCGACCACCTGACAACCCGCGCAAGCCAAGCTCTCTCCCGCCGAGGTCTGCGGGCGAAGTCCCTTCCGGTGTCGACGCGCGCGTGCCGGGGTCGTGGGTTTCGTTTCGGACCCGCACTCCGAAAGGTGCCTGTGTCCGCCCCTGTCCCCTTGTCCCGGCGCCCGCTCGCGCCGATGGTCGTGCTCTTAGCCGGGGTTCTCCTGGTGTCCGTGGTGTGCGGTGTCGCGCTCGGCCCGGTCCGCGTTCCCCTCCTCGACACCGTCGCCCACCTGCGCGCGGCGCTGTTCGGCGGGATCGTCGACGCCGCTGACGCGGGCACTTATCGGATCGTGTGGGAGATCCGGCTGCCCCGGGTGCTGCTCGCGGCCGTCGTCGGCGCCGGACTGTCGGTGGTCGGTGTCGTCGTGCAGACCATGGTGCGCAACGCGTTGGCGGATCCGTTCGTGCTGGGCATGTCGTCGGGGGCGTCGGTCGGCGCGTCGACGGTGGTCGTGTTCGGGGTGTTCGCGTCGATGGGCCTCTACGCGCTGTCGGTGGCGGCCTCGCTGGGCGCGCTGGTCGCCACGGTGCTCGTCTACCTCGCGGCCCGCACGTCCCAAGGCCTGACGCCGCTGCGGTTGGTGCTGACCGGGACCGCGATGGCGTACGCCTTCTCCGCGGTCACGACCGTGCTGATTTTCCTGGCGCCGCATGGGGAAGCGGCCCGGTCGGTGCTGTTCTGGCTGCTCGGCAGCCTCGGCGCGGCCACCTGGGCGATGCTGCCGCTGTCGACCGCGGTGGTGGTCATCGGCCTCGTCTACCTGCGGCTGATCGCCCGCTCCCTCAACGCTTTGTCGATGGGCGACGAGACGTCGCTGACCCTGGGCGTGGACCCGACCGCCTTGCGCCGCACGTTGTTCGTGGTGTCCTCGGTCCTCACCGGGACGCTGGTCGCGGTAAGCGGCGCGGTCGGGTTCGTCGGGCTGGTCGTGCCGCACCTGGTGCGGATGGTGGTCGGCGCCGATCACCGCCGGGTGCTGACGGTCGCGCCGTTGGCGGGCGCGGTGTTCCTGATCTGGGTGGACCTCGTGGCGCGCACGGTCGCCGCGCCGCAGGAGCTTCCGCTGGGCGTGATCACCGCGGTCGTGGGCGTGCCGTGCTTCGTGTTCCTGATGCGCCGCCGCGGCTACGTGTTCGGGGGCAGCTGATGGACATCGAACTCCGTGACCTCTCCGTCGGCTCGATCGTCTCCGACGTCTCGCTCGCCGCCGCGACCGGCACTGTCGTGGGTCTGGTGGGCCCCAACGGAAGCGGCAAGACCACCACCTTGCGCTGTGTCTACCGCTCGCTGACCCCCGACGCGGGAGCCGTGCTCCTCGGCGGCGATCCGCTCGCCGACCTGGCGCCGAAGCACAGCGCCCGGCTGCTGGCCGCGGTCACCCAGGACAGCCACGTGGACCTCGACTTCACCGTCGCCGAGGTCGTCGCCATGGCCCGCCTGCCGCACAAGGGAACCTTCGAACGCGAGAACGAGGCCGACGCCGCGATCTGCGCGGAGGCGTTGAAACGCGTCGATGCCACGCACCTCGCCGAGCGCAGCGTGCTCACCCTGTCCGGCGGGGAGCGGCAGCGGGTGCTCGTCGCCCGCGCTTTGGCGCAGCAGCCGAAGGTTCTCGTGCTCGACGAGCCGACCAACCACCTCGACATCCGCCACCAGCACGAAATCCTCGCACTCGTCGCCAGCACCGGGCTGACGGTTCTGACCGTGTTGCACGACCTGAACCTCGCCGCCACCTACTGCGACCGCGTCCACGTGCTCGCCGACGGCCGGATCGTCGCCAGTGGACGACCCGCCGAGGTGTTCACGCCACAGTTGGTCGCCGAGGTGTTCGGAGTTCGCGCGTTCGTCGTCGACCATCCCGTTTCCGGTGCCCCACAACTGCTCTACGACCGGCTTGTCCACCAAGAGGAGACCCAGTGAAGACCCGAGTCCTGGCTGTCGCGGTAATGCTGAGCACGACCGCGTGCGGTGCGCAGATCGCGGCCGACAATTCGGCCCCCGCCCAACAGGGATATCCCGTGACCATCCGCAACTGCGACGCGGATGTGAAGTTCGACCGCGCGCCGTCGCGGGTGGTGGCCAACGACATCGGCATCACCGAGATCATGTTCGCCCTCGGGCTGGCCGATCGGATGGCCGGGTACACAGTGGACCACGGGCAGGACCGCGGCATCGCGAGTTCGCCGTGGAAGGCGGACTTCGACAAGGTTCCCCGCATCGCCGAGGACATCGCCGTGGAACCGATCCAGGGCGCCAACGCCGATCTTGTGTTCGCGGGCTGGAACTACGGCTTCAACGAGACCAAGGGACTCACCCCCGACAGCCTCAAGGCGTTGGGAGTCCAGAGCTACCTGCTCACCGAGTCGTGCCGCAACGGCGTGGGCAAGCAGCGGGGGATCATGGACCCGCTGGAAGCCCTCTACACGGATCTGCGCAACCTCGGGACCGTGTTCGGCGTCCGGCAGCGGGCCGATGAACTCGTTGCGGGCTACCAGAAGCAGGTCGCCTCGGCGGCGGCGTTGCCCGCGGACTGGAAGCGGCCCAAGGTGTTCCTCTACGACGCCGGGATCGACCAGCCCTTCACCTCCGGGCGCAACGCCGGTCCGCAGGAGATCATCGCGAAAGCGGGCGGTGACAACATCTTCGGCGACCTCGACGACAGCTGGACCACGGTGAGCTGGGAGTCGGTGGTGCAGCGGGCGCCCGAGGTCATCCTGATCAACGACTACGGCAACGGCCCCAGCGACAGCATCGAGGCCAAGAAGCAGTTCCTGCTCTCCCATCCCGCGCTGGCGAGCGTGCCCGCCATCCAGAACCAGCGGTTCTACGTGCTCCCGCGGCGCTCGTCGAGGGCCCACGCAACCCCGCCGCGATCGTGGAGTTCAACAAGTTCCTGACGCAGCACTAGCCCGACTGACGCGCACGGAACGCAGCCGCCTTGACCCGGTTCTGGCAAGCCGTGGAACAGAACCGCCGCGTTCCGTTGCGCGAGAGATCCAAGTAGGCCCGGTCGCACGCCGTCGCGTTGCAGATGCCGAGCCGGTCGATCGTGGCGTTGCCGAGCACGATGGCCAGGCTGGTGGCCATCGACGCCGCCCAGCTCTCGTCCCACGGCGCGTCGACGGCGTGGAAGTGCAGATGCCAGGGCTCGCCGTCGTGCCGCGCCAAAGTGGGCAGCGCACCCGCTTCCCGCATGACCTGGTTCACCTCGACGCACGCGGCGTCGACATCGCCCGCGTCCACGGCCGTGACAGCCCGGTGCAGCCGGACCGCCCAAGCCGTCAGCCTCGCGGCGGCGGCCTCGTCCGGCGGGCCGCCCCACTTCGGGTTGACCGACGCGATCGCCCTGGTCATGGCCTCGGAAAGGTCGTCGGGCGCGGGAGACTCCCGGCCGCGCCGGTATCCGGGGGACACCTCGTTCATCAACGCCAGGGCAGCCTGGGCCACCACACTTGAGTGACTGTCGAAGTCCACTTGACCAGTCACGTCCTCTTCTCTAGGTTTGTCACTGTCGTTCTTGAATACGCCAGTTACCGGAGGGGCTTGTGGACACGATAACCGCACAGAAGTGGCTGGACCGGTGGGACACCCAGCAGGAGCGCTACGTCGCCGACCGGGAAGAGCGGTTCCGGGTCGTCATCGACGTCGTTCGGCAGGCCACGGCGGGCATCGCCAAGCCGCGGATCGTCGACCTCGGCTGCGGCCCGGGCTCGCTGGCCGAACGCATCGCCGACGCGCTCCCGCACGCCGAGATCGTGGGCGTGGACGCCGACCCGCTGCTGCTGGAGCTGGCGAACTCCGCCGCCCGGGCCGACGTCCGGTTCGTCCGGGCTCTTCTCGGCGACCCGGCCTGGGCGGACGCCGTGGGCATGGCGGGGGAGTGGGACGCCGTGGTGTCCAGTACCGCCCTGCACTGGCTCGCGCCGACCGAGTTGGCCCAGGTGTTCGCCACCGCCGCGGGCAGGCTCCGGCCCGGCGGTGTGCTGGTCAACGCCGACAACATGCATCTCGACGGCCCGCTCGACGCCTACGCCAAGGTCGTCCGGGAGGCTCGCGCGATCCGCGTGGGCGTCTTCGACAACGAGGACTGGCGCGCCTGGTGGGACGCCGTGCTCGCCGAGCCCGGCATGGGCGCCCTCGCCGCCGCGCACTCCCAGGTCGCGATCTCCCATGACTCCTCCAGCGGCCTCACCGTGGGTGAGTACGTGAGCCTGCTGACCGGCGCGGGCTTCGCCGCCGCCGCCGGTCCGGTCTGGCAGTTCGGCGACGACCACGTCGTGGTCGCGGTCCGCTGACCTGCGGCGCCGACTTGCGGGTCCCAGGGCTTGGGAACCTGGGTCCGCGAGTTGGTACCGCCGGGTCCACTGTGGCACTATCTGGACGTGGCCACTTTCTCCATGATCATTATTGACGAGCGCGCTGGGTAGCAGAGCTACACACCCGGCGCGCTGACCTCCCGCATCCATGCGGGGGGTCTTTTTGTTTTCCGGCCAACGAAATGCCCTCTGACCCAGGAGCCCTCCGTGACCCGCACCTCGCCCGCAGGCACACCGCTCGGCGACGCCTTCCACATGTACGACACCACCCTGCGCGACGGTGCCCAGCGGGAAGGCATTTCCTACTCCGTCACCGACAAGCTCGCGGTCGCCCGGCTGCTCGACGACCTGGGTGTGGGCTTCATCGAGGGCGGCTGGCCGGGCGCGATGCCCAAGGACACCGAGTTCTTCGCCCGCGCGGCCAAGGAACTCGACCTCAAGCACGCCGCGCTCGTCGCGTTCGGCTCGACCCGCCGCGCCGGGGCGAAAGCCGACACGGACCCGCAGGTCAGGGCGCTGCTCGATTCCCAGGCGCCGGTCATCACGCTGGTCGCCAAGTCCGACCGCAGGCACATCGAACTGGCTCTGCGCACCGACGTCGACGAGGCCGCGGAGATGGTGCGCGACACCGTGGCGTTCCTGGTCGCCGAGGGCAGGCGGGTGTTCCTCGACGCCGAGCACTTCTTCGACGGCTACGCGTTCGACTCCGACACGGCGCTGCGGGTGATCGGCGCGGGCATGGAGGCGGGCGCCGACGTCGCCGTGCTGTGCGACACCAACGGCGGGCAGCTCCCGCTTGGCCTGGCCGAGACGGTCCGCGAAGTCATCGACCGCACCGGTTTTCGGGTCGGCATCCACTGCCAGGACGACACGTCCTGCGCGGTGGCCAACAGCGTCGCGGCTGTGCAGGCGGGCGCGAGCCACGTCCAGTGCACCGCGAACGGTTACGGGGAGCGGGCGGGCAACGCCGACCTGTTCGCCGTGATCGGAAATCTCGTGACCAAGCTCGGCATGCGGGTGCTACCCACCGAAGCCATGCCCGAGCTCACCCGGGTCTCCCATGCTCTTGCCGAGATCGCCAACATCGCTCCCGACACCCACCAGGCTTATGTCGGGACGTCAGCGTTCGCCCACAAGGCGGGCCTGCACGCGAGCGCGATCAAGGTCGACCCGGAGCTTTACAACCACATCGATCCGGTCATCGTCGGCAACGACATGCGGGTGCTGGTCACCGAGATGGCCGGCCGGGCCAGCCTGGAGCTCAAGGGACACGAACTCGGGGTCGACCTGGCCGGCAGGCCTGACGCGTTGAACAACGCGCTGGCCAAGGTCAAGGAACTGGAGGCGCGCGGCTGGTCGTTCGAAGCCGCCGACGCCTCCCTGGAACTGCTGCTGCGCGACGAGGTCGGCGGCGCGGAGGCGGTGCGCGCGCCGTTCGAACTCGAGTCCTACCGGGTGATCCTCGACCACCGCATCGACGGCGAGGTCGTCTCCGAGGCCACGGTGAAGGTGCACGTCGCGGGCCGCCGGGTCATCGCCACCGCCGAGGGGAACGGGCCGGTCCACGCGCTCGACGCGGCACTGCGCAAGGCGCTGGTGCCGCACCTGCCGTGGATCGACGAGGTGGAGCTGACCGACTACAAGGTCCGGATTCTGACTTCAGGTGGCAGCCCGCGTGCAACCGAACACGGCACCGATGCCGTCACCAGGGTGTTGGTGCAGTCCACGGACCACGGGCTCGAATGGACCACGGTCGGCGTGCACGGCAACATCGTGGAGGCCAGCTGGCTGGCCCTCTGCGACGCGCTGACGCACAAGGCCATGCGGGTCCGGTCGGGTGTGCCGACAGGTGGGGGCCTGCGTCCGTAGGCCCCTGAGGGCAGAGGAGGCAGTCGGGTGCGTCGGATTCAGGTAGCGGCGGCAATCGTGTCGGTGGCCATCGCGGTCACCGGATGTGCGGGCGGCGGCACTCCGCCAGGCAACGCCGCACCGCCGCCCAGCTCGGCGCCCCCCGCCTCCGACGTCTGGCACACCCGCGCGACACCCGCCGCCTCGGCCAAGCAGGTCGGCATGCCGGACACCTGCCCGATGCCCGTCGCGTTCGACATCGCCCAGGAGTGGGAAGTCGTGCCCACGGCCCCGGGCGGGTCGCCGCGCGGTGGTCTCTCCTTGGCCTGCCAGGTCAAGGAGAGCAGCGGGAAGGCGGCGTTCGTGCGGGCCTGGGTGGGCACCGAGGCAGGCGCGACCCCGCGCGGGGCGCTGGAGAAGTTCCTCGGGGCCGAGGGCGCCATCTCCGACCCGCAGTACCGCGACACCGACGTCGGCATGGGCGAGGGCGTCGAGGTGACCTACGTCAAAGAACAAGGCGCGCGCGCCCGAGCGTTCGCCATGGTCACCCCGCTGCGTTCCGTCGTCGTCGCGGTAACGGCCGACGACGCCACCGACTACGACAAGGCCCTCCCCGGCTACCTCCTGGCCAAAGACTCCCTCACCCCGACGGAGCGCTGACCCGTTTCGGCCGCGAGTCCAACGTCCACGACGTTGGAC
>NZ_JBOHGC010000013.1:0-2286 GCF_050699995.1 Actinokineospora sp. | reverse complement strand
GCCGAACTGGCGGCCGAGGTCGGCGCCGCCCATCACCACGACCACACGCTCGCCCGCGAGCGCCGTGGCGCGCTCGAGGGCGGTGTGGATGCCGGCGGTCACGAACTCGTGCACGCCACCATCGGGGCTCTGCTCGGGGGCCTGGTGGGTGGCTGAGTCGTCACCGAAGGCCCAATCGTGCAGTCTCGCTATGTGAGTCCGGTTAGCGCCGATCCTCGCGTTCGGCTGAGGTGCGGTTGGGAGCGGCGCGTGGTTGCCGTTCGGCCTTGATCTGTCTGGGTTCTTGGGCTGACCTGGCTCGTCGGTCGGGCCGATTTCGGTGACTGGTCGCGGCATGTGGCCCCGAGACTCCGGGCGGCTTGCATGTCCAGGCGTGCCGGCTGGGGGGTGTCAGCGAATGACAGCGCTGTAGTTTCCGGCTTTCGCGACACCGAGGGGTGTGGCTTGGGACGGGGTGCACCCACTGGCGACCTCAAGATGGTCTACTATCTGCATCGACCAGTCAGTGAGACGTGCCTATCAGGGTCGGGTGGGTGCAGAGTTCTTCACCGCCGCCCGGGACAGCACCCAACGCCGCTACGAGGCGTTGCGGGCCTACTTCGTGGACGGCCTGCCCGCCGCGGAGGTGGCGGCGCGGTGGGGCTACACCACCGCCGCGTTCGAGTCGGTGGTGCGCGACTTCCGGGCCGGCGACCGCGAGTTCTTCATCGAGCGTCGGCCCGGCCCGAAGACCGCGCCGGCCAAGGACGCCGCCCGAGGGCGGATCATCGAGCTGCGCCGAGCGGGGCATTCCATCGACGAGATCGCGGTCGCGCTGCGGGACGGGGGCACGCCGCTGAACCGCACGGGGATCTCCGAGGTCATCGCCGCCGAAGGCTTCGAGCGGCTGTGGCGCCGACCCGAGCCGGCCCGCGGCGGACCCCGCCGCGAGACCCTGCCGCGCGCCAAGGTCATCGACTTCGCCGAGCTGCCCGAGCGGTGCGACACCAAGCTGGCCGGCCTGTTGTTGGCGGTGCCCGAGTTGGTCGCCTTGGACCTGCCCGGCCTCGTGACCGCAGCCGGGTATCCCGGCACCCGCGTCATCCCCGCGATCAGCTCGGTGCTGTCGCTGCTGGCGCTCAAGCTCGTCGGCACCCGCCGCGTCAGCCATGTCGAGGACCTCGCCGCGGACCCCGCCGCCGGGCTGTTCGCCGGCCTGGCCGCCCTACCCAAGGCCACCGCGCTGACCACCTACAGCTACCGGCTCTCCCATGAACGCCAACGCCGGTTCCTCGCCGCGCTCGACACGTCGATGCTCGGCGCCGGTCTCGCAGACGGCGGCGACTTCGACTTGGACTTCCACGCCGTCATGCACTGGGGCGAAGACGCCGCGCTCGAAAAGCACTACGTGCCACGGCGTTCTCAACGCACCCGATCGGTGCTCACGTTCTTCGCCCAAGACGCCGACACCCACAACCTCGTCTACGCCAACGCCGACATCTCCAAAGCCGCCCAGGCCCGCGAGGCCCTCGCGTTCTGTGACCACTGGCGCGAACTCTCAGGCGCCGACCCCGCCACACTCGTCCTCGACCAACGGGTCACCACCCAAGAGGTGCTCGCCGCCCTCGACGCCCGAGGCGTGCGGTTCATCACCTTGCGCATGCGGTCCGCCGCCTTGCTACGCCACATCGACGCCATCGACCCCAAGGCGTGGAAGACCATCTCGCTCGACCGCGACGGCCACTACCGCAAACCCCAGGTCGTCGATGAGGAAGTAACACTGAGCGCCTACCCCGGCACCGTCCGCCAACTCGTCGTGCGGGGCCTCGGCCGCGACACACCCACCGTCATCATCACCAACGACCGGCAACTTGGTAGTACCCCGATTTCGTGGACACGTGGGCTGTACGAACGTGCGTTTGGTCTAGCCGTCGGTGGCGAAGTCGCCGGCCGGTGAGCCTTGGCGAACTCATGGGTTGAGGACTGGTTCGGTGGGACACGGTTGGGTCTCGGTGTTCCCCGCCGCGTTGGGTGCTGGGTCGCTGACGGGCAGGCCCTCGTCGTGGGAGATCCTTGTCAGTGAAGGAGGAAGGGTCCTGGGGTCGGGGTCGTCTGGGAACGGCAAGGCGTCGTCGGTGCGGTCGTCGGACGACGACGGGCACCCCAAGGGGGTGCTCCCCCTTGATGTGATGAAGGAGCGCAGCGCCGCTCCCGTGTGACGGGCCCGGGTTGGTGCGGGCCGGCGCCGAGGTTGAGGGGGTGGCGATGGTCGCGGACGACGTGAGCGTGGTGTTCGAGTGCCCGGCT
>NZ_JBOHGC010000012.1:0-8550 GCF_050699995.1 Actinokineospora sp. | reverse complement strand
CCGCCGCACGCACCGCCTCCGCCGAAGCCGCGCCGCGCCGCACTGCTTGTCGCCGCCGCGCTCGTCGTAGTCGCCGCCATCGCGGTGACCACCGTGGTGCTGCTGGGCCGCGAGACCCCACCCGCGGAGGCGGCACCCGTCATCGCCCAGTACGAGTACCGCTTCACCCGGCCCGACGGCTGGATCCAGACCGGCGGCAATCCCGGGCTGCTGCGCACCGAGATCAAACCGGTGGGCGCGGAAAGGGGCGACGACCTCGTGCTCGTCGAGGAGAAGCGGCTCGTCTTCGACAGCGACACCGACCGCGCCCGAGCCGTCGACAAGCTCCGCAAGGACTTCGAGTCCGGCGGCGCCGAGTTCTCGGACTTCGACGACAAGGCCACTTTCGGCGGCCGCGAGGTCGTCAACTACCGCGAGCGGCTCGACCGCAAAGAGGCGACTGTCGACTGGTACGTGCTGTACCAGGGCAAGGCGCAGGTCAGCGTCGGCTGCCAGTACACCGAGAGCGGTCGCGACAAGGTGCGCGGGGCCTGCGAATCGGTGGTCCGCACGATGGCCATCGAGGGATGAGGTGGAGATGACCGGTCAGAACCAGGGATTCGCCGAGGCGGTCGCCCGTTACCGGGCCGACCTCGCCGCCGCGGTCACCCGCTCCCGCCGCGCCGCCGCGGAGGCCCGCGACCAGTCCGCGAACTTCCGCGCCGAGAACGACGACCTGGCGAAGCGGATCGGCAAGTCCAAGGTGGCCCCGGCCGAGCGGACCGACGAGGACCGCCGCGCGGCCGCCGAGGAATGGCGCCGCGCCCAAGGACTCCCGGTCACGGAGTTCCCGCCCGACGCCGACCGCGTCGTGGAACCGGCTGAGCCCGAGCACGCGCCCCGCCCGGACGACGATGACGATGACTTCTCCCAGCACTCCGTGCTTTTCCGCGGCTGACTTCGCCGCGGAAACCTTCGCTGAAAGCGCCCCCCGGCCCGTCGAATCAGGTCCGAATTCGCCATTGTGAACCACGTTCGGGCGCGTTCGCGATGGCGAAACCGGCTGTGACCTGCGGGTTCCTGGAAACAGTGTTCACTAGAGCAACTACCTGCCTGATCCTGGCACCGAGTCGGAACCGAACCTGGCAGGGTTCCGTCGTAAGGGTTGTACGAACGAAGAACATGTACGACCAACTACTAACCAGGGGGTTACTTCCCAATGGCCGGTTACGGAATTTCGCTCGAAGAGATGGCCAAGGCCGCTGTCGACGTCGACGGCGTGAACGAGGAGTCGCGCGGCGTGCTGTCCAGCCTCCGCAGCGCCCTCGACCCGCTGCGCGACAACTGGCACGGCCAGGCCGCGACCGCGTTCCAGACGCTGATGCAGCGTTTCGACGACGACGCCGCGAAGCTGTTCGACGCGCTGCAGGGCATCTCCGAGCAGCTCAAGTCGTCCAACGAGGCCTACGCCCGTCAGGAAGAAGAGGCCGCGCAGTCGATGTCCAACATCTCGAACGTGCTCGGCGGCTGACCTGCCCCGCTCTTCTTTCAGCTTCGTTCCGCTAGCCAAGACTTGATTTAAGGGAGAAATCACAATGCCTAACGACATGATCAAGGTCAACTTCGCGGAGGTCGCCAACGCCTCCCAGGCGCTGTCCTCGTCCGCCGGAAAGCTCGAGACCCTGCTCGGCGAGCTCAAGCAGCGCCTCGCGCCGCTCGAGGCGGGCTATGAGGGTGCCGCCAAGGAGGCCTGGCACGCCAAGCAGCAGGAGTGGGAGCGCGCGCAGGACGACCTGCGTCAGGTCCTCGCCTCGATCGGTTCGGCCGTGTCGCAGTCCAATGAGGCCTACGAGGCCACCGAGAAGGCCAATGCCGCCAAGTGGCAGTAAACCCGCTTCGCTGAGTTAGGCGCTACACCACCCGAGTGGGGCCCGGAGGTAACTCCTGGGCCCCACTCGGGTTTGTTCTATCCGGCCTCGGGCACGTACCCGGTGATCCGCTGGATCGAGCGCGCCTCCGCCAGATGCGCCGAGGCGGCGGCCCGCCTGTCGAGCCGCTTGTTCACCTCGGCGAGGACGCGGTGAGCGCGGCACCGCACGATCATGAGCTCCAATTCCATCGCCACCGCGAGCGCGGCTTCGGCCTCGTCTCCCGCGGTCATGGCATCGCCGAGCTGGAGCAGCGCCCGGGCCAGGCTTGTCCGTGCGTCGGCGCCATACCCGTGTTGCTTTGATTCCGCGGCCAACTGGACGGCTTGTTCGTGGTGCGCTATGCGCGCTTCCCGCGCGCAGGTCCGCGAACGCGGCGTCGTAGTCGCCCAGCAGCCGGTAGGCCCCGCCGCGGCTGATCATCGCCGCACCCCGGATGTCCGCCGCGGCGTCCGGCCCGTCCATCGCGATGCATTCGCTCGCGCAGCTCACGGCTTCGGCCAGCTCGCCGAGATTGGCGTGCGCCGTGCTGAGGTTCGCCAGGGTCTTGCCCACAAGGACGGTCATCCCGTGTTCGCGCGCGAGCGCGAGCCCTTGGTGCAGGGACTGCGCGGCCTTGCGTGGTTGCCCGAGATCGTCGTAGGTGACACCGATGTTGCTCAGCGCGCTCGCGGCCCCGACATCGAACCCGCACCCCTCGAAGCACGCGAGCGCGGCGAGTTGGTCGTCGAGGGATTCCCGGAGCGGGACCAGCCAGGGGACGTCGAATCCGGCGAATGGTGTTCCCCGCCACAGCCTCGCCGCCTCGTCGAACAGGGCGACCGCCGCCTCGCCCCTGGCCCGGGCGGCCTCGGCGAGCAGATCCGCGTACCGGTGGACGTCCACGTCGGCTGGTGAGGCCTCGATCACGTATCCGCCGCGCTCGCGGGCGATCGCGGCGCCCAGCGCGGAGCGCAGCCGGGACACATAGCTGTAGAGCGTCGATGTGGCCCGAAACGGCGGTTGGTCTCCCCACACCCGCTCGACCAGGGCGTCGATCGGGACCGGGGTACCCGCGTCCACCAGGAGCGCCACCAGGACTAGCTGTTGTCGCGCGTGTCCGACATCGACGCGGCGCCCGTCGAGCCGGGCCTCGACGGCGCCGAACAGCCTGAATTCCAAACGACCCTCCGACCAGCGGATTCAAAGGTTTGTCCAAGACGCCCACAGGGATGGTCGCAGATGCTTCTCGCCGGGGGCACTTCGTGCCCGGCTCCGGCCGTCGCTCGTCCTGGGGGTGCGAGCGGCGGTCGGAGTCGTGTGCGGGTGATCGCTCAGCGTGGCGATCCGCACGCCAGGGCCACCCTGGGGGACCCGTTTTGACCCTGTGCTGTGCCACCCGGTATCTTCTTACTTTGTTGTGCGGCGCGGGGCGCATTGCTCGACTGGTCGAACGCGAGTCGAGCCGCGTTGCGCGCCTCTGGGTGACCCCATCCAGAGGTGAGGCCCGCACGCACACCCATGACGCAAGTTGACGATGAGGTAGACCCGTGCCCACGTACAGCCCTAAGCCCGGCGAGGTCGACCGCGCCTGGCACGTGATCGATGCCGAGGACGTGGTGCTCGGCCGTCTCGCGACGCATGTTGCCACGCTCCTGCGAGGCAAGCACAAGCCCACGTTCGCCCCCCACATGGACACTGGCGACTTCGTCGTCATCGTGAACGCCGAGAAGGTCCTCCTGACCGGCAACAAGCGGGACCAGGCGTTCGCCTACCGACACAGCGGTTACCCGGGCGGCCTGCGCAAGCAGTCCTTCGGTGAACTGATCGACACTCGCCCCGACCGGCTGCTGGAAAAGGTCGTCAAGGGCATGCTGCCGAAGACCAAGCTCGGCCGCGCCCAGGGTAAGAAGCTCAAGGTCTACGCAGGCCCTGATCACCCGCACGCCGCCCAGCTGCCCAAGCCGTTCGAGATTGCGAAGGTCGTCAAGTGAGTGAGGACGCCGTGACCCCCGAGACCGACGAGGCCGTCGCCGCCGTCGAGACCGACGAAGCCCCCGAGGCCGTCGAGACCGAGGCTGCGGAGACCGAGGCCGTCGAGGCCGTCGAGGCCGACGCCCCCGTCGCTGACGAGGCCGTCGCCGAGGAGACCCCCGCCGCCGACGAGGTCGCGGACGCTCCGGCGATTCCGCACCTGACCTCGGAGACCGCGCAGACGGTCGGCCGCCGCAAGCAGGCCATCGTCCGCGTCCGGATCACCCCGGGCAGTGGCAAGTTCCTCCTCAACGGCAAGTCGCTCGAGGACTACTTCCCGAACAAGGTCCACCAGCAGCTCATCCGTGAGCCCCTGGTGACCGTCGAGAAGCCGGAATCCTTCGACATCCGCGCCAACCTGCACGGCGGCGGCATCACCGGCCAGGCCGGTGCGCTGCGCCTCGCGATCGCCCGCGCGCTGATCGAGCTGGACAGCGAGGACCGCCCGGTCCTGAAGAAGGCCGGCTTCCTGACCCGTGACCCGCGGGCCAAGGAGCGTAAGAAGTACGGTCTGAAGAAGGCCCGCAAGGCGCCTCAGTACAGCAAGCGCTGACCCTGCGCGTCAGCCACACGCACGACCCGGCGGGAGCAGCACGTTCGATGCTGCTCCCGTCGGTCTTTTCACCGTTCTCTTCCTCTCCCCAGCGCAGCGGAGGTTCTCCTCGATGGCACGGCTGTTCGGTACCGATGGAGTGCGTGGACTCGCGAACCTCGACCTGACCCCGGAGCTGGCGCTCTCGATCGCCGCCTCCGCCGCCCGGGTCCTCGCCGAACACGACCGCTCCCACCGACCGGTGGCCGTCGTCGGCCGCGACCCGCGCGCCAGCGGTGAGATGCTGCAGGCCGCCGTGTGTGCGGGCCTCGCCTCGGCGGGCGCCGACGTGATGCAGGTCGGTGTGCTGCCGACCCCGGGCGTCGCCTACCTCGTCGCCGAACTCGGCGCCGACCTGGGCGTGATGATCTCCGCCTCGCACAACCCCATGCCGGACAACGGCATCAAGCTCTTCGCCGCGGGCGGACACAAGCTCGCCGACGCCATCGAGGACGAGATCGAAGCGGGCCTGAACAGCACCGCTCCCCGGCCGACCGGCGCGGGCGTCGGCCGCGTCTACGACATCGCCGACGCGCACGACCGCTACGTCGCCCACCTGCTCAAGTCCATCCCGAACCGCCTCGACGGCCTGCGCGTCGTCGTCGACTGCGCCAACGGCGCGGCCTGGGCCGCGGCTCCGCAGGCGTACCGCGAGGCGGGCGCCGAGGTCATCGCCATCCACGCCCTGCCCGACGGCGAGAACATCAACGACGGCTGCGGCTCCACCCACCTCGACCAGCTCCGCGAGGCCGTCCTCGCCGAAGGCGCCGACCTGGGCATCGCCCACGACGGCGACGCCGACCGCTGCCTCGCCGTGGACAGCGCGGGCAACGTCATCGACGGCGACCACATCATGGCCGTCCTCGCCCTGGCCATGAAGGACGCGGGCGAACTCGTCGAGGACACCCTCGTGATCACGGTCATGAGCAACCTCGGCCTCCACCTGGCGATGCGCGACGCGGGCATCGCCCTGCGCACCGCCGCCGTCGGCGACCGCTACGTCCTGGAGGAAATCCGCAACGGCGGCTACTCCCTGGGCGGCGAGCAGTCCGGCCACGTCCTCCTCCCCGGCTACGCCACCACCGGCGACGGCCTCCTGACCGCCATGCGCCTCATGGCCAGGGTTACCGCCACCGGCAAGTCATTGGCCGAGCTGGCGGGCGTGATGACCCAGCTGCCCCAGGTCCTGATCAACGTCAAGGTCGCCGACAAGGCAACGGTCGCCGCGTCCGCACAGGTCAGCGAGGCTGTCGCGGCGGTGGAGGCCGAACTCGGCGACACCGGCCGCGTCCTGCTGCGCCCGTCGGGCACCGAACAACTCGTCCGGGTGATGGTGGAAGCCCCCACCCACCAGACCGCCCAGTCCGCCGCCGAGCGCCTGTCCAAGGTCGTCGCCGACGTAGTCTGAGCCCATGAGCCTGGGCCTGAGTGAAGCGCTGATCCTGATCGTGCTCGGGATCTTCATCGTGGGCGGGATAATCGCCGCCCGTCGAGCCTCCCGCCGCTGACCGACTGCGACCGGTTTGCCCCCGATCGTCCCCCGTGCGTCGCTCGTCCCGGCGTTGATCGGCCGGTTCCTCAGCGGCGGCCCAGCCACCTGGGTAAATTACTGGTTGCCAACGCGAAGGCACCGGCCGTGCGGTTGGTGCGTCAAAGTTGTGTTGATTCGGTACTTCGTCAGGCTAGGGGGAGTTATGCCCGATGCGCCCATGCCAAAAGATGGCGTGATCATGGATCCGGACGCGGTTGTCGGTATCGCCAGGGAACTAGGTGAGCTGGCCGACGCGCTGGCCGCGGCCGCGGCGTTCGCCGGGGCTGGGTTGATGACGCAGCCCGACTTCGGTCAGCTGCCTGCGTCCTCGCGAGCAGGCGGCCGGTATCTGGAGGCGGTGGCAAGCTTGGCGAAGTCCTTCGGCTATGTCGCGACGCTGATCAAGACGACGGACTCCACGCTGCGCTCCGCGGCGGGGCTGCAGCAGGACAACGAGGCCCAGACGGCCGCGACCCTAGGGGCTAGCGGATCGGCGGTATGGGCGTGACCGGGATCATCGCATCGGCGGACGCGATCTTCGCGATCACCGACGAGGCGCCACCGAGTGTCAACCCCAACGACACCGCCAAGAACATCCTCAACCGCTCGCACAAACTGGTCGAGCTGCTCAGCCACGACAAGCTCGGCAGGCTCTATGCGGGCTGGAAGGACCACCCGTACGCCAGGGGAGGCTGGGGGGCCTGGAAGTACGGGGACGGCGACGAGGAAAAGCAGCTGCCGAAGCTGGAGACGATGAACTTCGGCCACATGTACGACGGGTACGGCCGCATGGCCAAGATGGGCCAGGTCGGTAGCGAACTCATCACGGCGATGAACGCGACACAGACCGGGATCGGTCAGGTTTGGCAGGGGCCTGCGGCGACCGCGGCGGGCAAGAAATTCACTGAGGTCATGAACGGGGCCACGGCTTTCCAGGACAGCAACGCCAGGCTGTCCGGCGCGATGATGGGTCTGTGGCAGAACACGCGCGAGGCGGTCACCGAGCTGGCCGACTTCGCCGAGGGAGGCCAGCGCGGCGCCAACTTCATCTCCATTTACGGCCCGGTCGAAGACCTCAACGACAAGGCCTACAAGATCGGCGGCCTGAACGACATAGTGGGCCGTGGCTTCCCGACCCTGCAGTCGATCATCGACAAGGCCAACGAGGACGATGAGTTCGCCATTGACCTGGCCTTCGACCATGTCGGGCCCTTCCCCGCCGGGCTTCGACTGTGGAAAGAGATCAGTGAAACGGTCAGCTGGCTCAATGATCTCGCCTCGCAGTACAACGAGGTCGTCACCCAGTGGCGCGAGAGGATCAAGGCCTGCGTTGACGCGGTCAAGGCCGACTTCGAGACCTTCAATGAGTCGGTGAACACGCTGAACACCGTCGGCAAAGCGGGCGAAGGCAGCCCGACCGACCCGTTCGCCAAGATCGCGCCCCCCAAACCGGTGAACGACCCCGGAGACCAGCCCGGAAACACGCCCGGAAAGACGCCCGACGACAAGGACGGCAACCAACCAGGCAACAAGTCTGGCGGCGGTGGCGGCGGTGGCAATCCCGGTGGCGGCGGTGGTGGTGGTGGTGGTGGGCCGAAGCCGGAGATCAAGATGCCGGAACCCCTCAAGGTCGACGCGGTGCCCGACCCCGGCGCGACCACCCCGGCCGGTGCGATCGACCCGGCGACTGGTCTGCCGATCGATCCGGCTACCGGCCAGCCCGTCAAGCCGCAGACCGCGGAGACGGTGACGATCAAGAACGGCGCGAACGAGATCGCCGTCAGCAGCCCGGATGGCGCGGGCAAGGTCAAGGTCACCGTGGATGACGGGACCGGCAAGCCCAAGACCTACGAAATGGACTTCGGCGCGGGCGGTTCGGGTGGCGCGGGCGGCGTGCCGGGGCAGCCTGGTCTGCCCGGCCAGTCAGGGGTCGGCGGCGGCGCGACGGCGTTCGGCCCGGACGGGCGTCCGGTGGCAGCGGGCGGTGCGCAGGACCTGGCGCAGCAGGTCATGGCAGGCCCGGACGGCAAAGCGGTGATCAGCGAAGGCGATCTGACGATCACCGCGGAGATGGCGCCGGGCTCATCGGACACCATCCTGGTCACGGTCGACGGCGGCACGGGCGAGCCGATCACGTACACGCTCGACTTCGACGACGCCCCGGAGGGCACGGTCATGGGCGGGTCGGCCGGGACCGATCCGGCAGGTTCGGCGGGCCAGGGCCAGGGCCATGGGCAGGGCCAGGGGCAGGCGTTCGCGCAGGCGGAGCGTGTGCCGGGGGCGAACGGCCCGCAGCAGGGGTTCGTCCAGGCTGAGGCCGCGCCGGTGTACGCACCGGGCGACGGCGCGCAGGCCACCTTCGCAGCCAGCACCGGGGGCCTCGGCACCGAGGGCGGCGGCCAATGGGGCGCACCTGGCGCGTTCATCGCCGACGACGCGCAGCCCGGCCCGCAGGAGAACGTGCAGGCCGCGGGATCCGGCGAAGCGGGCCTGGCCAGTGCGGGCGG
>NZ_JBOHGC010000011.1:0-1562 GCF_050699995.1 Actinokineospora sp. | reverse complement strand
GTCCAGGGTGGCCCGGCCCACCGAGTCGCGGAGCATCTCGATGGTCGCGGTGAGGTGCAGGTGCGGTCGCTCCCCGGCCTCGGTGGGCAGGTCGGGGGCGGCCTGGGCGAGGTCGCAGAGTTCGGCGAGGGCGTCACCGTGGCGTTCGCCCCGGTCCCGCTGGTCATGCTCACGGGGTGTGGACAGGGCGGTGATCAGGGTTTCGAGGGTGGCGCCGTCGGTGGGGGTCAGTTCGAACCGGCCGTGCACCGTGCCGTCGTGGTGTCGCCGCCAGGCCAGGAAGTTCCGTGCCCGTGGTGGGTCATCGGATGGTTCGGGGCCGTCCTGGTCGAGCACGGCGAGCATCCGCTGCGCGCTGACCCGTAGTTCGGCCGGGTTGGTGGTGCGTGCCTGCTCGGCGAGGGCGGCCTCGAATCCTTCGCGGGCGGGTTCGTCCACCCAGGCGGGTATGTCACCCATGGTTGTGGCGATGATGTCGATGTGCTCCCCGTCGACCACCGCGTCGCGCATGGCGGCGCGGGTGGCGGGCAGGGCGGCGGGCCGGTGGTGCCCGGTGGGGGTGACCGTCTCGGCGAGGTGGTCGGCTCGTTCGACCCAGCGGCGGGCCTCGCGGGGGTGGACTCGCACCAGGGCGGTGAGGAGCTTGGGCAGGGATCCGTATCCGGCGAGGCGGTGGATGTCGTCGCGGTCCAACTCGCCCACCACATCGAGCACCCTCGCCATCGCCGCGCGCGCCTCGGCGACGGCGGTGACGAGCTCAGCGGTCAGCGCGGGTCCACGCGACGCCCAGAACCTGTCCGGGTCGTTGTGATGGATCTCCAGCTCCGCCATGCCACCAAGTCTCCCGGCGACCACCGACAATCCCGGCCCGGTTTCCGGCCTCGACGACTCGTGTCACACGATGGTGTCAACAACGCGGAATGGCTTGCGGTGAAACAGATTCCGGGTACGCACACCGCGACCTCCCCCGGTCTGGTGATGCGCTGCTGCGGGCAACCCGGATGGCCGTGGAGGCGCTGAGGACCTGGGTCAAGCGCGCGGAGATCGACGCCAGGGACGGCCGGGCGCCACGAGCGGTGAGGCGGAGCGGATCGCGCAGCTGGAGCGGGAGAACCGTGAGCTGCGGCGGGCGAACCAGATCTTGAGGTCAGCGGCGCCACACCCAGCACCTGGCCGAGGCCAGCATGGTCGTATCCGTTGGCAGCAAAGGAGATTCTACGATCTCTTCAAGATCGCCACGGTCGAGTACATCGACTGGTACGCCAACCGGCGCCTGCAGGGCGAACTCGGGCACCTCCCGCCCGCCGAGTAGGAAGCGCTACACGCGATGACCCACCCGGCCAACGCAACCCTGGAAACCAGCTGATCCAGTCTCCATCAAACCCGGTACTTGACACGCGACACCGTGCCGGTGTTCGTGGAGGAGGCGGACAAGCTCCTCGGTGTCGACTTCAACTTCAACGGTTGGGGCGGCAAGCAGAACCCACACGACCGCGACGCCCAGATCGCAAGGGCGGTGCTGGGCAAGTACGGGGTGCCACGCGTCGAAACCTGGATCGTGG
>NZ_JBOHGC010000010.1:0-2984 GCF_050699995.1 Actinokineospora sp. | reverse complement strand
CTCTTGGGCCGCCTCCACTTGGCCCACCGCCCAGCCGGCTGCTTCCAGACCCCATTCGACAGCGACATCAGGTACCCACGCCTGTCGCCCGGCGACTTCGACCGTCGCTTCGCCCGTGGGATCCACGTAGAGCGTCGGCTGGTCGAAGGCGTACAGATATCTGTGCAGGCTTGGGGGAGTCTTCGCTTCGCCGTCGAGCGGATCTTCAGAGAGGAAGCGCCCGACCTCCGGGTCGTAGAAGCGGGCTTTGGCGTAGTAGAGGCCGGTCTCTTCGTCGAGCTCGTGGCCGGTGAAGGCGAAGGGGTTCCAGCTGTCGCCGGTCTGACTGCGCAGGTTGCCCCAGGCGTCGTACTTGCTTCTCTCTCTGACGGCGCCATCCGCCGCCATGAGCGTGACCGGGCTGCCGAGCCCATCGAAGAGGTAGAAGCTCCTGCCCTCGGTCTTGTGATTGAGCGACAGCAGCCGATCGGGGCCATAGTCGTACTTGGCAATCGTGACCCCATCGACTCCGTGCTGTAGCAGCACGCTCTGGTCGTCGTAGGTGTAGCGGACGACGCCGCTGCCGGTGCGCTTCTCCACCCGCAGGCCCTGCCAGTCGTACTGGTACCTGCCGAGCAGCTCGAAGCCGCTGCCGGCGCTGAGCTCGCGCTCGACACTCACCACGCGATCCAGCGCGTCGAAGGCGAACCGCGTCTCGAGCCCGCCGCTCGTCCGCGAGGTCTGGTTGCCGTTGGCATCGTAGGCGTAGGTGGTGTTGGCCGCCGCGTCGAGGCGGTCGACGAGGGTGGTGAGCTGATGGCGGTCGTTGTAGGTGTAGGTCTTGTCGTGGGTCTGAGCGGTCGCCGTCGTGACCTTCTCGGTGAGGCGGTTGCCCACCGCGTCGTAGGTGTAGTCGACGGCCTGGTCGGGGTAGTCGACGCCGGTCAGCCGATCGGCATCGTCGTACTCGTAGGTGGTCGTCTCCGCCGCTGCGCCGTTGACCTCGACCTGCTCGACCCGGTTGCCGTTCCGGTCGTAGCGGTACTCGTAGCTCGACACCGACGCGCCAGCGAAGGTGTTGCGGAGGGTGGCGAGGCGCCCCGACGCGTCGTAGGCGTGCTGCGCTCCCGCCGTGCCGCTCTGCCCGGCCTGCCCGGTGCCCGGGTAGGTGACGCTCGCGAGCCGCCCGTCGCGGAAGGACTCGTAGTCGGTCACCCCCGCCGCGCTGGTGACCGTGTCGAGGCGGTCGAGGGCGTCGAGCTCGTAGCGGGTGACGAGGCCGTCGGCGTCCTTGAGCGACGTCCGATTCCCGTTGTTGTCGTAGCTGTAGGTGGTGACCTTGCCGAAGCGGTCGGTGGCCGTCTGCAGGCGGTCGAAGCGGTCGTAGGCGCGGCTCTCCGTCCGTGTCCCCGTCGGCCCGCTGAAGCTCTCCTCCACCCGCACCACGTTGTCGTTGCCGTCGTAGGCGGTCGCGATGCGGCTGACCTCGGCGGCGCCGGCCACGACCGGCACCTGCCGCACCACCTCGCGGTTGCGCTCGTCGTACTCGCTCGCAATCGCCGCGCCGTTCGGCGTCTGCACCACCGTGCGGTTGCCCGCCTCGTCGTGCTCGTAGCGCTCCTCGGCCCCGCCGGCGTAGACGAGCTTCGTCTGCCGGTGCAGCTCGTCGTATTCCAAGCGCGTCGACTTGCCCGCCGCGTCCAGCTGCAACGTGCGGTTGCCGTCGGCGTCGTAGCGGTACTCGGTCGCGTTCGCGAGCGGGTCGCGCACGAAACGCAGGCGGGCGGCGCCGTCGTACTCGTACTCCCAGCGGAAGCTGCCCGCGGCGTCCGCGCCCTTGGGCCGCACCATCGCTGTGCGGTTGCCCTCCCCGTCCACCTCGTAGCGGGTGGTCTCCCCGGCACCGTTGGTCTCCGCGACCAGTCGCCGTCGCGCGTCGTAGCCCCGCCGCGTCGTGCGGCCCTCGGGGTCGGTCTCGACCGTGACCTCCCCCATCAGGTCGCGCTCGTAGCCGACCGTGGCGCCGAGGGGACGGTGGGTAGCGACCAGCAGGTTGCGCTCGTCGTACTCGTAGCCGGTGGGCGGGTGCGACGGGATCGCGTCGTACTCGAGCTTCTTGTTGCCCACCAGGTCGTACTCGAAGCGCTGCACCGAGACGCCGTCGCGCCGCCTCTCCAGCAGCCGGTTCTCCGCGTCGTAGCGCAGCTCGCTCGCGATGCCGCGCCGATCCACCTCCTCGACTCGGTTGCCCACCGCGTCGTAGCGGTAGCTCATCGTGCGCCGCACGTCGCCCTCGCGCGAGAGCGGCGGGTCGGTCACCCGCACCAGCCGGTGCAGCGCGTCGTAGGCGAAGTCGGTGGGGTGCCCGCGCCGGTCGGTCTCGGCGACCTTGTTGCCCGCGAGGTCGTAGGAAAGCCGGGTGGTGAAGGCGAACGGCGCCGGGTCGGTGGTGGTGACGAGGCGGTCGAGGGAGTCGTAGGCGAAGCGGCTGCGATGCCCGCCGGGGTCAGTGGTCGCGATCCGGTTCCCCGCCACGTCGTAGTCGTGGGCGACCGTGCGGCTCTCCGGCAGCTCCTGGCGCACCAGCCGGTCGAGGGCGTCGTACTCGTTGGTGGTGAGGCGCCCGTTGGCGTCCGTCGTCCTCAGCCGGTTGCCGCGCGCGTCGTAGCTCGCCGCCAAGACCAGCCCGAGCTCGTCGCGGGTCTCGAGCAGCCGGTCGAGCTCGTCGTAGCGGTGGACGAGGGAGTTGCCGTTGGGCGGCTCCTCCGCAGTGAGGTTGCCCACCGCGTCGTAGCCGTAGCGGGTGGTCGCGGCCCCCAGCGCGCTCACCCGGTCCAGGTGAACGGTGCGCGTCCGTCGCCGGTCCCGCGCGTCGTAGCTGTAGCTGGTCTGGTTCAGACGCGGGTCGGTCTCGCGGACGAGGTTGCCCACCCGGTCGTAGCCGAGCTCGCTCCAGCCGCCGGTCCCGGCGTCGCGACGCCGCACCAGGCGGTCGAGCTCGTCGT
>NZ_JBOHGC010000009.1:0-1006 GCF_050699995.1 Actinokineospora sp. | reverse complement strand
GACCGGGTGTACGCGGTGATCCGCGGCGTCGGCAGCGGCAGTGACGGCAAGGCTCTCGGTTTGACCGCCCCTCGCCCCGACGGCCAGCGCCGCGCGATCGAGCGCGCCTACCGCACCGCGCGGGTGTCGCCGACCGAGATCGGTCTGGTCGAGGCGCACGGCACCGGCACCGTCGTCGGCGACCGCACTGAATTGTCCACTTTGGATGCCGTGTTCACCGAGGCGGGCGCCGCGCCGGGGAGCTGTGTCATCGGGTCGGTGAAGTCGCAGATCGGGCACACCAAGTGCGCGGCCGGCCTCGCCGGGCTGATCAAGGCCGCGCTGGCGGTGCACACCGGGGTGAAGCCGCCGACGCTGCACGTCACCGAGCCGAACCCGGCGTGGGACCCGCGGACCAGCCCGTTCGTCTTCCACGGCAAGGCCGCGCCCTGGACCGAGCGGCCCGACCACCGGGTCGCCGGGGTCAGCGCGTTCGGCTTCGGCGGCACCAACTTCCACGTCGTGCTGCGCGGACACCAGCGCTCCGAAGCGGTCCGCCACGGTCTGCGCGAGTGGCCCGCCGAACTGCTCATGTTCCGTGGCGCCGACGACGCGACAGCGCGCAGACAGGTCGAGCGACTGCTGACCCTGGTCACCACCAACGACGCACACGGCAGGCCGTGGACGCTGCGGGACCTCGCGCGGACCGCCACCGAGCGCGCCGACCGCGACCGCACACCGGTGCGTATCGCCTTGGTGGCCAAGGATCTGGATGAGCTGGCGACGCAGTTGCGGGCCGCTGTCGCCGGTCAGCCCGCACCGGGACTGCACGTCGAGGGTGGCACTTCCGGCAAGCTCGGTGTGTTGTTCCCCGGCCAGGGCAGCCAGCGCCCGGGGATGCTCGCGGACCTGTTCGTCGCCTTCCCCGAACTGGGCAGGCTGGCCCGCGCGGTCGGCATGGACACCAGTGTGATCTTCCCGCCTGCCGCGTTCGACCCGGACGCCGTGACCGCGCAGGCCGATGCCC
>NZ_JBOHGC010000008.1:0-5342 GCF_050699995.1 Actinokineospora sp. | reverse complement strand
GACTACACCGCCGCCTGCGTGCGGGACCTGCGCGACGTCATCGACTCCACCACGGCCGGCGACGTGGCCTGCCTGATCGCCGAGCCGATCCAGGGCGTGGGCGGCTTCGCGGTGCCGCCGGACGGGTTCTTCGGGGCCATGAAGGAGGTCCTCGACGAGTACGGGATCCTCGTCGTCTCCGACGAGGTGCAGACCGGCTGGGGGCGCACTGGCGAGCACTTCTGGGGCTACGGGGTGCACGGCGTCACCCCCGACCTGCTGACCTTTGCCAAGGGCATCGGCAACGGGATGGCGATCGGCGGTGTGGTCGCCCGGGGCGAGCTTATGGACGGCCTCACGGCCAACTCGATCTCCACCTTCGGCGGCAACCCGATCGCCACCGCGGGCGCCAACGCGGTGCTGGACTACATCCTGGACAACGACTTGCAGGCGAACGCGGCCAAGCTCGGAATCCGCCTGTCCGAGGGCCTGCACGACATCGCCGCGCACAACCCGGTCGTCGGCGACGTCCGCGGCAAGGGCCTGATGATCGGCATCGAGTTGGTGGTGCCGGGTGGGAAGGACCCCAACCCGATGGCCGCCGTGCGGGTGCTGGAGGAGACCCGCGCGCGTGGACTGCTCGTCGGCAAAGGCGGGCTGCACAACAATGTCATCCGGTTGGCGCCACCCATGACGCTGACCGAGGAAGAAGTCGACGAAGCCCTCGATGTGCTCGGGGAGTCCATCGCCGCGGTGTCGGGCGGTGTGCGCTGATGCGCAGGATCAGCCACTGGATCGACGGCAAGCCGTGGTCGGGTGACACCGACCGCTTCGGCGAGGTGTTCGATCCGGCGACCGGACAGGTCGCCGCCCACGTCGACTTCGCGGGGTCCACGGAGATCGAGGCGGCCGTCTCGGCGGCGCGCACGGCCTCCGTGGAGTGGCGGGACGCCTCGCTGGCGGCTCGGACGTCTGTCCTCTTCGGATTTCGCGAGCTGCTCAACGCCCGGAAGCGGGAGCTGGTCGATCTGGTCACGGCCGAACACGGCAAGGTGACCGACGACGCGGCGGGCGAAGTGCAGCGCGCGATGGAGGCGGTCGAGTTCGCCTGCGGGGTGCCCACCCTCCTCAAAGGCGGGCACAGCGAGAACGTCTCGACCAGGGTCGACGTGTACTCGCTGCGTCAGCCGCTGGGCGTGGTCGGGGTGATCTCGCCGTTCAACTTCCCGGCGATGGTGCCGCTGTGGTTCGTGCCGAATGCCTTGGCGTGCGGCAACACCGTGGTCCTCAAGCCGAGCGAGAAGGACCCGTCGGCGGCCAACTTCATCGCCGAGCTGTTCGCCGAGGCAGGTCTGCCCGACGGCGCGCTGAACGTGCTGCACGGCGACAAGGTCGCGGTCGACGGCCTGCTCGAACACCGGGACGTGCGGGCGATCTCGTTCGTCGGCTCGACCCCGATCGCCCGCTACGTCTACGAAACCGGGACACGGCACGGGAAGCGCGTGCAGGCGTTGGGCGGGGCCAAGAACCACATGGTCGTGCTGCCCGACTCCGACCTCGACCTCGCGGCGGACGCGGCGGTGTCGGCGGGCTTCGGGTCGGCCGGGGAGCGGTGCATGGCCGTCTCGGTGGTCGTCGCCGTCGACCCAGTGGGCGACGAACTGGTAAGCCGCATCCGCGACCGGATCGCGAAGCTGAAGGTCGGCGACGGAAAGCGCCCTGGCTGCGAGATGGGTCCGTTGGTCACCGCCGCCCATCGGGACAAGGTGACGTCCTATGTGGACAATGGAACTGGTGAAGGCGCCGAGTTGGTCGTCGACGGTCGAGAGCATGAGATCGACGGCGAAGCCGGGGGATTCTGGCTCGGCCCGACACTGTTCGACCATGTCGAACCGGGAATGGCGCTCTACCAAGACGAGATCTTCGGTCCAGTGCTGTCCGTGGTCCGCGTTCCGACCTATGAGGACGCTGTCGGAATGGTCAACGCCAACCCATACGGCAACGGGACGGCGATCTTCACCAACGACGGCGGCGCGGCCCGGCGGTTCCAGCACGAGGTGGAGATCGGCATGGTCGGCGTGAACGTGCCGATCCCGGTGCCGGTGGGCTACTACTCCTTCGGCGGCTGGAAGGACTCCCTCTTCGGCGACACCCACGCTTACGGCCCCGACGGCATTCACTTCTTCACCAGGACGAAAGTGGTCACCAGTCGGTGGCTCGATCCCTCACACGGCGGCGTCAACCTCGGATTTCCGCGCAACGTGTAGGACACGCACCGTGCGGGCCACGGCCCACGTGGCCCGCCCGGTGTGTGGGGTCACTCGATCTTGGACAGCACTGACTTCACGGTGTCGACCGGGATGCTGAACCCGATGCCCACGCTCCCCGCCGAACCGTCGGCGCCGGAGACGGGGGAGTAGATCGCCGAGTTGATCCCGATGACCCGACCCGCGGTGTCGAACAGCGGGCCGCCGGAGTTGCCCTGGTTGATCGACGCGTCGGTCTGGATCGCCTTGTACGACGCGCCTCGCGAGCCGCGGTTGGGGATCGAGACGTCACGGTCGAGGGCGCTCACGATGCCGGTCGTGACTGTCCCTTGTAGGCCGGCGGGCGAGCCGATCGCGATGACCTCGTCGCCGACTTTCAGGTCGCCGGAGTCGCCGAGGGTCGCCGGGGTGAGCCCGGAGACGTCTTTGGCTTGCAGCAGCGCGAGATCCGCGCCCGGGTCGGCGCCGAGCACCTCGGCTTGCGCGGTCTTGCCGTCGGCGAAGGTCACCGTGATCTCGCGGGCGCCCGCGACGACGTGGTTGTTGGTCAGGATGCGGCCGTCGGCGCTGAGGATGACGCCGGACCCGACGCCTTGCGCGTTCGCGGTCCGCGTGCCGACCTGCACGACGCTCGGCATCACCTTGGCGACGGTGTCGGTGATGTCGGTGGGCGTGTTGACTGACGCGTTCTGGGCGACGGTCGGGTGCAGGGCCGTCGGCTGGTCGGAGCCGATCAGCGCGCCCGCCACGCCGCCCAGGGCGCCCGCGCCCAGCACGGACGCGGCGACCAGGGCGACGGCGCCGCGCTTGACGCGGCCACGCGGCGGCTGGGGGTGGGTGTAGAGCGGCGGGTACTGGTTCATGGCTCCAAGGTCGGGCCGGCGGGTATGAGGAACCTGTGGAATGGCGAGGGATTGGCCAAGAAACCGTTGACCGGCAACTTGGTAAGGCGTAACTTACCGTTCGTGGTGACTTACCAAGCAGCCTTCGCGGCGCTCACCGACCCGACCCGGCGGGCGGTGTTCGAACTGCTCGTCGAACGGCCGCGGGCGGTGGGCGAGCTGGCGGCCGAGCTGCCGGTGAGCAGGCCCGCCGTGTCGCAGCACCTCAAGGTGCTCAAGGACGCGGGCCTGGTCGTCGACCACGCCGAGGGCACCCGCAGGCGCTACCGGGTCGACCCGGCGGGCGTCGCGGCGCTGCGCGGCTATCTCGACCAGTTGTGGGACAAGGCATTGGCGGCCTTCGCGGCCGCTGTCGAGGAGGAGGAGACATGACCCAGGGAACCGGCATCCGCGTCCAGAAGTCGATCACCGTGAAGGCCACGCAGGAGCGTGCGTTCACCGTGTTCACCACGAAGATGGGCACCTGGTGGCCCGCCGACCACCACATCGGCGACACCGAGTTCGCCGACGTCGTCATCGAGCCCAAGTCCGGCGGCCGCTGGTTCGAGATCGGCAAGGACGGCGCCGAATGCGACTGGGGATCGGTGCTCGCCTACGACCCGCACGACCGGTTCGTCCTGACCTGGCAGCTGCAGGGCGACTGGAAGTACGACCCGGACACCGCGCGTGCCAGCGAGATCGAGGTCCGGTTCATCCCCGAGGGCCCGGACAGCACCCGCGTCGAACTCGAACACCGCCACATCGACCGCCACGGCGACGCCGGCGAAGAACTCCGGGGCGCCTTCGACTCCGACCGCGGCTGGCCGTTGACGCTGCAGTCGTTCGCCCGCGCGGTGGAGGGCTGACTCGGTACCGTCGGTTATGACCACGGACCAGACCACAGCAGCCTGGCGGGCGGCGGCCGAAAGCGCCGACGCGAACGCGGTTCGGCCGCTGCTCGCCCCGACAGTCACCGTCATCTCGCCGCTGACCGCCCGATTCCGCTTCACCGGCCCCGACCACGTGTCGGCGATGATGACCGCCGCGTTCACGGTGATCAGCGACATCAAGTTCCACACCGAGGTCGGCGACGACAAGACCCGGGCGCTGTTCTTTCATGGGCGCTGCGGGCGGGAGGAACTGGAGGAGGCGCAGCTGCTCCGGTTCGACGAGAACGGGCTGATCACGGAACTGACCCTGTTCGGCAGGCCACTGCCCGCGGCGACGGAGATCATGGGGAAGATCGGCCCGCTGCTGCTGCGCAAACAGGGCCGCCCAGCCGTCGCACGACTGGTGTCGGTGCTGAGCAAGCCACTGGCGGTGGTCACCCGACTCGGCGAGAAACACATCGTGCCGATGGCCGACCCGGCCCGCGCCAAGTCCTGAGGTCAGCGGATGAGCGCCCATCGCGGGAGTGCTGTGGCCTGCCCGGCTTGCTCGTGATGTTCGATGGGGACGGCCCTGGCTCGGCCTGTCCTTGAAACTACTTGTTCGGCGTGTTCGATCGCCCCTCTCGCCTGTTATCACGGTTACAGCCTGCGGAGTCGCTGCTACTCTCGGTCGGAGATGGGGGAGGGAAAGATGGCGGGGTTTCAAGTCGATCCTGGAGCGCTGCGCGTTGCGGCCGATGCTGCGAAGCAGGCTGCGGATGTCGTGCGCAAGCTGGAGTTGGGCAGGGTGGCTGAACTCGCCGCAGCTCTGCCGGGGACGGAGTCCGCCGGGACCGCCGGTGCGCTCGGCCCGCACTGGGAGGTCGCCCGCGCGAGGTGGGCCGAGGGCATGGACTCCTACGCGACCGCGCTGACCACGGCCTCCGATGACTACCAGGCGCGAGACGATGTTGCCGCGCACGGTTTCGGCCGGACGGCAGGCCGCTGATGGCCACGTGGGCTGAAATCAGGCAGTGGCAGCCCGACGTCATCGGGCAGGTCGGTGACCATCTCGCCGCGCAGAACAAACTGGTAGTCGGCTTGCAGGACGAGCTTGACGGTGCCAAGCCGGTCGAGTGGACAGGGGAGGCGGCGGAAGCCGGCGACAATGACCTCCGTGCGCGTCGCCAAGCGCTGGAGGAACTCGCCGCGCGACTGTCCGCTGCGGTAAAGATCATCGATGACACCGAGCGGTCCGTGCGGGAACTGGTTCGCGGCGTGGAGGCGACAGCAGAGCACGCGACGAGGAACGGCTACCGAATCGAGAATGGCGAGGTCGTCAAGAC
>NZ_JBOHGC010000007.1:0-2981 GCF_050699995.1 Actinokineospora sp. | reverse complement strand
CACTTCAACCTGGGTCCACGCAGGCCGATCCTGGAGATCCAGTCCCACGGCCACACCTTCGACGAACGCGCCCAGCTGCGCGGCGAAGCGTGGAAGTCGTTGGCCGCCAAGGGATTGGGTGTGCCCGGCGACTTCCACCGCGACATCGAGACCAGCCTGGGTGTGTTGGCCCGCCCAGAGTGGGAGATCGACGCCAGACTGCACCTGTCCGCCGAAGGCCCGCGAACCTCCGCCCTGGTCGCCGCGTCCGGCGCCACAGCGGCCGTCGGCATCCTGGAACCCGGCAGGCTGACCCTGGCGCGCGTCTCGCCGACCGGCCTGTCCCGCGCCGCCGTCGGCCTACTTCCAGGCCACCGGCCCGGAACCGGCTCGTCCATCACACTGCCCGCGTCGACACTCGACACCTGCGCCGCCCGCGCGGGCAGCGACCGCGACGCCCTACGCAACGCGCTACTCGCCGCGGGACTCGGCAGGGAAGAAGCCCGCAAGATCGTCGACGTCGTCGGCAACGTCGTCCGCTTCGGCGCCGCCCACACACCCATCGGCGAGTCGCGGATCTTGCAGGAGTACGCGAGAAGGTAACCGAAGCGGGTCAACCTTCAGGAATGATCGCCGAACGGCTCGGAGGTGACCAGTGAAGACACGGTTTGTGAGCACAATCGCCATTTCGTGCTTGATCAGCGCCGGTTGCGGCACCTCGGAGCCGGTTGAGCCGACCCCAGCACCGCAGACCTCTGTTCCCCGTCCGACCAGCCCACCATCCGTTCCCGCGGGCGCGGATGCCCGAAGTTACCTCAGTCACGTCTGCGACCTGCTGAGCCCGGATGAACGTGCGAGGTTCAACGTGCGCGGGGAACCCGAACAGTGGACCGGTCACGAGCTAAGCCAGTGTATTTGGCGAGGAGAAGAGGTCGAGCTGCGGTTTTCTCTGTCTGCCACTCGCGATCCATTGGTGACGTCTTATCAGCACGCTCCGATGATGCAGGTGTGGGAACCGCGGACCGTAGAGGGACAACCCGCGGCGATTACCTCAACCCACTTGCCGCGTTCTACCTGCGAGCTGTCAGTCGGCACCGCACCGAACCAAGGGATCAGCCTGTCGTACAACGGCAAGGACACCGACGTCGATTGGTGCGGACAGGCACTCGAAATGGGCGAGATCATCGTGCGTCGCCTACGCGACGCTCCTCCAAGTTCCAGGGCCCCGACGGCCTAACGGGCTCGTCGAAGACACAAACCACGACACCTTCCGGCGGGCGGGCCAGTGAACCACCGCACAACCAAGTCAGCCGGGCCCGTGATCTGCGTTCTGTCGCTGCTCACAAATCAGTCGACTCCACGCCCAACCAGCGCGCCGCCAATACCCAAAGCTGGTGACGCCGCCTCCTACACCCTGCGGGTGTGCGAGATCTTGACGCCAGATGAAGCGAGCCGGTTCGGTCTAACGCCCCAGGGCGAGCAGTGGGGCGACAAGATCCGCGGACTATGCATCTGGGAGGGTGATACCCGGCTCGGACTGGGCGTCCTCACCGAAAATGATCCGCTCGCGTGGGCGTACAGGAACAGCAACATGATGAAGGTCTTCGAGCCGACAACGGTAGAAGGCCAGCCCGCGGTGTACACAGCGGCACATCTTCCACGTACCGGGTGCGATCTCAAGGTTGGCATCGCACCGAATCAGGGACTCGATCTGTCCTACTCGGGCAAGGATTCGACTGTCGACTGGTGTGGCCAGGTGATCGAAATCGCCAAGATCATGGTGCGCCGCATCCGCGCCCGCGCCGCCCATTCCCAGCCCGACACCGACCCGGTAACCGGCGCTACCGGACGTCGACGATCTTCAGCCGGAGTGCGCCGGGGGCCTCGGCGGGGACGGCGGGGTTGACCGGGGCGACGGGCTTGATCCGCTGGTAGCCGGCCTCCTGCGCCGGACGCGGGTCCGCCTCACCCTTGTTGGGCCAGAAGGAGAACGCGCGCTCGGACTGGGCGGCGATCGTGAGCGACGGGTTCACCCCCAGGTTTGCCGTGATGGCGGCCCCGTCGACCACTGAGATGCCGGGGTAGTTGAAGACCCGGTGGTACGGGTCGATGACGCCGCGGGATTCGTCGTCGGCGATGGCGCAGCCGCCGATGAAGTGGGCGGTCAGCGGGATGTTGAAGACCTCACCCCACGTTCCGCCTGCGGTGCCGCCGATGTGCTTGGCGGTGAGCTCGTTGGCGACCTGGCCCGCCGGGATGTAGGTCGGGTTGGGCTCGCCGTGCCCCTGCTTGGAGGTGTACTTGCGCCTGCCGAACCAGCCGGGCTTGGTGTAGGTGGTGATCGAGTTGTCGAGGCTCTGCATCACCAACAGGATCACGGTCCGCTCGCTCCAGCGGTAGCCCTGCAGCAGGCCCACCGACTTGACCGGGTGCCGCACGAGGAACCGGACCGCCTGCCGCCAGCGGGGCACGGCTGAGCCGCCGTCGGTGGCGATGGTCTGCATCAGGCTCATGGCGTTGCTGCCCTTGCCGTACCGCACGGGCTCGATGTGGGTGATCTCGTCCGGGTGGATCGACGACGTGATCGCGACACCGGAGCTGTAGTTGTTCTCCGGGTCGACCTTGTTGCGGGCGGCGCCGATGATGGACTCGGAGTTGGTCCTGGTCAGCTCACCCAGCTTGGCCGAGAGCTTCGGCAGTGCGCCCTTGTCGCGCATGCTGTGGAGCAGGTTCTGTGTGCCCCAGGTGCCCGCGGCGAGCACGACCTTGCCCGCGGTGATGGTCCGGCGGCCCTTCCTGATGCGTTTGCCGGTCGCGCGTACGTCGACCTCGTACGTGCCGTCCTCGCGCTCGCGCAGGGCGGTGACGGTGGTCAGCGGCATGACCTCGGCGCCACCCTTCTCCGCCAGGTACAGGTAGTTCTTGACCAGCGTGTTCTTCGCGCCGACGCGGCAGCCGGTCATGCAGGAGCCGCACTCGGTGCAGCCGGTGCGCTCGGGGCC
>NZ_JBOHGC010000006.1:0-4843 GCF_050699995.1 Actinokineospora sp. | reverse complement strand
AGTCGCGCGTTCGCGGGCCTCGCGCTCGGCGCGGGCGGCCCGGCGCAGGCCGTCGGCCTTGCCCTGAAGCGCACGGTGGCGTTCCTCGGCGGTGCGCAGCACGAGCCGCGCTTCCATCTCCTCCTGCCGAGCGGTGGCCAGCTCGGCGGTGTACTCGTCGCGCTCCGCGGAGTCGGGCTCGTCCTCGACTTCCTGCTCCTGCACGACCGCGAGGCGTTCCTCCAGGTCGGCGAGCTTGAGCAGGGACTCCTCGCGTGCCTGCTCGACCTTCGCCCGCTGCGACGTGGCCCGCTCGACCTCGGCCTGCGCGGCCCGCAGGGCCTGGCGCAGCCGGTTGAGCCGCTCGGAAGACCGAGCCGCCCGCACGCGCGCCTCGTTCATCGCCTCTTTGACCGCGCCTACCTCGGCGCGGCGGGCCTGCTGCTCGGCACGCGCGCCTTCCAGCGCGGCCGCGGAGCCCTCCAGCGACCGCTCGGTGGCGGCGAGCTTGGCGTTGGCCTCGTCGACCGCGGCCTGCACCTCGATGACGCTCTGCGCCCGCTCGGACCCGCCCACGGCCCAATGCGCACCCAGGACGTCGCCCTCGGCCGTGACGGCCCGCAGCTCGGGGTATTCGGTGACCAGCGCCTGCGCGGCGGGCAGGCCGTCGACCACGGCCAGCTTGTCGAGCGCGCGGTGCACGGCGGGCAGCAAGGCGTCAGTCGCCCGCACGAGATCGACGGCCCAGCGCGCGCCCGGGGGCAGCGTCGGCCAGGACGAGCGGTCGGACGTGTGCGCCGGCCCGCCGACCAGCATCCCCGCGCGACCCGCGTCGCCCGCGCGCAGCATCCTCAGTGCGGCGACAGCGCCGTCGGGGTCGGCCACGGCGACCGCGTCGGCCACCGGACCCAGCGCGGCGGCCAAGGCGGCCTCGGCACCCGGTTCGACGGTCAGCAGCGCCGCGACGGACCCGAGCAGGCCGGGCAGCCGGTCGCTCGCGGCGAGCAGCGCGCCCGCGCCGTCCTTGCGGGCCAGGCCCATCGACAGCGCGTCGACGCGGGCCTTCCAGGACGCGATCTCACGCTCGGCGTCGCGCTCGGCCTTGACCAGCTCCTCGACCCGGGCCTTGGCCGCGTCGTTGGCCCGCACGGCGCGCTGGTGGCGCTCCTCCAGGCCGGCGTCGTCGCCTTCCTCGGTGCCGCTGGCGGCCTCGCCCTCGGCGAGTTCCTGCGCGGCGAACTCGGCGCGGTCGCCGGCGTCGGCCAAGACGGTGGAGAGCCGCTCGATCTCGTCGGAGGTGGCGTTGGTGTTGCTGCGCAGCGCCTCGACCTGGCCGGCGAGCCGCGCCAGACCCTCGCGGCGGTCGGCGATGGCCCGCACGGCGGCCATGTGGGCCTTCTCGGCGGTCCGCACGAGCTGCTCCAGCTCGCCGCGGCGCTCGGTGGACTCCGCCAGCGTGTAGCGGGCCTCCGCGACGGCCTCGAACAGCTCGGCCTCGCGCATCGCGGTGTGCTCGGCCTCTTCTTCCATCTCGTCCGGGTCGCGCCCGCCGCGCGGCGCCTCGACCGACGCCGACAGGTGGCGCGCGCGCTCCACGGCGAGCCGGACAGTGCCGCGCAGCCGCTCCTCAAGAGCGGAGAGCCGATACCAGGTCTCCTGGGCGGCGGCGAGCATCGGCGCGTCCACCGCGAGCTGGTCCTCCAGCTCGGTCTGACGCGACTGGTAGATCTCCAAAGCCTGCTCGACCTCGGAGCGCTTGCGGCGCGCGGTGGCCTCGTCGGCCTCCTCGCGGGCGATGTCCTCGCGCTGGCTCACCAGGTCTTCGGCGTGCAGCCGCAGGCGCGCGTCCCGCAGCTCCGACTGCACGCTCTGCGCCCGGCGGGCGATCTCGGCCTGCTTGCCCAACGGCTTGAGCTGGCGGCGCAGCTCGGCGGTGAGGTCGTTGAGGCGGGTCAGGTTGGCCTGCATCGCGTCGAGCTTGCGCAGCGCCTTTTCCTTGCGCTTGCGGTGCTTGAGGACGCCCGCGGCCTCCTCGATGAACCCGCGGCGCTCCTCGGGCTTGGACTCCAGGATCGCGGAGAGCTGACCCTGCCCGACGATGACGTGCATCTCGCGGCCGATACCGGAGTCCGACAGCAGTTCCTGCACGTCCATGAGACGGCAGCCGTTGCCGTTGATCTCGTACTCGCTGGCCCCGTCGCGGAACATCCGGCGCGTGATGGAGACCTCGGAGTACTCGATCGGCAGCATGCCGGAGGAGTTGTCGATCGTCAGCGTGACCTCGGCGCGGCCCAGCGGCGCGCGGCCGGAGGTGCCGGCGAAGATGACGTCCTCCATCTTGCCGCCGCGCAGGCCCTTGGCGCTGCCCTCGCCCATGACCCAGCGCAGCGCGTCGAGGACGTTGGACTTGCCCGACCCGTTGGGTCCGACGACACAGGTGATCCCCGGCTCGAATTTCAGCGTCGTCGCCGAGGCGAAGGACTTGAAGCCCTTCAGCGTCAGGCTCTTGAGGTGCACGAACCGGCCCTTCCGAGTGCTGTGTCCGGGAGAGACTACCTGCGGATACGCGCCCGCCCGGGGAGGCGGGGCCGTTTGGCGGCGTCTCAGGCCGGGGCGGGCACCGTGACCAGCACCTTGTCGTCGTCGGTCACGACCTCGACCCGGGAGATCCGGTCGAGGTCGAACGACGTGCTGCCGGGGATGGTCTCACCAGGCTCGAAGGTGGTCGACCACCAGCCTGCGACCTGCCTGCCGCCGTCGCGGTCGCGCACGACGAGCTTGCACGGCTTGCCCGCGGGCACGTCGCGCAGTGTGATCCTCACCTCGGTGCCCCACGGGCGGTCGGTCAGCGCCACGTCGGCGCCCACCCCGCTGGCCGCGTCCTTCGCCGACCAGCTGACCGCGGTCGGCTCGGGCTCGCGCTGGTTCTGCACGAGGACCGCCGTGCCGGTGCCCAGGGCGATCACGATGACCACGGCGGCGGCGAGCGGCCACTGCCGCCTGGGGCCGCGCCTGCGCAGCGGGATCGGCTCGGCGAGCGGCTCGGGCTCGGGTTCGGGCAGGTCAGGCTGGTCCTCGTAATCCTCGGGGGAGATCCGGTGCAGCAGGCCCGGCAGCGGCGCCATGCGCACCAGCTCGGCCTTGCAGGAGGCGCAGCCCGCGAGGTGCGCCTCGAACTCGGCCCGGTCGGCCGGGTCGAGGGCGCCGAGGACGTAGGCGCCGACGGAGGTCAGCAACATGCAGCTCACGGCTCGGTCACCCCTCGTTCCTCCAGGGCGTCGCGCAGGGCCCGCAGCGCGTAGAACGTGCGGGACTTGACGGTGCCTGCCGGGATGCCGAGGACCTTGGCGGCCTCGGCGACGGTCCGCCTGCGGTAGTACAGCTGGCCGATGACCTCGCGGTGGTCCCGCGAGAGGGCACGCATGGCCTCGGCGACCTGCCAGCCCTGCAGGACCTGCTCGAAGTCGTCGGTGGGGCGGGCCCAATCGGACTCGATGGGCACCTCGGCGACCCGGGCGCTCTGCTTGCGGTAGCCGGAGATCACCAGGTTCTTCGCCACGGTGTAGAGCCACGGGCCCGCGTGGTCGACGTGGAGGCGGTCCGCGTGGCGCCAGGCGCGCAGCAGGGTCTCCTGGACTATGTCCTCGGCGCGCTGGTGGTCGTTGCCGACGGCGCGCAGGACGTAGCTGTGCAACGGCCGCCGGTAGCGGTCGTACAGCTCGCGGACGAGGTGCTCGTCCTGTCCCGGGTCGTCACCCACGTAAGTGCCTACGCGGGTGGAACGGGATCGGTTCACCGGTCACCGTTCGGTGAACCCCTCGATCGTCCCCTTCGCTGGACCCCACTGTTCGACCACGGTGTCGACGCTGCCGGGGGCCTGGCCGGACCGCAGTGCCTGGAGAAACCGGTCGCACTCGTCCCGCGCTCCTTCGGCCACCACTTCGACCCGGCCGTCGGCGGTGTTGCGCGCCCAGCCGGACAACCCGAGTTCGAGCGCGCGGCTGCGGGTCCACCACCGGAACCCGACGCCTTGGACCCGGCCGCGCACCCACGCGGTCAGGCGGACGGGATCGGCTCGGTTCTCCGGCTGTGACACACCGTCATCCTGCCGCACGGACGAGGGATCCACCCAGAGTGAGAAAACATACGCACGGGTAGCAGTCCTTCTACGAGATGGTAGTTTTTCGCGCCGTCACCGGCCGACGAACCGGCTCGCTCGCGAGTCAGGGAGAGTGGACCTGTATGTCCGAGTCAGCAGACCGGGTCGAAGTGTCACCAGTGGACGACGAAACACCAGGTCTCCGCCGCGCGCCCTACGCCATCCTGGGTGTGTCCGGCGTCGTCGTGGCGACCGTTTTCGCCGCCGTCGCGGCCTTCGCCTCGGGCTCGAGCGACGACGCCAGTCCGATCGCGCCCGCCGCGCCCGCGAAGTCGACTTCCGCCAAGCCCACGTCGACGACCAGCACCGTCTCCACCACGTCCTCGGAGGTGCCGTCGTCGACGACGGAGAGCACCACCACGACCACCGAGTCGACCACCGAGACAACGACGACCACGACCAAGCGCGGTACGCGGCCTACGACCACCACCACCACGCCGCGTCCGGTGACCACGACGCCACCAACCACACCGCCTAAGACGACGCCACCGACTACACCGCCCACTACGCCGCCGACGACGACTCCTCCTCCTACGACCTCTCCTGATCCAACAACTCCGTAACAGAGAGTTTCGGAGTATTCACGTAGATCCACTCGTTGGTGGTACCTTCCGCGACCGTGACACACCGTCGTGGTCGTAGTGGGCTAGTGCAGGCCGTTCTTGTCGCGCTCGCGGTGGGCGCGGGAACCGCTGGGGTCGTCAC
>NZ_JBOHGC010000005.1:0-1009 GCF_050699995.1 Actinokineospora sp. | reverse complement strand
CTCCATGCAATTCAGCCGGCGCCAGATCAACGCCACGCTGTTGCCCGACGGTAAGGTGCTGGTCACCGGCGGCACCGCCGCGCCCGGCTTCAACGATCCCAGCGGCGCCGTGCATGCGGCAGAGCTTTGGGATCCGACGACCGAAGACTGGACGACGCTCGCCAGCAGTTCGGGAATTCCCCGCGTGTACCACTCTGCGGCGCTCCTGCTGCCCGATGGTCGGGTCTTGAGCACGGGCGGTAACGGGTACCCGGACACTGAGATCTATTCGCCGCCCTATCTGTTCAAGGGAACCAGGCCGACGATCTCGTCGGCACCGCCCAGCGTCGCCTATGGGCAATCCTTGTTCGTCGGAACGCCGGACGCCTTGACGATCTCCAAGGTCACGATGCTGAGACTCTCCTCGGTGACCCACGCTTTCAACGAGAGCCAGTACATCAACGAGCTGAGTTTCTCGCAAACGACGGGAGGCCTCGACGTCACGGCCCCTCCCCACGGCAATGTTGCGCCTCCTGGCCACTACCTGCTCTTCATCCTGAACGGGAGCGTGGTCCCATCGGTCGCCAAGTTCGTCCAGCTCGTCGGCACGGCAGCCCCCGACAACACCCCCCCGACGGTCTCCCTAACCGCTCCGGCCAACGGGGCCACCGTCTCGGGCACAGCGGTCCCGGTCTCGGCCGACGCCGCCGACAACGTGGGAGTTGCGGGCGTGCAGTTCCAGCTCGACGGGGCCGACCTCGGTGCCGAAGACACCGCCTCGCCCTACACTGTCACCTGGAACAGCACCACCGCGACCAACGGCTCGCACACGCTGACCGCGCGCGCGCGCGATGCGGCCGGCAATACCACCACCTCCGCGACCGTCTCCGTTACCGTCAGTAACGCCGCCCCGGATCCGACCCCGCCGACGGTTTCGATCACCGCTCCGGCCGGCGGCGCGACCGTCTCGGGCACAGCGGTCCCGGTCTCGGCCGACGCCGCCGACAACGTGGGAGTTGCGGGCGTGCAG
>NZ_JBOHGC010000004.1:0-6187 GCF_050699995.1 Actinokineospora sp. | reverse complement strand
GGCAGCAACGACAACCTGTTCTCGCAGAATAAGCAGAACGAGCCGGGGGTTGCGGTGAACCCGGTCAACCCGCTGATCCTCGCGGCAGGCGCCAACGACAACATCGACATGGAAGCCTGCAACGCCGGTGACGACCGCACCTGCCCCTTCACCCCGGGTGTCGGCCTCTCGGGGGTCCAGTTCTCGACCAACGGCGGCATCTCCTGGACGCAGCCGACCTACACCGGCTACTCGGCACGCGTGACGCCGAGCTGCCTCGGCCAGCCGGACGTCACGGTCGGTCAGCCGCCCGCCGGTGACACCGGCTGCGTGCCCGACCCGGCGGGGCCGATCGGCACGCTGCCGAACTACACCGAGAACGGCATGGTCTCCAACGGCGACCCGGAACTCGTCTTCGGTCCGGCACCGGATGAGAACGGCGATTTCTCCTGGGCGAACGGGCAGCGGCTGTACTACGCGAACATCGCCACCCCGTTCCCCGGCAATGCCGGGTTCAGGGGTGCGGGCGCGATCGCGGTGTCGCACACGCTCGACCTCGCCGATGCCATTGCCGGGGACAACGCCGCATGGTCCGACCCGGTGGTCGTCACCCGGCAGAACACGGCGCTGTTCAGCGACAAGGAACAACTGTGGGCCGACAACGCCGAGACAAGCCCGCACTTCGGCAACGTCTACGTCTGCAACGTCGGCTTCCGCGGCACCGCCGGGTCCGAGCCGGTCCTGTTCTCGCGGTCGACCGACGGCGGCGACACCTGGACCGTCCGGCAGCTGAGCGAGGCGACGAACAACAACCAGACCGGCGGGCGGCAGGGCTGCGCGATCCGCACCGACAGCGCGGGCGTTGTCTACGTGATCTGGGAAGGGACGTCCATCCCGTCCGGGCAGGGCGTCTTCTTGCTGGCGCGGTCGTTCAACGGCGGCGCCACCTTCGAGCGGGCACGGCCCATCGTCGCGGTCGAGGGCATCGGCCAGTTCGACCCGGCGCAGGGACGGTTCACCATCGACGGCATCGCTGGGGCGCGCACCAACACCTTCCCGAGCATCGACATCGCCAACGGCGCTCCGTCCGGAGCGGACGCAACTGATCAGATCCTGGTCACTTGGTCCGACGACCGGGCAGGCACGAACGCGGAGCGGGCGTACATCATCTCCTCGACCACGGGCGGTGACACCTTCTCCGGCGTCATGGACGCCAACGACGGCGCCGACCGGGCCAACTTCCCGGCCATCGCCATCTCGCCGGACGGCACGGACGCCTGGCTGGTCTACAACGCCTGGCTGGACCCGTGGCGCAACGAGACCACGTCCCAGCGGCGGGTGCTCGGGGTCGTGCGGCACGCCCAGATCGCCGGCGGCGTCCTCGGCCCGTGGACGACGGTGCTTCGCGGCCCGGACGGCGACGGGCGTGCCGCCAGCGCCAACGGCCTGACCTCGGAGTTCCTCGGCGACTACAACTACGTGGTGGCCACCGATGACGCAGCCACGGCGGTGTGGAACGACATGCGCGACGGCACGGTCTGCCCGGCTGTCAACGCCTACCGGCAGGCGTTCGTCGAGGACGTGCTGGCAGGCGGTGCGGCGCCGATCGTGGCCGACCGGCCGCGGGACCGCGCGTCGGCGGGCGAGTTGCCCGCGGCCCACTCGACCGCGCTGCGACCCGGTCCCAACAACCAGTGCCCGCCCGGCTTCGGCGGTTCGAGTATCTACGGGGGTTCGTTCAGCGACGAAGACTGACCGCCGCATGATCGGCCCGCGGCTGGCGAAGACGATCAGACCTCTTGACCACGCTCGACTTGAGCTGCATCGGCCCGAAACCGTCGACCTTACAGTCGATGTCGTGATCACCCACGCCGTCGACAAGTCGGATGTTGCGGACCTTCGTGCCGACCTTGATCGCCGTCGGGAACCCCTTGACCTTGAGATCCTTCACCACGGTCACGGTGTCCCCGTCAGCGAGCGGGTTGCCGACCGCGTCCTTGATCACCTTGACCGCCTCGGGGACGGCGGGCGTCCACTCGTGGGCGCACTCCGGGCACACCAGCAGCGGGTCCAGCTCGTAGGTGTACTCGCTGCCACAGGCCGGGCACGGCGGCAAGGCGTCACTCATGCGTGCAGGCTAATGCCCGGGTCGGCGGCCCCCGCACGCGTATGCTGATCAACTCCTGAGCCGAAGGGGAGCGCCCGTGACCGAGTTGCTCGTCGCCGCCACCGACGACGAGGTCTGGCCCGGTGTCGACGACCCGGCCCGGCTGCTCGCGTTGCTGAGCGACTGGCTGCTCGGCTACGCCAACCGCGCCACCCGCCACAAGTACGCCGAGTCCCTGGGCCTGCCGGTCAGCGCCGCCGACCTCGACCCGTGGCGGCAACGCCCCGAGATCGCCCACGTCGTGCACGCCTACGCCCACACCCTCGGCATCCCCACCCAGCCACCGGCGAGAGCCGCGAACCGCCCACCCCCGGCCCGGCGCGGGCGGCTGCGCCACCTGCACTGGCTGCGCTGGTGCGGCGCCCGCGGACTCGACCCGCTGGCCGCAAACACCACCCACGTCAAGGAATGGCTCGACGACCTCACCGTCGACGGCGCCGCCAAAGCCACCCGCGACCGGATGCTCGGCACCCTCAAAGCCTTCTACGGCCACCTCGCCGACGAAGGCGTCATCACCGCCAACCCCGCCGCCCTGTCCCGCCGCCGCCTCGCCGTCGCCACCGACCACGACACCACCCGCACCGTCACCCTCACCGCCGAACAGGTCCGCGCCCTCCTCGCCGCCGCGGCCGCCCCACGTCCCGGCCGTGACCGCCTCGGCACCCTGCGCGCCACCGCCGTCGTCGCCCTGTTCACCCTCGGCATTCGCGTGTCCGAACTGTGCGACCTGACCCGCGCCGACCTGCACTCCACCCGCGGCCGCGCCGCCCTGCGCGTGCCCGGCAAAGGCGACAAGCCCCGCGTCGTCTACCTCTCCGGCCTCGCCCAGGACGCCCTCAACGCCTACCTGCACCACCGCGCCACCGACACCGCCCCCGCTGTGCGCGGCCAGGTGAAAGCCGGGACCGAACCACTGATCAGCACCCGCGACGGCAAACCCATGGCCCGCACCGACGTGTGGGCGCTGCTGCGCCGCATCGCCGCCTCCGCCGGACCCGACCTCGCCGACGTCGCCACCCGCATCCACCCCCACGCCCTGCGGCACTTCTACGTCACCGCCGCCGTCGAGGCGGGCGCCGAACTGGTCACCGTGCAGGCAGACGTCGGCCACGCCAGCGTCGACACCACCAACCGCACCTACAACGCCGCCGCTCGCACCCCCGACCGCAGCGCCGTCGACCTCGTCGCCGACGCGATCACCGGAGCTGGCTGAGCAGCAACACCCCGAAGGCGAGCATCGTCGCCGCCACCAGCCCGTCGAGCACCTTCCACGACGCCGGTTTCGCGAAGAACCCGGTGAGCAGCCGCGCGCCGAACCCGAGCGCGGAGAACCAGCACAGGCTGGCCAGCACCGCGCCGACCGCGAACCCCCACCGCAGCGACCCGTGCGCGGCGGCCAGCGACCCCAACAGCAGCACATCGACGTAGACGTGCGGGTTGAGCCACGTCAACGCCACCGCCGTCAGCACCGCGGGACGAGCCGACCCACCCGCGGCGACCAGCACCGACGGCCGCAACGCGCGCCGGGCCGCCATCGCCGCGTAGGTGAGCAGGAACGCGGCGCCGACCAGCGTCAACACCGTCGTCGCCGCGGGCCACGCACCCGCCACCACACCGACCCCAGCCACCCCCAGGGTGATCAGCACCGCGTCGGACCCGGCGCAGATAGCGACGACCACCGGGACCGCGCGCCGTTGGATGCCCTGGCGCAGCACGAACGCGTTCTGGGCGCCGATGGCGACGATGAGCGAGAGTCCCGTGCCGAATCCAGCGGCCACGGCGAACAGAAACGGTTCCATACCCCGAGGCTAGGAACCCGCCTGTCAACAGTCCAGTTCAACATTTTGACGTATCATTAGCGCTCGTGATGCCCGACCTGCCGCTCGACCTGGTTCGCACCCTGCTCGCCGTCGTCGACGAAGGCACCTTCGACGCCGCCGCGGCCGCCCTGCACGTCACCCCGTCCGCGGTCAGCCAACGCGTCAAAGCCCTCGAACAGCGCACCGGCCGGGTCCTGCTCATGCGCACCAAACCCGCCCGCGCCACCGAGTCCGGCGAAGTCGTCGTCCGCTTCGCCCGCCAGCTGCTCCAACTCGAACGCGACACCCTCACCGAACTCGGCCTGCCCGCCGCGGGCGAAGCAGCCCGCCTGTGCATCGCCGTCAACGCCGACTCGCTGTCCACCTGGTTCATCCCCGCCATGACCCGGGTCCCCGACATCCGCTTCGACCTGCACCGCGAAGACGAAGGCCACACCACCGCCCTGCTCCGCGAAGGCCTCGTCATGGCAGCGGTGACCTCCACCCCCGACCCGGTCCTAGGCTGCACGGTCCGCGCCCTCGGCAACATGCGCTACCTACCCTGCGCGAGCCCCACCTTCGCCGCCCGACACCTCGACGGCCCCCTGCCCAACCTGATCGCCGACGCGCCCGTCCTCGTCTTCGACCGCCGCGACCAACTCCAAGACCACTTCGTCGACACCGTCGCCCCCGGCAAGCAAGCCAGTCAGCACCGGCACTACATCCCCTCCTCCGAGGGATTCGTCGACGCCGTCGCCGCCGGACTCGGCTGGGGCATGGTCCCCGAAGTCCAAGCCCGCCCCCGCATCGCCGCGGGCACCCTCACCGACATCGGTCACCCCATCGACGTCCCCCTGTACTGGCAGCAGTGGAAACTGGACTCCCCACCCCTGGCCGCCGCCGCCCAAGCCATCGCCGCGGCCGCCGCCGCCGCCCTAGGGTGACGACCGCATGCTCGGCTCCTTCGAGGACGTCGAAGACCAGGTCCAGGACACCTTCCTGCGCGCCTAGCGCAACGCGACACCTATCCACCCGCCCCGGCACGGGCAACACCGGGCCCGCCGACGCCGCCGCGTTCCTCGCCTCCGACCGCGCGGGCGGGATCACCTCCAGCATCACCAGCGGCCTGGTCGCCGGCTGACCTACCGCGGCAGGCGCTCGGCGACGGGCGCCTGCCGCAGCCACCGGGGGAGCAGCAACGCCACAAAGGCGACCAACCCGGCCACCCCGAACACCTCACCCATCGCCCACACCCCGTACACCGCCAGCGCGGACACCTCGATCCCGATACCCGCCACCGACGTCACCGTCGCGCGCGCCGGGCCCTCGATGCTGTCCTGCAACCGGGCCTCGGCCACCACCAACACCAGCTGGTACAGCCCGTAGAACCCCGCCACCGCGAGCAGACCGGCCGGGGTTCGCAGCACGCCGGACAGCACCAACACCACCACCGCGACACCCAGCAGCACCCCGAGCGTCCGCGTCCGCAACCGGCTGCCGAACCCACCGAGGGCAGCACCGGCCGCACCGGCCAACGGGATCCCCACCATCGCCACCGGCACCAGGCCAGCGGGCACACCCCACGCCAGGGCCATCAGCGGGAAGTACTCCTCGAACGCGTCCAACCCGCCCAGCAGCGCCACCACGATCAGCGCGTGCCGCACCACCCGGTTGTCCGCCGCCTCACGCAGACCCACCTTGAGCATCTCGACATACCCGAGCCCGTCGTCGTCAGCACCCCGCGCGGGTTCCGGGAACCGCGACGCCACCCAGGCGGCCGCCAAACACACCCCAACACGGGGTCCCCGTAGTACCGGAGAAATTTCGGGCGGATATGGCTGGGTAGGCTTCTGAGCTGGGGATCTTCGGGTGCCGGCTGGGAGGCCATGGGTGGCGGCGCAGGTGTTTGCGGACGCGGAGTTGGAGCGTCTACGGGGGTTCCCGGAGATCGGCCGGGAGGAGTTGTTCCGGTTCTTCACCCTCACCCCGGCGGACATCGCCTTCGTGGACCCCGGTCGGGGCCGGGGTCCGGCGGATCGGTTGGGGTTGGCGGTGGCGTTGTGCACGCTGCCCTGGCTGGGGTTCGTGCCGGACAAGGTCACTACGGCGCCGCCGGTCGCGGTGGCCCGGCTGGCCGACCAGCTGAGTGTCGACCCGGCCGAGCTTCGGTCTTACGGTCGCCGGGCGAAGACCCGCACCGAGCATCTGCGGCTGGTGGCTCAGTACCTGGGGTGGCGGGGGC
>NZ_JBOHGC010000003.1:0-5835 GCF_050699995.1 Actinokineospora sp. | reverse complement strand
GCGCTGGTGGACGCGGGTCGCGGTCACCGACGAGATCGAGTTGTGGCTGCTGTCCTGGCTGCCGGGCCAGGGGACGGCCCCGCACGACCACGGCGGCGCGACCGGGGCGTTCTCGGTGCTGCTGGGCGAACTCGCCGAGACGTTCCGGTACCCGGCGGGGCCCATCCGCAACGCGCGGCACCGCACCGGGGCGTCCGTCGCGTTCGGTGCGGGCCGGGCCCACCAGGTGGAGAATGTCACCGCGCGGATGGCCGCGAGCGTGCACGCCTACTCGCCACCGCTGGTGCCCACCCGCGAGTACGCCAGCCTGCGCGAGGTGCCCGACAGCATCCCGTCCCTCCCGAGTCAGCGAGACCACCGATGAGTGCCATCGACGACGAACTCGACCGGGCCAGAGCGGTTCTGGACCGAGTGGACCCGGCCACGGCCGACCGGCTGCGCCGCGAGGGCGCGTTGGTGGTCGACATCCGGCCGATCGCCAACCGGGCCGCGGAAGGCGAGATCCCCGGGTCCGTGCCCATCGAGCGGATCCACCTGGAGTGGCGGCTCGACCCGCACGGCGAGCACCGGATCGCGGGCTTCACCGAGGACACCACCGTGATCGTCCTGTGCAACGAGGGCTACGCCTCCTCCCTGGCCGCCCGCGACCTCCAACGGCTGGGCCTGCGCAACGCCACCGACCTGATCGGCGGCTTCCGGGCGTGGCGGGCCGCCGGACTGCCCACCAGCCAAGGGGGAACCCCCGCAATCCCCTGACCCGCGAGTCACCCACTCGCGTGGGTAGGGTCGCGGCATGTTCGTGAAGGTGTGCGGGTTGCGCACGGTGGGCGACGTCGACGCGGCGGTCGAGGCTGGGGCGGACGCGATCGGGTTCGTCTTCGCCGAGCGGAGCGTCCGGCGGGTCGACCCCGAACTGGCCGCGCGCCTCGCCGCCCGTGTCCCGGACGGTGTGCTGACCGTCGGCGTGTTCAGTGACGTGTCGGCGACCGCGGCGGGTGAGATCGCCGTCGCCGCGGGGTTGCGGGCCGTCCAGTTGCACGGCGACTACCCGCGCACCGCGTTCGCCGATCTCGCGGGCGTGCCCGTGCGACTCATCCGGGCGACCGCGCTCACGCCGACGACCGACGTCGAGGTCGGCGCGTTCGGCGAGGACCTGCTGCTGCTCGACTCGCCGGTCGCCGGTTCGGGTGAGCGATGGGACCTCGGCACGCTCGACGGGGGCCGGCCGGAGGGCAAGTGGATCCTGGCGGGCGGGCTCGATCCGGCCAACGTGGGGCAGGCCATCGCCGCGTCCCGGCCGTGGGGTGTCGACGTGTCCAGCGGGGTCGAGTCGAGCCGCGGGGTGAAGGACCACGGCCTGATCCGCGACTTCGTCAGCGCGGCCCGCGCCGCGACCTGACGAAGTCCACCCGGGAACCGGCCGTGGCCGGGTAGCGTCTGCCTATCGTGCGGTTGCTTCGAGTGGTCTCAGGTCCAGTGTTCCTTTCCGCCGCTGTCACCGGCTTCGTCGTCGCGGTTGTCGAGCGGTCGGTGAGCCAGGTCGCGGTGGGACTCGGTGGCGCTGTGGCCGGGCACCTCGTGGGTCTCCTCTCGCTCCAACTGGGACTGCTCGTGGGCGCCATCGCCTTCCGAGCGCGCGTGCACCGAGTCGTGATCGGTGTCGGCTCGCGCCTCAAGGACTGGACGACGCCCAGGCGGGTGGTCGTGCTGCGGGCGGTGCCGCTGTTCCTCTCGGTGTCGGTTGGTCCTGGGATCGCTCCCGCCCGCAGGCGCATGTGGGGTGCCGCGCTGTGTTCGATGACCGCGGGTGTGATCACCGCGGTAGTGGTGACGCTTCAGGCGTTCGCCGCGCCTTCCGGCTTCTGGATCGGGTTCGCGGTGGCCTGTGTCATCACGGTGGGACATTCCTTTGTGCCGCGGAAGACGGCGACGTCCACGTCAACGGGCTGGCTGGTCTTCAAGCTGCCGGGCCTCACCGGTGTCCGCGCCCAGCAGCTCGACGCCGCTCCGCTCGTGGGCCAGACCGTCGACGCCGCCCAGGAGGGCAAGCTCGACCTCGCGGCCGACCTGGCAGCCAGGCTGCGCGACGAATACCCGACACTGCGAACCGCCACCGCGGCGCGGATCCTGGTGTTGCAGGCCGAAGCCCGCTACGCCGAGGCGATGATGGTGGCGATGACGCTGGTCGAGGACCGCGAGCAGACCCCTGCGGAGGCCGCCGTGGCGTTCGCCGCGTTGAGCGGCTTGGCGTGCGCCACCGTGGAAGCCGGTCAGCTCGACGCCGAGATCGGGTTGAGCACCGCCTCCCAGGCCATCGAGAACGCGGTGACGCTCGGCTACCCCCAGCACAAACTGAACGGCACCCGCGCCCTGCACGAGTTGCTGTCGGGCAACACCAGCCGCGCGATCTCCCTGGCCCGCCTCGCGGCGGAATCGGGCGACGACCGCCTGGGCCGCGCCGACGACTTGGCCACCCTGGCCCGAGCGCACATGACCGCAGGCGACAACCGCTCGGCGCGGACCGCGTTGGCTGAGGCGGAGAAACTGGTCCCGTGGTGGCCGCGGGTGGCGATCCTGCGAAGCCGACTCGACGTCGCCTGATCTCCAGGGCCCGATCAGCGGCTCAATGGGGTCCGTGAACGCCTTCGGGTGAGAATGGCTCCGACCAGTAGGCCGAAGGCGACATGGTCGGCCACCTGCGGCAACACCGGCAGTGCCCGGATTAGCGGAAACCTGCGACCGACCAAACCCAAGTCCAGAGCCGCGATCGCGAGACCCGCGACAGCGCCCGCGGCTGTGGTGTTCCGTCGCGGCAGTGTGGCCGCGAGCGCTGACGCCCAGCCCAGGGACAGACCTGTGTGGACGATCCCAGCGGCGACGAGAAGGCGGCCCTGGCGGCTTTCGTGCGGCAACAACAGCGAGCCCGCGGCGCGGGTTGCCGCCAACGGGTCTTGACCCGTGACGACCGCCCATGCGGTCGACGGCGCGCCGCTGAGCACTCCCGCCACGGCGCCTGCGAGCAGGACGTCGCGGACGGTGCGGTGGCGAGTGCGCGGGTCCACGGTGTCAGTGTCGCAGGTCAGCGGTCTCCGACGTGGGTCACGGCGGGTCGGTCGTGCATCAGGAATTCCACATGGCTGATGTTCCGCGCGTACGCGCCCGCCAGGGCGAACACCACCTTGTCGCCGACCCGCACCCGGCCCGCACGGACCGCACGGGCAAGCACGTCCTTGGGGGTGCACAACTGGCCGACGAAGGTGACCGGACCCTCGCAGCCGGTGCGCGCCCACGGGCGGTCCCAGCGGTCCACCGGCAGCACAGCGAGCGGTTGGTCGTGGCCTTTGGCGGCCGGGGTGCGCAGGTGGTGGGTGCCGCCGGCGCAGATGGCGAACCATTCCCCGTGGCTCTTCTTGATTTCCAGGATTTCCGTTGCGTACCAACCGGAGTAGGCGCTCACCGCCCGTCCCGGTTCGATCCGCACCACCGGCCCGCCTGGCACGGTCAGGTGCCGGGCGTACTCGGCCCAGTCGAAGACCCGCTCCGGTCTGCCGTAGTCGACGTTCATCCCGCCGCCGAGGTTGATCTCGGCGAGCGGGAGTCCGTGCCGCCGCGCGAAGTCAACCGCCCAGCGGTGGACTTCGACCCCCTGCTCCGCGCACGGCACTGGGTCCAGACCGCTGGCCAGATGGGCGTGGACGCCGACAAACTCGATGCCGGGCAACGACTTCAGCGCCGCGGCGGCCGAGGCGGCTTCGACCGGGTCCATGCCGAACGGGCTCGGGCGGCCACCCATGGTCAGCACGCCCACGGCGCCGCCGGTCGGGATGTTCACCCGCAGCAGCACCCGCGCGCGAGTGCCCATATCCCTGGCCAGAACGTCCAGCCTGCGCAGTTCGTTCAGGCCTTCCACGTGGAAGCGGTCCACCCGCGCGTACAGGGCGGCAACCAGTTCCGCATCGGTCTTCCCCGGACCGCCGAAGGCGAGCGAGACCTCCGGCGCCACCTGGCGGACATGCGCCAACTCTCCCCCGCTCGCCACCTCCAACCCATCGACGTGGCGGGCGATCACCCGCAGCAGCCCCGGGTCCGGATTCGCCTTCACGGCGTGGATCAGCTCCACCGACCCGAGCGCGGCCCGAATCCCGGACACGTGCGCATCGAGGTGCGCCAAGTCGTAGACGTAGGTCGGCGACCCGCCCAGGCCCAGGACCGCCTCGGCGACCCGGGCGGTCAGAGGGGTGCCGGCGGGCGCGCGGACCGGGGCGGGCAGGACAGTGGTCACCAGGTCTTCCTCTCAGCTTGAGTTTTAAGTCTTGATGTCGGTTTTGGCGGGTTTGCCTGGGTCGTGGAGTGGGGCTGGGTGGGAGTTTCGTGATCCTGTTGGGCGTCCGGGGCCGGGTCGGGAGGGTTTCGGCGGGTTGGTGGGCGACACGGTTGTCTGGCGAACTCGGCGAAATCCGCGTCGGACCCGGGCTGGGGACAGCCGTGCGGGTGTGGCCGGGTGTCGTTCCCAGGGGCGCGGTAGGTCTTCCACGAGATGGCGGGCGAGTCGAAGCTGGGTGTGGGCGGCGATCACCAGCCAGGTCCATCGGTCCGCCGCTTCGGGGGCTCGTAGGCGGGGTGTGGTCCAGCCGAGGGTTTGTTTGAGGAATCGGAAGGTGTGTTCCAGGTCGAACCGGCGGAGGAACATCTGCCATAGCCGGTCCATCTGGCCTGTGGTGGTCGCGGTGGCGCAGTGCCACAGCCACAACGGTTTCGGGGTTCCGGTGCCGGGTAGCCGGTCGACGTGGAGGCGGATCACGGTGCCTTCCATGATCGGCAGTTGGCCTTTGTGGTCGGTCCAGGAGCCGGTGCGGGTCAGCGTGGGGTGCAGCCGATCCCAGGAGCGGGCGTGCGCGGCGCCGTAGCGGGTGGTGTCGGTGGTTGTGCTGTGCGCGGGTGTCGGCCAGGTGTGGGGGTCTTTGAACTCGAACCGGGCGCCGTGCCGTTTGCCGCGCCCGAGAGCGCCGGGGGCGCGGGGTGGCGCGGGGAAGGCCAGCACCCGATCGGATCGCATCCGCACCAGCACCCCGACCGGGAGATCGGCCAGCAGGAACGCCAGCCGGGGACCGTCGTATCCGCTGTCGCCGACGATCCAGATCTCGGGGTCGCCCTCGCGCCAGTGTCCGGCGGCGACCAGCGCTTGCACCACGGCGCGTAGTTGGGTGGCGGCCAGGTCGGTGTGCTCATCGCTGGGGTGCACGCGCACGGCGTCGAGGATCGCCGTCCACGACGTGCGGCCAGGTTCCAGAGCGGCGACGAAGGAGTAGGGCCAGCCGGGGATCATCTGGGCTTGGCCCTTGCCGCGGGCGTAGGTGTGGCAGAACAGCCGCTCGGGGCTGGTGTTCGCATCCGGCCGCAGCCAGTGGCTCACGTCGATGGCCAGCACGATCCGGCCGTCGTCGCAGCGGGGAATCCGCTGGCGGGCAACAACATTGCGGAACTTGCCGACGTCGACCCCGCCGTGATTGAGGCCCTCGTACAAGCTGCCGTGGCCGCGTCGGTGCTCGGGCTCCAATGACAACTCGACCAGCGAGGTGACCGGCCCGTCAGCGCACAACGCGGCGTCACACAGCTCGAACAACGCGTCCGCCCGCCCGGTCAGACACCGATAGAACTCCTGGCGGAACCCAGACAGATCCCCCAGTACGGCGGCCGTGCCTGCGTGGTGCACACTGATCAACTGAAGCCCTTGGTTGTGATCTTCCTCTGTCGCAAGAAGGAATGATCAACCAAGGGCTTCATCCATGATCAACCGGGGGTCCCACTGGGCTCTGAGACCTTAAAACTCAAGCT
>NZ_JBOHGC010000002.1:0-41617 GCF_050699995.1 Actinokineospora sp. | reverse complement strand
GTGCTGCTGTACTCCCTCCCCCGACCAGCACCGGTCCGCGGTTCCACTTGTCACTGTCCACAAGCTACCCAGGGGTAGATTTGTGAAATTTGTTCCCGATAGTGGGAGGTCGGCGCTCCGAGCCGCTTTATCGGTCGTTGAACGGGCAAGATGTACCGCAGCGACCAGGAGGAGATTCAGTGGCCAGCCCTACCCCACTCCGCCGGCAGCCGGTTCAGCAGCGCAGCGCCAAGCGTGTGGAGAAAATGCTTGAGTCGTGCGCCCAGCTGATCGACGAGCTCGGCTACGACGGGGTCACCACGACCCTGATCGCCGAGCGGGCGGGCGTCGCGGTCGGCTCGCTCTACCAGTTCTTCCCGGACAAGCGGGCCGTCGTGCAGGCGTTGACCCAGCGCAACCTCGACCATTTCATGGCCGAGATCGGCCGCAGGCTCGACGAGTCCCCGCTGGAACGCTGGGGGCACGCCGCGGACCTCATCTTCGACATCTACGTGCAGATGTACCGCGAGGTGCCCGGTTTCAGCCGCATCCGCTTCGGCGACGTGGTCGACCTGCGGCTCATCGACGACCAGCGCGACAACAACACGGTGATCGCGGACAGCATCGCGACGTTCCTCGCCGAGCGGTTCAACGTCTCGTTCGACGAGCTGCGGCTGCCGGTGGCGGTCGCCAACGAGATCGCCGACTCGATCCTCAACCTGGCGTTCCGGCGCAAGCTGTTCCCCGAGGACGTCGTCATCGCCGAGGCCAAGCAGGTCGTGCGCGACTACATCTCCAGCAAGAACTTCGGCACCTAGGTCGTGTCCTGTGAGTCCGGTGCGCGAGATCCGTGATCCGCGTGGTTCCTGGCCGTGCCACGGCGCGGCTGCTCGTACTGGGTGTACTTGGGTCGTGTCGTGGTGCGGCCAGGGGCCGCGCGGGCGCGGATATCGTGTGCCGGACTTGCAGGACACGACCTAACCGAAAGACTTGTCCTCGCCGCGGTAGGTCGGCACGGTCATCGTCAGCTTGTCGCCGTCGAGCACGTGGTACTCGCTGAACCGTTCGGCCAGCTCACCGGCCTTCGCGTGGCGCATCCACACCCGGTCGCCCACCTGCAGCAAGTCCGCCGCCGGTCCGCTGACCGGGGTCTGCACCTCGCCCGCGCCTTCCATCGACAGCAGCTTCAGGCCTTCGGGCAGGTACGGCCGCGGCAGCCGGGCACTGTTGGCCGGACCGGACGCGAGGTAGCCGCCGCCGAGCAGGGTCGCCAGGCCCGGTCCGGGCTTGCGCACCACCGGGACCGCGAACAGCACGGCGGGCTGCGGGGTGAAGCGGCTGTAGTTGTCGAACAGGGTGGGCCCGATCAGACCCGATCCCGCGGCGATCTCGGTGACCGACGAGTCGCCCCGGGTGACCTCGATGCTGCCCGTGCCGCCGCCGTTGACGAACTCCAGCTCCTGCACGGCGGTGACCGCGCGGACCGCTGTGCCGCGCCTGCGGACGAGTTCTTGCGCCGAACGGCCCTGCATCCAGCGACGAATGACACCGAGAAGCGGGTTTCCAGCGGGGGTGTCGCCCAGTCCGGCGATCTGACCCTCGTAACCCATCACCCCGACCAGGCGGAAACCCGGCCGTTTGCTCACGTCCACAGCGAGATCCGCGGCCTGTTTCGGGGTGAACACCGGAGAGCGGTAGGGCCCGACATGGACGACTCGGCTGCCCAGCGGGCGCCAGGAGACGTCGAGTTCGAGGCAGACGCGGATCTCCGCGTGGTCCGCGTCGAGGGTGGCGTCGATGAAGTCCAGCTGGCCGACCGAGTCGACGATGATCGAGATCCGCTCGCGCGCCTGTTCATCCGCGGCGAGTTCGCGCAGCGCGGCGCGGTCGGCGGTCGGGTAGGCGACCAGGATGTCCGTGTCGGCCAGGTCGGTGCCCGCCCATTCGCGGTTCAGCCAGAGCGCTTCGCGCAGCGCGTAGCTCATGACCCCTTCGAAGCCCGGCGTCCGCAGGACCCGTTCCACCAGGAACCGGCATCGCACCGACTTGCTGGCGACCCGGATGGGCCTGCCGTCCGCGCGCCGCGCGAGGTCGGCGGCGTTGCGGTCGAACGCGTCGAGATCCACCACCGCGACCGGTGGGTCGAGGTGTTCGGTGGCAGCATCGAGCCGCGTTCGTTGACTCTTCAAGGGCACAACGACAACGGTACGGGCAAAGTCTTGAAAGGTGAAGCAGATTCACTTAACGTTTTCCTCGCTGACTCGACGGCCAGGAGGTCGCCAATGACCCGTTCGACCGCACCGCAGGCCGCGTGGCGCAACTGGGCGGGAACCGCATCCGCCGTGGCGGGCGAAGTGCGCGCCCCGCGCGACGTGGCCGAGATCACCGCCGCCGTCAAGGCCGCGGGCGAGTCCGGCATGAGCGTCCGCGCCCGCGGCAGCGGCCACTCCTTCACCTCGGTCGGCGCCGCCCACGGCATGGCCATCGACCTGTCGCGCTGGACCGGCGTCGAGTCGGCGGATCTGAACACCGGTGAGGTGATCGTCCGGTCGGGCACCACGCTGAAGACGCTCAACGCCGAACTCGACCACCTGGGTCTGGCGATGACCAATCTCGGCGACATCGACGCGCAGACGGTTTCGGGTGCCATCTCCACCGGCACGCACGGCACCGGCGCGCGGCTCGGCGGTCTCGCCACCCAGGTGGCGGCGCTCGAGTTGGTGCTCGCCGACGGTTCGGTCGTGTCGTGTTCGGAGTCGGAGCGGCCGGAACTCTTCGCGGCGGCGCGGGTCGGCCTGGGCGCGCTCGGTGTGATCACCACGGTGACGCTGCGGACCGAGCCCGCGTTCGTGTTGGCCGCGCAGGAGCGGCCGGAGCCGCTGGACGCGGTGCTGGCGTCGCTGGATGAGCAGTGCGCGGCCAATGACCACTTCGAGTTCTACTGGTTTCCCTACGGTCAGCAGGCTTTGACCAAGCGGAACAACCGGCTGCCCGCGGGTGCGGTGCCGGAGCCGATGGGCCGGGTGCGCCAGTACGTCGAGTACGAGGTCGTCGAGAACGCGTTGTTCGGCGCGATGTGCCGGTTGGGGCGGCGGGTGCCGAGTTTGGTGCGGCCGCTCAACAAGCTGTCGGCGTCGGCGATGTCGTCGAGGGAGTACAGCGACCGGTCGCACAAGGTTTTCGTGACGAGCCGCAAGGTTCGGTTCGTGGAGTCGGAGTACGCCATCCCACGAGAGGCGTTGAGCGGGGTCCTCGCGGAGTTGCGCAAGCGGGTGCCCTTGTTGAAGGACCCGGTGATGTTTCCGGTCGAGGTGCGGGTGGCGGCGGCGGATGACATCTGGTTGTCGACCGCGTACGGCCGCGATTCCGCGTATCTGGCGATCCACCAGTACCTCGGGATGCCGTATCGCGAGTATTTCGACTTGTTCGAGTCGATCGTCAACGAGGTGGGCGGTCGCCCGCATTGGGGCAAGATGCATTCGCTCGACGCCGATTCGCTGCGCACCCGGTATCCGCGCTTCGATGACTTCCTTGGCGTGCGGTCCGCGGTGGATCCTGAGCGTCGTTTCCAGAACCCTTATACGGAAAGGGTTCTGGGCCGCTGACCGACTAGACGGCGACGCTTTCCATGATCGAGTCGTAGGCCAGCTCGCTGATCCACCGGTAGAGGCCGTCGGTCTCGGGGAAGGCGCGGTCGCAGCGGCCGGGCAGGTCGAGGTCGACTTCACCGTTGGGTTCGGCGCTGACGATGCCGACGCCGTACGCGCGTGCGCGGGGCAGGCACTTGGCGAGGTAGTCGTGGGTGAGCACGGCTGAGGTGGGGAGCACGACCGCCGCGTCGCCGTAGCGCAGGAACGGCACCGCGTTGGCGAGGCCGGTGCGCCAGTGCCGGGCGACGGCGATCACGCCGACGATGCGGGCCGCGGGTTCGGGGACGCGGCCCGCCAGCTCGGGGAACGCCCACGTGGCCACGCTGGCCCGGTCGGTGACCGGTTCCTGGCCGAGGCAGATCCGTTCGGCGTGCACGTCGGCCCGCAGTTCGGCCACGAGGCACACGCGGCGCCCGAGGAGAGTCATCTCGGGGAGCACGGTGCCTGCCCAGCCGAGCGCCGGTAGTGCTGCCGCGGCGAGGTCGTCGACGGGAGCGGGCAGCTCGACCGGCGGGGCCAGCTGTGCGGGCATCGCCTTGAGGTTCTCGGTAACCGCGATGCGCCCTGGAATGCCGGTCACGAAACTTCCGCCCTTCTCCTCCACCGTCGCCGCTCGCCGCACAGTGGTCAGCGAATCAACGCGGTGTCGATTGGTACATGTCTGGAGTACCAGGCCAGGACGGGCGATTAAGAGAGTGTGAATGCCCTTGTGCGACCGGCGGCGCTAGGCGGGCGTTAACCGGTCGACCAACGGTAATCGGACTTCGCCCCGACTGTGCGGCCGACCGGGTGACGCCCGAGGTGGACGGCTCAACGGCTCAACCAGGAGTGCTCAACCAAACGCCCACAGTGAACAAAGCCGCAGCTAGAGGGCCACCATTTGGTTTTAAGCACCCACCCACCAAACGGCCGCCGAGCCGTACCCCAAACGCCGCATTTTTGTTCGCGCCCCACGCGGTGCGGGTTGGGTCCCCAGAGACGCAAAAAACGGCGAGCGCTCTGTGCGAGCACCCGCCGTTATTTGCGTGGGCGAGGGGGGAGTTGAACCCCCACGTCCTTTCGGACACACGGACCTGAACCGTGCGCGTCTGCCATTCCGCCACTCGCCCGAGTGACCGTTCCAGGGACTTGGTCTCTGGGAACGTGCGGAAGCCTAGCACGCACTCGGAACCTGGTTGGCACATACCCGTGTCCTGGCGGGCGCACCCGGATACGATCGCAGCAGGAGCACGCACGGGAAGGAGGGTCATGGGCATCGGACAGCGTCTCAACCGCAAGCTCGAGGATGTCGTTGGCAACACCTTCGCGCGTGTCTTCGGTGGCAACGTGGTGCCCCAAGAAGTGGCACAGGCGCTGCAGCGTGAAGGCGAGGACAACGTCCGCGAGTTGGCGGGTGGCAGACTTCTGGCTCCAAACCACTACGTGGTGCAGCTGGGGCCGGCCGACCACCAGAATTTCGCGGGCGATGAAGACCGCATGAAGTCGCTGTTGGCGGACTGTGTGGCGGAACATCTCGCCGAGCACGGCTGGGACACCTATGGTGACGTCGTAGTCTCCCTGGAGCGCTCCGAAGCACTGCACACCGGACAGTTCCGAACCCGCTCAGCCGTCGACCCTGATGTGAAGCCTCATGTCAGCGGTGCAGGCCATCAGGCAGGCAGACAGCAGGCACAACCCCGCAACGCAGGAGACCCATCCATGAGCCAGCCTCCCGGCTACGGCCAGCCGCCCGAGGGCGACCCGTACGGACAGCAGCAGTACGGGTACGGCCAGGGCCAATACGGCAATGATCCCAACTACGCCCAGGGTTATGGCCAGCAGCCGCAGGGCGGCGGCTACGACCAGGGCTATGGCCAGCAGCAGGGCGGCGGCTACGACCAGGGTTACGGCCAGCAGCAAGGTGCGGGCTACGACCAGGGTTACGGGCAGCAGGCAGGCTACGGCCAGCAGGCAGGTTACGACCAGGGCTATGGCCAGCAGCAGGGCGGCGGCTACGACCAGGGTTACGGGCAGCAGGCGGGCTACGGGCAGCAGGCTGGCTACGACCAGGGTTACGGCCAGGCGCCGCAGCAGGGCTATGGGCAGGACCCGTACGCCCAGCAGGGATACGCCCCGCCCGCCGTGCAGACCGGTCCGCGCACCCTGTCCGCGAGCCTTCAGCTCGATGACGGCTCCAACCGCAATTACGCCCTCAAGCAGGGCGGCAATGTGGTGGGTCGCGGTCAGGACGCGGATTTCCGGCTGCCCGACACTGGTGTGTCCCGCCGTCATCTGGAGATCACCTGGGACGGGCAGAGCGCCACGCTCGCCGACTTGGGTTCGACGAATGGCACCACGGTCAACGGCACGCCCGTGCAGACCTGGCAGTTGGCGGATGGCGACGTGGTCCGAATCGGGCATTCGTCGCTGGTGTTCCGCACGCAGGGCTGAGCGGTCGACTCGCCGGTCGAGTAAGAGTCGGGTCGGGGCAAGCAACGTTCGAGGTCGACCGGACGTCCTGAGGGCTGTCCAGGGTTTAATCCCCCGGGCAGTCCTCATTGCGATCCACACACGGCCCCATCCGGGGGCGCGGGGTTCGCGGGCGGGTCGGACGCGGCAGAAGCGGGAGCGGTCACAACAAGTGCCAGAGTTGGTTATGCAGCTGACCAGGGCAGGGTTTCTCGCCCTGCTCTGGCTGTTCGTGCTGGCCGCGCTTCGGGTGGTCCGCTCCGATCTTTACGCGGCCTCCGGGCTGCGGGTCGCGGTGCCCGGTTTCCGCCGGTCCGCGGCGGGCAAGGTGCGCGGTAAGGCGCCTCGGCAGCTCGTGGTGACTCACGGCGCGCTGTCCGGTACCCGGATCTCGCTGGACGGCAGGCCGATCATGATCGGCCGGGCCGATGACTCGACGTTGGTTCTCGACGATGACTACGCCTCGACCCGGCATGCCAGGCTGTCGATGCGCGGAACGGACTGGTACGTGGAAGACCTGGGCTCGACGAATGGGACGTACCTCGACCGGGCTAAGGTCACCGCACCCCTCCGGGTGCCACTTGGTGTCCCGATCCGTATCGGCAAAACGGTGATCGAGCTGCGCTCATGACCCTTGTTCTTCGTTACGCGGCCCGAAGCGACCGGGGCCTGGTGCGTTCCAACAACCAGGACTCCGTGTACGCGGGTCCCCGCTTGTTGTCGTTGGCCGACGGCATGGGTGGCCATGTGGCGGGCGAGGTGGCCAGCAAGGTCGTCATCGCCGCGCTCGCGCCGCTCGATGACGACGAGCCGGGCGACGACCTTCTCGGCCAGCTGCGTGAGGCGACGCTGGCGGGCAATGGCGCCATCGCCGAGCTTGTCGCGGGCGACCCGGACCTCGACGGCATGGGCACGACCCTGTCCGCGATCCTCTTCGCGGGCAACCGCATCGGCCTGGTCCACGTCGGCGATTCGCGGGTCTACCTGCGACGTAACGGCCAGTTCACCCAGATCACGCACGACGACACGTTCGTCCAGTCGCTGATCGATGAGGGTCGGATCACCGAGGACGAGGCCGCCACCCACCCGCAGCGTTCGCTGCTGCTCAAGGCGCTGACCGGCCATGAGGTCGAGCCGAGCCTGACGGTGCGCGAGGCACGCGCGGGCGACCGCTACCTGCTGTGTTCCGACGGTCTGTCGGGCCCGGTGAGCCACGAGACCATGAGCGAGGCCATCGAGATCCCGGATCCGCAGCTGTGCGCGGACCGGATGATCGAACTGGCGCTCAAGGGCGGTGGCCCGGACAACGTCACCGTGATCGTCGCCGACGTGATCGACGTCGACTACGGCGACAACAACCCCATCGTCGGTGGCGCGGCGGGCAACGGCATGGACGAGATGCCGCCCGGCGACTCCCCCGCGTCCCGTGCGGCCACGATCACCGCGCCGAGGCTGCCGCGGGTCGAGGCTCCGCCGCCGCCGCCGGACCCGAGGATCAAGCGCCGCAAGCGCGTGCGGCTGGTCCTGGCGAGCCTGCTGGTGCTGCTGCTGCTCGTCGCGGGCGCCATCGCGGCCCGGCTGTGGGTCAACAACCAGTACTTCGTCGGTGAGGGCGACAACGGCGAGATCGCGATCTTCCAGGGTGTGCGCGGCAGTGTCCTGGGGTTGTCGCTCAACAGCCAGCGTGAGGGCTCGTGCGACCCGGCGACGGCGGGGACGTGCGACAAGTTCTACGTCGACGACCTTGAGCAGTTCGGCAAGGACGAGGTCCGGTCGGGCAGCATCACGTTCGACAACATCGTCGGGGCGCGCGAGTTCGTCCGCGAGCTGCGCAGCAAGTTCGGCCTGCCCGACTGCGCGGATCTGGCGAAGAACACGACCCCGCCTGCGACCACACCCACGACCACGCAGCCCGTTCAGCCGCCGGAGACCACCTCCGAGCCGAACGTGGCCACTTCGAACATCGCCCCGCCGACCACGACCACCGCTGGTCCCACTGCGGGCCAGGTCACCCCGGAACCGGGTGTGAACTGCCGCAAGCCGCGCGACGAGGACAAGGGCGGCGGCTGATGGGATCACCGGTCCAGGGCGCGGTTGGTCCGGCGGCCGGGCTGAGCGGCGTCGGGCCCGACGGTGCGGCGCCGACGCGCCGAGGGACCGAGCTGCTGCTGCTCGGGTTCGCCGCGTTCGTTGTCTCCGCGGCACTCATGCTCGTCGAGGCGAACCAGAACGAGCAGCTCACGCTGCGCATCGTCTGGTACGGGCTCGCGTTCCTGGCCCTGTTCGGCGCGGCGCACTGGGCGGTGCGCAAGTACGCCCCCTACGCCGACCCCCTGATCCTCCCGTGTGTGGCGCTGCTCAACGGCCTGGGCCTGGTGATGATCTACCGGATCGACCTGGCGATGACCGAGAAGGCGCTGCGGGCGGGCCAGGAGATCAACAACGACGTCCCGAAGCAGATCCTGTGGACCGCGCTCGCGTTGGTGCTGTTCCTCGCGGTGCTCATCGTGATCCGGGACCACCGGACGCTCACGAAGTACAACTACACGTTCGGCCTGGCCGGGCTGTTCCTGCTGGCGCTGCCCGCCGCACTGCCGAACGCGATCGCCCCGACGATCAACGGCGCGAAGATCTGGCTGCGGTTCGGGCCGTTCTCCATCCAACCGGGTGAATTCGCCAAGATCCTCTTATTGGTCTTCTTCGCCGCGTTCCTGGTCTCCAAGCGCGACCTGTTCATGGTCGCCGGGCGCCGGGTCCTCGGCGTCGACCTGCCGCGGGCGCGCGACCTCGGGCCGATCCTGTTCGCCTGGGGCGTCTCGCTCGCGGTCTTGGTGTTCCAGAAGGACCTCGGCACGTCGCTGCTGTTCTTCGGCACGATCCTGGTGATGCTCTACGTCGCCACCGAGCGCGGCATCTGGGTCGTGGTCGGGCTGACGCTGTTCGTCGGTGGCTGCATCGTCGCCTACCAGCTGTTCACCCACGTCCAGCAGCGCGTCGCCAACTGGTTCGACCCGCTGGGCACCTACGACGACGCGGGCGGCGGCTACCAGATCGCGCAGGCGCTGTTCGGCCTCGGCACCGGCGGAGTCGGCGGCACGGGACTCGGCGCGGGCCGCCCGGAGCTGGTCCCGCTGGCCAACACCGACTTCATCGCCGCCGCGATCGGCGAGGAACTCGGCTTCATCGGCCTGGCCGCGCTGCTGATGGTCTACACGCTGCTGGCGATGCGCGGCATGCGCAGCGCGCTGGCCGTGCGCGACACCTTCGGCAAGCTGCTCGGCGGCGGCCTGTCGTTCCTGCTGGTCATGCAGGTGTTCGTGGTCGTCGGCGGGGTCACCAAGCTGATCCCGATGACCGGCATCACCGCGCCCTTCCTGTCCTACGGTGGGTCGTCGCTGCTGGCCAACTACGTCCTGGTCGCGTTGCTGCTGCGGATCTCCGACGCCGCGCGCCGACCGCAGACCGGTGTGCGCCCGCGTCCGGTGGCGCAGGTGCCGATCGCCGAGGACCGCACCGTGATGGTGGAACGACCCCCGACGGAGCGGCCCTCATGAACACACCGCTGCGCCGAGTCGGCCTGGCCATGCTCTGCATGATCGTGCTGCTGCTGGCGAACGCCACGTACATCCAGATCATCAAGGCCGACGACTACCGCAAGGACTCGCGCAACCAGCGGGTCCTGCTGGAGGAGTACTCGCGCGAACGCGGCAAGATCCTCGCCCGCTCGTCCGACAACAAGATCCAGGTCCTGGCGACGGTGCAGCCGACGAACAACCGGCTGCGGTACCTGCGGCAGTACAACAACGGCCCGCTGTACGCGCCGGTCACCGGGTTCTACTCGGTGCGCTACGGCGCGGGCGGCCTGGAGCGGGCCGAGGACGAGATCCTCAACGGTTCCGACGACCGCCTGTTCGTGCGCAGGCTCTCGGACCTGATCACCGGCCGCGACCCGCGCGGCGGCAACATCGAGCTGACGATCGACCCGGCCACCCAGCTCGCCGCCTACCAGGCGATGGAGAAGCAGGGCTTCGCCGGCTCGGTCGTCGCGCTGAACCCGAAGACCGGCGAGATCCTCGCGATGGTCAGCACCCCGTCCTACGACCCGAACCCGCTCTCGGCGCACAACGGCGCCGCGCAGGAGAAGGCGTGGCGGGAGTACAACGCGGACAAGCGCAAGCCCATGCTCAACCGGGCCATCGCCGACACCTACGCGCCGGGCTCGACGTTCAAGCTGGTCGTCGCCGCGGCCGCGCTTGAGGACGGCAAGACCAAGGACGACCAGGTCACCGCGACCGACCGGATCGGCGTCGGCGGCTCCGAGCTGCGCAACTACAACCGCGGCTTCTGCAACGGCAGCCAGACGACGGTCACCATGGAGACCGCGCTGTCGCTGTCGTGCAACACCGCGTTCGCCCAGCTCGCGCATGACCTCGACGACAAGCTCGTCGAGCAGTCCGCGAAGTTCGGCATCGGCGAGAACGACCTGCGGGTGCCGATGAAGGTGACGCAGTCGTGCGTCGGTCCCGGCACCGAGCAGTGCATGAAGATCACCGATCCGAACGCGCTCTACCAGAGCGGCATCGGCCAGCGCGACGTCCGGCTCACCCCGCTGCAGAACGCCCAGATCGTGGCCACCATCGCCAACGGCGGCGAGCGGATGAAGCCGCAGCTGGTCAAGTCGGTGCTGGCCCCCGACCTGTCGGAGATCGCCAAGTTCGACGAGGACAGCCTCGGCCGGGCGATGTCGCGCTCCAGCGCCGACCAGCTGCGCGACATGATGATCGCCTCCGAGGCGAAGACCGGTGGCGACGGCAAGACCAACGGTCTGACCATCGCGTCGAAGACCGGCACCGCCGAGACCGGCAACGACCCGAAGAACACCCCGCCGTTCGCCTGGTACGTGGCGTTCGCGCCCGCCGAAGACCCGAAGATCGCCGTCGCGGTGCTCGTCGAGAGCCGCGATGTCGCGGCGACCGGCGGCAAGCTCTCGGCCGCCGTCGGCCGGGCGACGATCAACGCCTTCCTCGCCGGGAGGAGCTGACGTGCTGACCTCCGGCCTACTCCTCGCCGACCGCTACCGGCTCAGCAGCCGCATCGCGGTCGGCGGCATGGGCGAGGTCTGGGAGGCCGCCGACACCCGGCTCGACCGCAAGGTCGCGGTCAAGGTGCTCAAGCCGGAGCTCTCCGGCGACGCCGAGTTCCTGCACCGCTTCCGCACCGAGGCCCGGACCACCGCGTCGATCAACCACCCGGGCATCGCCGCGGTGCACGACTACGGCGAGACGGCCGCGATCGTCGACGGCCCGCAGGACACCGCGTACCTGGTGATGGAACTCGTCGAGGGCGACCCGCTGGCCGCGATCCTCGCCAAGGAGGGCCGGATCGGCGCCGAGCGGACGCTCGACATCCTCGAACAGGCGGGTCACGCGCTGCAGGCGGCCCACGAGCGCGGGTACGTCCACCGCGACGTGAAGCCCGGCAACATCCTGATCACCCCGACCGGCACGGTGAAGCTCACCGACTTCGGCATCGCCAAGGCGGCCGACGCGGCTCCGGTCACCCGGTCCGGCATGGTCATGGGAACCGCCCACTACATCGCCCCGGAACAGGCCCTGGGACATGAGGCCGAGCCCGCCAGCGACGTGTACTCGCTGGCCGTGGTCGGCTACGAGTGCCTCACCGGGCACCGGCCGTTCCTGTCGGAGAACGCGGTGACGGTCGCGATGATGCACATCCGCGACCTGCCGCGGCCGCTGCCGCACGATGTCCCGCCGGGCGCCCGCGCGGTCATCGAGGCGACCCTGGTGAAAGACCCGAGGCAGCGCTACAGCAATGGCGGCGAGTTCGCCAACGCCGTCGCCGCCGTTCGCGCGGGCCACCCGCTGCCCGCGCCGTCCGGTCTGGCGATGGCCGCGCACCGGATGGGCCCGCAGAGCGGTCCGGGCACCCACCCCGGGATGGCGCCCGTCCGACCGCCGGGTCCGCCGTCGGGTGCGTTCCCGATGCGCATCCCGCCGCGTCAGCCGATGCGGGAGAGTCGGACCGGCCTGTGGATCACGATCGTCGTGCTCGCCGTCGCGCTCATCGCCGCGCTCGCGTTCCTGCTGCCCGCGATCTTCGCGTCGGACGGCTCGAACGAGCGGCCGAACGAGACCGGCGGCAGCAAATCCAGGACTACCGAGGCCACGGACGAACAGCCCGCGGGCAAGCCAGGTAGCAGTCCTACGTCGATCTCACCGAAACCGTCCGACGCGGGCACCGATAGTGAGATCGTGACGGTCATTCCGACTCGGTACATCCGCAGACCTGCCTCGGACGTCGCCGCCGAACTCGAGCGCGACGGCCTTCGCACGACCGTGGTCACCGAGTCGGATGTCCCGCCGGAAGACCCAGCGGCCTGTGCGGTGACGGAGATCACGCCAATCGGGAAACTGCAACGCGGCGACCACATCACAATCGTGTGCCGGCCGCAGCAGACTCCACCGGGATGAGCAGGATGAGCGAGCCACACCGTGAACCGCAGGCTCGGAGGCGGACAGCAGGCATGATGGGACAGGAATTGACTAGGAGCGGGACGACGCACCGATGACCACACCGCGACTGCTCTCCAACCGCTACGAGATCGGCGAGACTCTCGGGTACGGCGGCATGTCCGAGGTCCACCGCGGCCGGGACGTCCGACTGGGACGCGAGGTCGCCGTGAAGGTGCTGCGCGCGGACCTGGCCAGGGACCCGCAGTTCCAGGAGCGGTTCCGCCGCGAGGCGCAGAACGCCGCCGCGCTGAACCACCCCGCGATCGTCGCCGTGTATGACACCGGCGAGACCAGGATCGAAACCGGTCCGCTCCCGTACATCGTCATGGAGTACGTCGACGGACGCACCCTGCGCGACATCGTCAAGACCGAGGGCCCGCTGTCGGGCCAGCGGGCGATGGAGATCATGGCCGACGTCTGCGCGGCGCTGGACTTCAGCCACCGCCATGGCATCGTGCACCGCGACGTCAAGCCCGCGAACGCGATGATCACCAAGTCGGGCGCGGTCAAGGTGATGGACTTCGGCATCGCCCGCGCGGTCGCCGACGGCCAGGTCGCGGTCACCCAGACCGCCGCGGTGATCGGCACCGCGCAGTACTTGTCCCCCGAACAGGCGCGCGGCGAGTCCGTCGATGCCCGCAGCGATGTCTACGCCGCGGGCTGTGTGCTGTTCGAGCTGCTCACCGGTGAGCCGCCCTTCACCGGCGACTCGCCGGTCGCCGTGGCCTACCAGCACGTCCGCGAGGACCCGCGGCCGCCGTCGACGGTCAACCCGCGGGTCAGCCCGCAGCTCGACGCGATCGTCCTCAAGGCGATGTCGAAGGGCCCGGCCAACCGCTACCAGTCGGCGGCCGAGATGCGCACCGACATAGTCCGGGTGCTGTCCGGCCAGCGGCCCGCGGCGCCGATGGTGATGACCGACGACGACCGCACCGCCGTGCTCGGCGCGACTCGTCAGTCCGAGACCCGCGGCCGTCACCGCCCGGAGGCCCTCTCCGACGACTACGACGACTACGACCGGTTCGCCGACGACGAGGAAGAACGCAGACGCAAGCAGCGCAAGACCTGGATGATCATCCTGGTCGGCCTGCTCGTCGCGGGGCTCGCCGGCCTGATCTTCTGGCTGATGTCGGAGAAGAACGCACCGCCCGCCGGGGCCGAGACGTTCCCGATGCCCGACGTCACCGACCAGATCGAGCCCCAGGCGATCCAGACCCTGACCGAGAAGGGTCTGAAGATCAACCGCACGGTCGTCCCCTGCCAGCCCGCGGCGGACGGCTCGCCCACCTGCGGGCCGGACCGCATCGGCAAGGTGATCGGGACCGACCCCGCGGCCGGAGCCACGGTCCGCAAGGGCGACACCGTGATGGTCCGCATCGGCGGCAGCCCCGGCAAGGTCACCGTGCCCGACCTGACCGGCAAGACGAAGGACGAGGCCACCGCTGAGCTGCAGAAACTGCAACTGCAGGTGTCCGGAGTCGAGGAGACTCCGGTCGAGGACCCGGCCGAGGTCGGCAAGGTCGTCAGCCAGACGCCGAACGGTGGGCTGAGCGTCAACGTCGGCACCCAGGTCAAACTGACCGTCGGCAAGGCGCCGGAGGCGGTCGAGGTGCCGAACCTGATCGGCCAGGACTACGACAACGCCGCGGCGAACCTGACAAAGCTGGGCTTCAAGCCGCAGCGCAAGGACGTCTCGTCCGACCAGCCCGCGGGCACGGTCGTCAACCAGTCGCCGAAGAGCGGCAAGTTGAAGCCCGGGTCGACGGTGACCCTCGAGGTGTCCAACGGCGACCAGGTCTCCATCGAGATGCCCGACCTCGAGGGAAAGACACCCACGGAGGCCGACCAGATCCTCAAGGCCTTGGGCTGGACCGGCACGCTCAACGTCAACGAGACGCTGACCAACGACGAGGACAAGGTCGGCAAGATCATCGACCAGCGGCCGAACACCGGTCAGAAGCTCGACAAGAACGCGACCGTGAACCTGCTCGTCGGGCGCAAGCCCGGGGTCGGGATCCCGTCGTCCTGATGGCCTGACGAGAACGGCCCCTCCACACGGAGGGGCCGTTTTCTTATGCCAGCGCTTGGGTGAGCGCGCGCATGTCGCGCTCCAACTCGGCGACCCTGGCCTCCGGCACCACGAACCCGGCGGTGGCGAGCCAGTTGGCGAGCATCCGGTGCCCGCCGTCGGTCAGCACCGACTCCGGGTGGAACTGCACACCCTCGATCGGCAGGTCCCGGTGCCGCATCGCCATGACGATGCCGGTCTCGGTGCGCCCGGTCACCTCGAACTCATCGGAGATCGTCTCGGGCACCACGGTCAGCGAGTGGTAGCGGGTCGCGGTGAACGGATGCGGCAACCCGGCCAGAACCCCCGTGCCGGTGTGGACGACCTGACTGGTCTTCCCGTGCAGCAACTCCGGCGCCCGATCAACGGTCGACCCGTAGGCGACGGCGATGGCCTGGTGCCCCAGGCAAACCCCAAGCAACGGCTTCCGCGCTTCGGCACATCGCCGGACCACGTCGACACTTAGCCCAGCCCGCTCCGGGGTGCTCGGCCCAGGACTGATGAGGACGGCGTCGAATCCGGTGAGCGCGTCCGGATCGGCCAGCTCGTCGGCGTCGTTGCGCCAGACCTCGCACTCCGCGCCCAACTGGGCCAGGTACTGCACAAGGTTGTAAACGAAGCTGTCGTAGTTGTCGACGACCAGTACACGCATACCCACAACTTACCGCCCACCACGACCGGATCCGGGCGGAGACCCCCACCCCCGGGGGGCACTGCCCTTGGCCAATCTATCGGCGAGAGGGGACAATCCGGCCGATGTCGATCTTGGCTGTGGATAACTCCCCCATGACACCATGAGCGCCGTGACTCAGCTGACGCGCAGGCTTGGGACGGTGGACGCGATCGCCATCGGCCTTGGGTCGATGTTGGGCGCAGGCGTCTTCGCGGTGTTCGCGCCCGCAGCGGCCAGTGCGGGTGGGGCGGTCCTGTTCGCGCTGGTCATCGCAGGGTTTGTCGCCTACTGCAACGCCACCGCGTCCGCTCAGCTCGCGGCCGCCTACCCGGCTTCCGGTGGCACCTACCTGTTCGGGCGCGAAATCCTCGGGCCGTGGTGGGGGTTCCTCGCCGGGTGGGGGTTCGTCATCGGCAAGACCGCCAGTTGCGCGGCGATGGCGCTGACTTTCGCCGCCTACGCGGCGCCCGGCTGGGAGCGGCCGATCGCCGCCGCGGCGGTCGTGGTGCTGACGGTGGTCAACTGCTTCGGCATCACCCGGACCGCGCTGCTCACAAAGGTGCTCCTGAGCGTCGTCCTCGTCGTCCTGGTCGGCGCCGTCTCACTCGCGCTGCCCGCCGCGGTCCCCATGGGCGACTGGTTCACCCACGGACCGCTCGGCGTGCTCCAAGCCGCGGGGCTGCTCTTCTTCGCCTTCGCCGGTTACGCGCGAATCGCGACGGTGAGTGAAGAGGTCCGTGAACCGACCCGAACCATCCCCCGCGCCATCCTGGGCGCACTGGGCGGAGCGATGGCGGTCTACCTCGCGGTCGGCGTCACGTTGCTGCTCGTCCTCGGCCCCGACCGACTCGCGGGCTCCAAAGCGCCGGTGGCCGACATGCTGACCGTGGCCGGGCAACCTGGGCTGACCATCGCGGTCCGGATCGGCGCCGCGGCCGCCAGCCTCGGCGCGCTGCTGGCGTTGATCACCGGCATCGGCCGGACCGCCATGGCGATGGCCCGCAACCGGGACCTGCCGCCGTTCCTGGCCGCCGTCGACTCCCGCTTCGGTGTCCCCCGCCGCGCCGAGGTGGCCGTCGGCGCCACTGTGTGCGTGCTTGTGCTGGTCGCGGACCTGCGGGGCGTTGTCGGGTTCTCGTCGTTCGGTGTGCTCGTCTACTACGCGGTCGCCAACGCGAGCGCGTGCCGCCAGCAGGCGAGCGAACGTCGGTGGCCGCGGTGGCTCAACGTCGCCGGTCTAGTCGGCTGCGTCGTGCTCGCCCTGACCCTGCCGTTCGGCTCGGTCCTCATCGGCGCGGGTGTGCTCGCCGTCGGGCTGCTGGCCAGGCTCGCTATTCGGTCGTGACCTGGTTGAACGGCAGCTTCGGCTCGATCCACGGGAACACCACGAACATCAGCAGGGCGACCACCCCCGCGATCAACAGGAACGCGGTGATCGCGCGGACCGCCATCGGACCCGGCAGATGCCGCCAAATCCACCCGTACATCAGGAGGTCTCCTTCAACTCTGGCGGCCTGAACTCAGGATGGGCCGGGTCCTTCGCCCAGTGCTGGACGAACACAGCATGGACGATGAGGCGCTGGCGGTCGGAGAACCGCGGGTGACAAGTGGTCAGCGTCATCAGCGTGACCTGCTCGCCGACGCTGCCCTCGGCGCCCGGGCGGTGCGGGACGGGCTCGATGACCGAACTGTCCCTCGGGCTGACGATCTCCTGCCCGACCACCTCGTCATACGGCTCGCCGAGCGGGGCCACGCCCTTGCACCGCGGGTCGGACGCCTTCTCCGCCCACCGGCCCGCCTCGTCCTTCTTCGGCATCACCCGGTAGACGAACCAGCTGAACCGGGTCTCGACCACGATCGCGTCGCACGAGTTCAGCAGGTCGATGTCGTTGAACGGCGCGCCCTTGCCGACCCGGTGGCCCGCCACGGCGAAGTTGCCGGGCTGACCGGGGTACGCCGTGCCCTGGTAGTGGCCGGGGCCGACCTCCAGGGTCTTCTCGGTCGTGCCCTCGAGGATGGTGAACGCGTAGTCGCTGCCCAGCGCGGGGACGAACATCTTCGCGAAGCCCGCGCCCTCGCCCAGGCCGTCGAAGTGGTCGACCCGCTCCTGCTCGGGCGGGCCTGCCTTCCAGGTGTCCTCCAGCGCCGACGTGGCGTCCCGCTGCTTGCCCGCGGAAACCAGGTCGGTGACGTAAACCTCGTATACGACGAAAAGCAGCACCACGAGACCCGCCGTGATGAGTAATTCGCCAAGCCCGCGAACAACCGAGCGAACCCGATCGGAATCTCCCAAATCTGGGCCCTGACCAGGGCCGACCGGGGATTCCGCTGGGCTGTCGCCGCCGCCGAGCGTGCTCACGCGGGCTCCTCTCGCGGGTGTTGCCCGTCCACCCTCGCGCTAACGAAGTCAGAACGTTGGCGACTGGTGATTCGGCTACGTGCTCAGCTACGTTAACGTGTTGCATCGGCGGGAGTTGCGCCCATGCCTTAGAACAACCGCACCCAACGCTCCACGTCAGGCGAGGACAGCATGCCTAAGTCCAAGGTCCGCAAGAAGGACGTCTACACCGCGCCGAGCGATCGCCGCACGCCGGTGAAGGTCAAGTCAGCGGGACCGTCCCACCCGATTTACGTCGCGGTGATGCTCGGAGTGATGCTGATCGGCCTCGCGTGGCTGGTCGTGAACTACATCGCTGGTCAGAAGATCGGGTTCATGGCGGACCTGGGCAACTGGAACTTCGCCATCGGATTCGCGCTGATGATCGCCGGCCTGCTGATGACGATGCGCTGGCGCTGACCCGCGCCCACGGAGAGTCCTGCCGTTTCACCCCATCGTGTTCGGCGGGATACATCCATTCAGCCCACATGACTGAACCACATGGATGTAAGTCATCCCCAGTGTGGATAACTACTGTGGATAACCGTGCCAAACCTTGAACCCATGAGTTGGGCGCCCCAGCCCGCCGTCGTCGGCGTCGGCTGGGTCATGACCGCGCTCGCGCTGCTGGGCACCCTTTTCGTGGGCGACGTCCGAGGCACGATTCTGCTGGTCATCGCCACTTTCGCCGTGGGTTTGCCTTCCTTGTTCGGCACGGTCGCGCGGCCTCGGCTGGCCGCGGACCAGACCGGTGTCACCGTTCGGGGGCTGTTCGGCGCGCGGCACTGGTCGTGGGGCGAGGTCAACGTCCGCCTCGCCCGAACGCGCAGGCTTGGCCGAGAGAGCGAAGTCGTCGAACTCGACGCCGACAACGCCGAGGAGCCCGCCCTGGTGATCCTGGGCAGGCTGGACCTCGGAGCGGAGCCGCACGACGTCACCGACGCCCTGCTGCGTCTACGGACCTAGAGACGGGTCGCGTAGTAGCACTCGAGCGCGGTCGGGTTGACACAGAACACCTGGTCTTTGACCTGGGGCGTGCGCACCGCGAACAACGCGACCAGCACGACCACGACAGCGAGGACCGTCCAGATTTGGAGCGGCTGCCGCCGCGCGGACGGGGCGTAGACCATGCCCGCCGTGACCACCGCGCCGACGACCAGGCCGCCGAGGTGCGCCAGCAGCGAGATACCCGGCACGGAGACGCTGAACGCGATGTTCAGCGCGATGATCCCCAGCACGGACATCAACACGTGCTTGTCGCGCTTGAGCCGGATCACCGCCACGAGCAGGCCACCGAGCATGCCGTAGACCGCGCCGGAGGCACCGACGCTCCTGGTCTCGACGGCGTCGAACAGGTAGACCGTGGCACTTCCACCGAGCATCGACAGGAAGTACACCAGCGCGAACCGCAGCCTGCCCAGGAGCAGCTCGAGGTCACGCAGGAACCACAGGGCGACACAGTTGACGAGCACGTGCAGCGGTCCGTAGTGCAGGAATCCGCTGGTGATGGTGCGCCACCACTCGCCTTCGGCGATCGACGGCGAATAAGCGAGCAGCGCCGCGAAGAGACCGGACTGCTGGTTGTTGAAAAGGTCCCGGGCCAACGCGACCGTGATGACGAACATCGCCACGTTGACGGCGATGAGCGCGGGCACGAGGACCGGTTTGTCGGACAGCTCGGCACCGGCCACGGTGGTCGCCCGCCGCACCTCGCTGCGCCCCTGACGGACACAGTCGACGCACTGGAATCCCACCGACGCCTCGACGAGGCACTCCGGGCACGCGGGCCGGTCGCAGCGCGTGCAGCGCAGCCCGGTCTGCCTGCCGGGGTGACGAACGCAGGCGGGCAGGCCCGCCTGCGTTCCTGTCGGTTCGGGCGGAGTGGACACTCAGCCCTCGGAGCGCTCGATGGTGACCTTTTCGATCACCACGTCCGTGAGGGGCTTGTCGTTCGGGCCCGTCGCGGTGCGGCCGATCTCGTCGACCACGGTGCGCGATTCCTGGTCGGCGACCTCACCGAAAATGGTGTGCTTGAAGTTCAGCCAGGTCGTCGGGCCCACGGTGATGAAGAACTGCGAGCCGTTCGTGTTCGCCCCGGCGTTGGCCATGGCGAGCAGGTAGGGCTTGTTGAACTGCAGTTCGGGGTGGAACTCGTCGGCGAACTCGTAGCCGGGGCCACCGCGGCCGGTACCGGTCGGGTCACCGCCTTGGAGCATGAAGCCGTCGATCACCCGGTGAAAAATCGAGCCGTCGTAGAACGGTCCGGACTTGGAGCCCGACGCGTTCATCTTCGAATAGTCCTTGGTGCCCTCCGCCAAGCTGACGAAGTTTGCCACGGTCTTGGGTGCGTGGTCGGGGAAAAGGTTGATCCGGATGTCACCCTGCGAGGTGTGCAGGGTGGCCTTCACCTTCGTCCCAACGAGGGATGCGTTGCTGTCTGCCACCGCCCCATCGTGCCATCTTCGGCAGGATCTGTCGGGAAGGGGCAGGATTGATGGTCTGAATCAGTCCCACAATGAACGAGGTGAAGCCATGACCCGGGCCGGAGAGACGGTGGGCAAGGCCGTCGGTACCGGCTGGCGCGCGGCGCGCCAAGGTGCCGCTCGCGCCGGTGAGGCGGCTCAGACCGCCGAGCAGAAGCTGGCCGCGAAGGGTGTCGCGCCGAAGCAGATGGCCGAAGTGATCGCCGAGACCGCGCACGTCGCTCGGGACGAGATGGCCGCGCAGACCCGGCGCGCCCGCAAGCAACTGGCGAAGGCCGCGAAGCGGGCCAGCCAGTCCCTCGAGATTCCGGAGCAGGTGTCCGTGCCGGTCAAGCAGTTGAAGAAGGACCTGAAGCCGCAGGTCAAGGCCTACAAGAGCGAGCTTCGCGACCAGATCAAGGCAGCCAAGTCGGCGGCCAAGAAGGCCGCGAAGGACCCCGGCAACAAGCGCCGCAAGTGGCCGCTGTTCCTGCTGCTCGCCGCGGCGGGCGGTGTGGCCGCGGTGATCATGCGTGGCCGCTCGGAGCAGGCCCCGGCGGCGCAGACGCCCAAGCCGGAGCCCGTTCCCGCGCCGAAGCCGAAGCCTGCCCCCAGGCCGGAATCAGCCGAGCGCAACGGCCAGGCCAGCCCGGTCGAGCCGATCACGTCCGACAAGAACTAGGCGCGCACATGGAAGGTGGCCCCGCGCGGGGCCACCTTCCCTCGCGTCAGAGCCCCAGTTCGGTGACGACGGCCTCGACGATCCGCCGGGCCTTGATGGTCTGCGCCTGGTTCGAAGTGACCACGACGGCGACCTTGTCCTTGGCCACGGCGTACACGGCGCCCTTCTCACCCGAAAGGGAGCCACCTTTCCACCCTTGGGGTGACCGGGCCGGATCAGACGTAGCCCGCGGTGCGGCCTCGTCGACGATCGCCGTGGCGACCGCGGGTTCACCGACGTAGATCCGCACAGTGAGCTGGACGGTCCCGTCAGGCCGGTAGAAGAAGCACGCCGGGTGCGGCTTGTCCGCGGAGATCCGCACCTTGGTCACCCGCTGCCCGTTGGCGTCGGCGACCGCGGCGGACTCAAGGTATGGGCACGGCCCATCAGCCACGGGCTCCGGCGCGGCAGGGGCTTGGGCGGATGCGGGCGCGACGGGGGTGCTCGCGGGCACCTCGACCGTCGAGTCCGGCACAGTCGACGTCACCGGCTTCACGGTGCACGCGCTGAGAGCGAACAGGGACGCGGCGAAGATCACAACTCGTCTCATGGCCCCGCAAGTCAACCAGACCGCCGAATGGCGCAGTGATCCGCCATGTTCCACGTGGAACATGACGCAAGGCGCGGTCTGCGGTCAAGGGGAAACACTTCCCACGGGCGAGGGCTCGAGCCGAATCTCGTGCGGCGGGTAGCAGTCGTTCCGCTCGGTGGCGATCTCCGATTCGGGCTAACCGATCCTCCTGGCTGGTGATCAGCAGCGACGCCGGGTCCAGGGTGAAGAAGCAGGGCGCCAGGTAGTGCGCACGGCGCCACCGAGCACGGCCGTCACGGCACGCCAGAACGACACGACGTCCAGCGCCTGCCCGCGAGTCGCACGCTCTCGGCCTGCGCCCGGCTCAGGGGGTCGGCGCCCGTGGGACCTAGCGTAAGTCCTGGTCAGGCCGAACAAATACAACAAATCTGGGATGGGCCACATCCGGTCGCTCCTAGCGTCGGTGGCGGAGACCCCCCCGACGAAGGAGTCAGCCATGACGACTTACAGCAGGCTCACCGCCACCAGCCAGATACTCGGCCCGGGCGAGGGTGAGATCCTCGGCGACCAGGCCGCGACCACCGACCGTTTCATGATCAACGGTGGTGAGAGTGACGGCCGTCTGGCACTGGTCGAGCACGGCCTGACGCCGCGAGCGCCGGCTGCGCCCGTACACCGCCGCAGCCGCGAGGACGAGTACAGCTATGTGCTGGCAGGCGAAGTCGGCGTGCTCCTGGGAGAGCGGGAGGTCGTCGGACGCCCGGGTGACCTGATCTTCAAACCGCGCGGACAGTGGCACACCTTCTGAACACCGGCGACGAACCGGCCAGGGTCTTGGGGATCATCACACCCGCCGGCCTGGATGACCTCTTCCGCGAGCTCGGCCCGCGCGTGGGCGGCATGACCCCGGACCTCGCCGAACTGGCAGGCCGCTACGGCTGCGACCTCGACTTCGACGCCACAATGCCGCTGGTGGAGCGGCACAGGCTGGCGTACTAGCGTCACCGGTGTCAACGGCAGCTGAATCTTGGCTCTGGGCACAGATTCCGTGATCACGCCCGGATGCAGCGGCGCTGGGCGTGCAGTTGCTCATGTTCCCGGTGGGATGCTCTTTGATCTGAGGGTTCTGTCCATAATGGACATCCCGAGCACCGAACCCGTGCGGCTACGCGCGTCCCACCCGGACCACCGACCTACGGGGATCACGACCGCCGTGCTCGCGTTGGCGGCCCCGGCCAGGTTAGTCGCAAACCAGACTGGCCGACCGCATAGACCTGGGTCCGCCTCGACTGACCGCGCGATAGATGGCGCTCTGTGCTTGATGGAATCGGCGCACCATCTCGTCGATCACAAGGCGTTGGTTGTCGAGATAGAACAGAACTGCCAGTCCGCGTCTTCGACACATTGTGCGTCATTCGGGAAGTGGTCGGTCGCCCCGTGCACGATCCAGCCGCGCTGGGTGAGCTGCTCGGCGACGCCGCGCCCAAGTCCTCGATCGAGGAAGAACTCAGGCGGCACGGGCGGTCCGGCAGATGGCCTCGACCTGTTCCCGAGTCATGTCGTACTCGTAGGCGACTGCCTCCAGCGGCTCCCCAGCGAGCCAGAGATCGACGACCGCGTCGACAGGGACCTTGGTCGACTGCACAACTGGGGTGCCCCAACCGAACCGCGGGTCGATGATGACGGGCGCCACATCGGGGTACTGCTGCAGCCGCAGAGTGCTGGCGAAGTTGTCGCTGGGATCCCAATCGATGAAGCGCAGGTGGCCGGTAATGATGTCGCGGACTGGGCGTTGCCCATCACCGACGCGGGCGATGTCGTCGTCGGCGTAGTGGATGAAGATGTCGATCCCGTCGGTGGCTATGCGCCTCGACGCAAGAGCGTAGGGGGTGTCGAAGTCTTTCCTGGTCTGCGCAGCGGCTTCGCGAATCTTCGACTTCGTGAAGCCGAGACCACGGTACGTCCGCAGGACGTACGCCTCGACCACGGCCGCGAAGGGCACCGAGGGCCAGCCTCGCTTTTCGGGCTCGACCTTGTGCACCAGCGGCTCACCGGCAGCTTCCTCGGCCAACCAGTAATAGACAGTCGACTCGGGGATGACCAGGTGCCGTGCGACGTCCTTGGGCGTCATGACCGGGTCCAAAAACCTATCGATCATGGACGCCACCTCCCCCACCGAACTCTGCCCTACCTGGCCACCAAAACAAGTGTGCGTGAGCGGACATTAGCGCACCAGTCCTTCCACGGCCTGATCTTGGACGCCTTGCCTGGAGACCTCGTCGGGCAGCCTGTCGACCAGGATTCGGAACCGGTTCAGGATGGGCTGGGCTTCGCCGGTCGTCGACTCGGCCAGGTACAAGGGGCGACCGGTGAGCGGGTCCAGACCTGCGGACACCTTCACCCGCTGGGCGTCACCGCGCCGCTCGATCGAGCCTACTGTGATGCCCATTGAACATCCGAGCGGGCGTTCCTGAAGCATTATTGCTGGTCAGATCGGTGGAGACGAGGGGAATCGAACCCCTAACCCCTGCCTTGCAAAGGCAGTGCTCTGCCAATTGAGCTACGTCCCCGTTCAGCGCGGCCCGCGGGCCGCGCCGTGCTGGGTCAGGCCTTCTTCACGCCGTTGTTGGCCGCGGGCGCGGTCGCCTCACGCCACAGGTCGGCTTCTGCCTTCGCCGAGCTTTTGCGGCGCACCACCAGGAGGACGCCACCAGCAATAGCGGCGAGCGCGAGAAGCTTCTTCACTTCGAATGCCTCCTTTGGCACTTCAAGTCAGTTCCACGCCACACCCGACGTGACCTAGCCCAGTCTGCCACAACCCGCCCTTCCACTACCCAAGACCCCGACAGCTCTCGATCACCCGTTCGTCACGGTGCCAGGCGTCAGATGGGATGATGGTGCATGCGGGTGTCGTGGCGTCATGGTGTCGCGCTGGTGGCGTGTGCGGCGCTGCTGCTGGTGCCGGTTCCCGAGGCGAGGCCCGCGCCGCCTGAGGTGATCTACCACAACGCGGTGCTGCTCACCATGGAGGCGGCGCAGCCCCGGGCCGAGGCGATCGCGATCCGCGAGGGGCGAATCCTGGCGGTCGGTGACGATGGCAGTGTCCTGGCGCTGCGGAAAGACTCGACGCGTGTGGTGGATCTCGGTGGTCGGACCGTGTTGCCGGGTTTCATCGACTCGCACGCGCATGGGATTGGCGACGGGCTCATGGTGGGCCTCACCCCGTATTCGGCGATCGACGGCGCCGTGCGCCGGGGGTGGACCAGCATCAACGAGTTGTTCGTCAGCCAGGGGTGGTTGGAGACGCTGCGCGTGCTCGACGCTGCCGGAGAACTCCGGTTGCGTGTCAACGCCTACGCGCCGATGAACTTCGAGGAAGACAAGTTCGACACCTGGTACCTCGCGTACCAGCCGCGCCACACGTTCAGCCCGCAGCTGCGGTTGGCGGGCATCAAGCTGTTCCTCGACCACGACTGGGGCACCACGTTCCACTGGGACCAGCCCGACCTGGACGCGTATGTGGAGATCGCGCACCGCAGCGGCTGGCAGGTGGCGGCGCACACGGTCAGCGCCGAGGCCCTCGACCAGTTCCTGACGGCGGTGGCACGGGCCCAGGCCGCCCACCCCAACCCGGACGCACGCCACCGCGTCGAGCACGCCATCCAGATCCGCGACGACCAGCTCACCACGATGGGCGACCTGGGTTTGATCGCGTCCATCCAGCCTGGACTCCCCGGCGATCTGGCGGTGGAGGCAGGCTTCCCGGAGTTGGTGGCCCGTGGCCAGACCCGGTGGATGACCCGCTGGCGCGACTGGTGGAGAGCGACGTTCACACCATCGGCAGCAGCGACATGCCGTGGCCGGTGCTGGGTCTGGGTGACCGAGGCGCCGATCTGCCCCACGGATCACCCCTCGATGCGGTCCACCAGGCGGTGACCCGACAGAGCTACCTCGGCAGGCCGCCCGAGGACTGGCAGCTGGCGCAGCGCATCACGGTCGATCAGGCACTGCGCCTGTTCACGATCAACGCCGCACACGGCACCTTCGAGGAGCACGTGAAGGGCAGCCTGACCCCCGGCAAGCACGCCGATCTCGTGATCCTGTCGAACAACCCGACCACCGTCGCCGTGGACGCGTTGCCACACATCCAGGTGCTCACAACCGTCGTCGGCGGAAAGGTCGCACACTGCGCCAACCCCACCCTGTGCTGACCAATGTCGCGGTTCGCGCACCCGGCTAAAACTCAGGGCCGGCACGCGACTCGCGTACCGGCCCTGTTTGCTCTGGTGGGCCTAGGAGGACTTGAACCTCCGACCCCTTCGTTATCAGCGAAGTGCTCTAACCGCCTGAGCTATAGGCCCCTGGGAACGCGAGAAGGTTACCGCAGAGGGGTTCGCGGTCCCAAATCGGTATCCCCTTCCGCTTACTCGCGTTCGGCGAGGGTCACTTCGAGGCCGCCCGCGAGGTCGGCGGACACGTTGTAGATGAAGGCTCCGACGGTGGCCAGGGCGCTGAACAACACGATGTTGATCGCGCCGATGATCGCCGCGACGCCGAAGACGCGGCCCGCGCTGATGAGGTCGCCGGTGCTGCCGCCGTCGGTGCCCGTGTTGAGGAGTTCGCTGGAGATGCCGTTGAGCTTGTCCCAGACGCCCATGCCGTCGAGGACGGCGTAGAGGGCGCCGACGGCGACCAGCCAGACGAAGAACAGGGCGACGCCGAGGACCAGGGACAGCTTCAGCACCGACCACGGGTCGAAACGCTTGATCTGCAGGTTGGCCCGCCGCGGGCCCCGCCCTGGCCTGCGCAGGGCGCTGGGGGGCGGGGTGGTGCGGACGCCGGGGTCGAGGTGGACCGCGGTGCGGTGCGGGGCCTCGGGCTCCGGGTGGCCGCCGAACAGCCGTGACGCGGCGGTGCCGGTCACGACGGGACGCTCGTTCACCGGGGCGGCGGTGTGCGGCTGGTAGGCCGCTTCGGCGATCCCGTTGACCGGCAGCGCCTGGGTGGTGTCGCCGTCGGTCGACAGGGTGTCCGTGGTGTCGCCCGTGTCGCCGTAGGCCTCGTCGGCGGTGACCCGCTGCCACGGCGGCGGGTTGACCGAGGTGGTCTCCGGCGCCGGGGCGGCGGGTTCCGCCGGGGCGGGCTCGGCCACCGGCTCAACCTTGCTGGTCGCCACGGAGGCTCGCTCCTGCGCGGCCTGCTCCGGTGCGTTGGTGTCCGGCTTGTCGGGTGGTGTCACGAGCGGAATCCCCTAGGTCTGCGCGTTCGCATTACTCGGTCGGCGCCTCAGGCGCTTCTTCGTCGCCGTCGGTCTCGGCGACGCCTTCCGCGCTCCGTGCGATGGCTACCAGGGTGGTCCCTTCACCCAGGTTCATCAAACGGACGCCCTTTGTCTGCCTGCCTGCCTTGCGGACCTCGGCGGCCGTGGTCCGGATGACCCCGCCCGACGAGGTGATCGCGAACAGTTCGTCGTCGATGTCGACGATCACCGCTCCGACCAGCCTGCCACGACGCGAGTCGTACTGGACCGTGAGCACGCCCTTGCCGCCGCGCCCCTGCACCGAGTAGTCCTCGATGGGCGTGCGCTTGGCATACCCACCGTCGGTGGCCACCAAAACGAAGGTGCCCTCCTTCACCACGCCGAGGGTCAACAGCTCGTCCCCGGCGTTGAAGCGCATCCCGAGCACGCCCGATGTGGCACGGCCCATGGGGCGCAGGGCGTCGTCGCTGGCGTGGAAGCGGATGGACTGGCCACCCGCGGACACCAGGAGCAGGTCGTCTTCTGCGGAGCACAGGACCGCGCCGACGAGTTCGTCGTCCTCACGGAGGTTGATACCGATCAGACCCCCCGCGCGGTTGCTGTCGAAGTCGGAAAGCTTCGACTTCTTGACCAAACCGTCACGGGTGGCGAGGACCAGGTACGGCGAGACCTCGTAGTCCTTGATCTCGATGACCTGGGCGATCTGCTCGTCGGGCTGGAAGGCGAGCAGGTTCGCGACGTGCTGGCCGCGGGCGGCGCGGTTGGCCTCCGGCAGCTCGTAGGCCTTCGCGCGGTAGACGCGGCCCTTGTTCGTGAAGAACAGGATCCAGTCGTGGGTGGAGCACACGAAGAAGTGCTCCACGATGTCGTCCTGTTTGAGCGCCGCGCCCTGCACGCCCTTGCCGCCGCGTTTCTGCGCGCGGTACAGATCGGTCTTGGTGCGCTTCGCGTAACCGGTGCGGGTGATCGTGACGACGACGTCCTCGACGGCGATCAGGTCCTCGATCGACACCTCGCCGTCGAACGGCAGGATGCGGGTGCGCCGCTCGTCGCCGTGCTTGTCGACGATCTCCTTGAGTTCGTCGCGGATGATCTCGCGCTGCTTGACCGGGCTCTCGAGGATGGCCTGCAGTTCGGCGATGTAGCGCTCGATCTCGCCGAGCTCGTCGATGATCCGCTGCCGTTCGAGGGCGGCGAGCCTGCGCAGCTGCAGTTCGAGGATCGCGCCGGCCTGGATCTCGTCGACGTCGAGCAGCGACATCAGGCCGGTCTTGGCCTCGTCGGCCGACGGGGAGCGCCGGATGAGGGCGATGACCTCGTCGAGCATGTCGAGGGCCTTGGCGTAGCCGCGCAGGATGTGGGCGCGCTCCTCGGCCTTGCGCAGCCGGTAGCGGGTGCGCCGGACGATGACCTCGACCTGGTGCTTCACGTAGTGCCGGATGATCTGGTCGAGGCGCAGCGTGCGCGGTACGCCGTCGACCAGGGCCAGCATGTTGACACCGAAGTTGTGCTGCAGCTGCGTGTGCTTGTAGAGGTTGTTCAGCACGACCTTCGCCACGGCGTCGCGCTTGAGGCCGATGACGATGCGCATGCCGCCGCGGTTGTTCGACTCGTCGGCGATCTCGGAGATGCCGGTGAGCTTCCCGTCGCGCACGAGCTGCGCCATGTTCTCGATCAGGTTGTCCGGGTTGACCTGGTAGGGCAGCTCCGTGACGACCAGGATCGTGCGGCCCTTGGCGTCTTCCTCGACCTCGACGACCGAGCGCATCCGCACCGAGCCGCGGCCGGTCCGGTAGGCGTCCTGGATCCCTTGCGTGCCAAGGATAAGACCCTTGGTCGGGAAGTCGGGGCCCTTGATCCGGGCGAGCAGCGCCGCGAGCAGCTCGTCGTCGTCGGCGTCGGGATTCTCCAGCGCCCAGAACACACCGTCGGCGACTTCCCGCAGGTTGTGCGGCGGGATGTTCGTCGCCATACCGACGGCGATTCCGCTGCCGCCGTTGACAAGCAGGTTCGGGATGCGCGACGGGACGACGACCGGCTCTTCGGTCTTGCCGTCGTAGTTCGGCACGAAGTCGACGGTGTCCTCGCCGATGTCGCGCAGCATCTCCATGGCCAGCGGCATGAGCCGGGCCTCGGTGTACCTCATGGCGGCAGCTGGATCGTTGCCCGGGGAACCGAAGTTGCCCTGGCCGTCGACCAGCGGGTACCGCATGGACCACGGCTGAGCGAGCCGCACGAGGGTGTCGTAGATCGATGAGTCGCCGTGCGGGTGGTAGTTGCCCATCACATCGCCGACGACGCGGGAACACTTGACGTAGCTGCGATCCGGGCGCAGACCGGTGTCGAACATCGAATACAGCACCCGGCGGTGGACAGGCTTGAGGCCGTCGCGCACATCGGGCAGCGCGCGGCTGACGATCACGCTCATCGCGTAGTCGATGTAGGAGCTTTGCATCTCCTGCTGGATGTCGACCGGCTCGACCCGGTCCCCCGTCGGCGGCAGGGTTTCAGTCACGACGCAAAGTTCCTTTCATAGCTTCCATCCGGGTGATCATGTGGGGACCGATCACACGTCGAGGAATCGAACGTCCTTGGCGTTGCGGGTGATGAAGGACCGGCGGGCCTCGACGTCCTCACCCATCAGCACGCTGAACAACTCGTCCGCGGTGGCGGCGTCGTCCAGGGTGACCTGGAGCAACAGTCGGTGCGCCGGGTCCATCGTGGTCTCCCACAGCTCGTTGGCGTTCATCTCGCCAAGACCCTTGTAGCGCTGGATGCCGTCTTCTTTGTTGATCTTCTTGCCCGCCGCGAGACCGGCTTCGAGCACGCCGTCCCGCTCGCGGTCGGAGTAGGCGTACTCCGGCTCGGCGCGCTGCCACTTGATCTTGTAAAGCGGGGGCTGGGAGAGGTAGACGTGCCCGTGTTCGATCAGCCCGCGCATGAAGCGGAACAGCAGGGTCAGCAGCAGGGTGGTGATGTGCTTGCCGTCGACGTCGGCGTCGGCCATCAGCACGACCTTGTGGTAGCGCAGCTTGCTGACGTCGAAGTCTTCCTGGATGCCGGTGCCCAGGGCCGTGATCAGGCTCTGGACCTCGGTGTTCTTGAGCACCCGGTCGATCCGGGCCTTCTCCACGTTGATGATCTTTCCGCGGATCGGCAGGATCGCCTGGAAGCGGGACTCGCGGCCTTCCTTGGCCGAGCCGCCCGCGGAGTCGCCCTCGACGATGTAGAGCTCGCACTCCTCCGGATTGGTGGAGCGACAGTCCTTGAGCTTGCCGGGCAGGCCGCCGATGTCGAGGGCGCCCTTGCGGCGGACCAGTTCGCGGGCCTTGCGGGCCGCCATCCGGGCCTGCGCGGAGCCGACCGACTTCGTGACGATCGTCTTCGCCTCGACCGGGTTGCGCTCGAACCAGTCGGCGAGCCACTCGTTGCAGGTCTGCTGGACGAACGTCTTGGCCTCGGTGTTGCCGAGCTTCTGCTTGGTCTGGCCCTCGAACTGCGGCTCGGCCAGCTTGATCGACACGATCGCGGCCAGGCCCTCGCGGACGTCCTCACCGCTGAGGTTCGCGTCCTTCTCCTTGAGGAGCTTCTTGTCGCGCGCGTAGACGTTGACCACTCGGGTCAGCGCGGCGCGGAAGCCCTCTTCGTGTGTGCCGCCCTCGGGCGTGTTGATCGTGTTGGCGAAGGTGTAGACCGACTCGCTGTAGCCGGTGTTCCACTGCATCGCGACCTCGACCTCGATGCCCTTGCCCTTGGCCTCGAACGCGACGACCTTCTTGTGCAGGGCCTCGCGCGCGTGGTTGATGTGCTTGACGAAGTCCTCGAGGCCACCCGGGTAGCAGTAGGTGCGCTCCTTGACGCGGGCCGCGAGGCCGCTCGCGTCGGCCTCGGAGTCCTCGTCGGAGACGCGCTCATCGCGCAGAACGATGGTGAGTCCCTTGTTCAGGAACGCCATCTCCTGCAGGCGGCGGGCGACCGTCTCCGCGTTGTACTCGGTGGTCTCGAAAATCGTGGGGTCGGCCCAGAAGGTGATCGACGTCCCGGTCTCGCGGGTCGGCTCACCCTGCTGGACCGGGGTGACCGGCTTGGTGTCCTCGTAGCGCTGGCGCCAGACGTGGCCGTCGGTCTTGATCTCGGCCTCAAGCACCCGGGACAGGGCGTTGACCACGGAGATGCCGACACCGTGCAGACCGCCGGAGACCGCGTAACTCTCGCTGTCGAACTTGCCGCCCGCGTGCAGCATGGTCATGACGACCTCAAGGGTGGAGCGCTTCTCCTCCGGGTGCTCACCGACTGGGATGCCACGGCCGTCGTCGACGACGCGCACGCCGCCGTCAGCCAGGAGGGTGACCTCGACCTTGGTCGCGTGACCCGCCATCGCCTCGTCGACCGAGTTGTCGACGACCTCCCAGATCAGGTGGTGCAGGCCGCGCTCACCCGTGGAACCGATGTACATACCGGGCCGGAGCCGGACCGCCTCCAACCCCTTGAGGACGGAGATCGAGCCAGCGCCGTACGAGTTTTCCTGCTTGTTGGCTGCCACGTGCTCGGTGTCTCCTCGTGCGTCGGATCGACTGCGACGGCGGTGCGCGGACCTCGCCCTGCGCACCCCTCGTCACATACTACTGGTGCGGTCGTCCAGAACCGGGTCAAGGACACCCCTGGTTGAGTCACAGGGCGGCCGATGAGATCGGGCACGGGTCCCGACGCCATCCCGGAGATCTCGACCCGCGACACTCAGCCGTAGGTGTCTCGCGGACCTCGGCCGGAAACGTGCCTTGGTCCATAGCGCCAACTGGGCGCGGTCGGGCCTTGGACTTTGAGTTTCTTGACGACTCCCTTGCCGACGCCCGCGGCGATCTGGCCGAGGAGTTGGCGTTGAAGCAGGCGAAGCTGAGTGGCCCAAGCCGTGGATTCGGCCGCGACGGTGAGTTCGCCGTCCTTGAGGGAGACCGGCTTGGCGTGTTCGGCGACTTCAGCGCCGACCAGGGCCGCCCACTTCCCGAAGACCTGGCCGCCCGCCAGGTGCTCGTTCCACCCGCGGTCGACCGCGAGCCGGGAGGCGAGCCTGCCCAGCGGCTGCGGGTCGCGGTCGTCGGCGCCGGGCCCTGACCAGCGGCGTCGACGGCGGGAGCCGGTGGATGTTCCACGTGGAACATTGCGGCCGCGCTGGCCGGCGCGTTTGACGTCGGCGGCCTTGCGGGCGGCGTCGAGGGCGGCCCGGGCAAGATCGGATCCGCGGAGCGGAGCGTTCTCACCCTCCGTAGTACCAGTGGATGAATTGTTTTCTCGACCACCCTGAAGTGTGAATTCATCCCCGGATGTGGCGGGCTTTACTACGCCGGACGGACGCTTAGTCACGGTGTTATCCACACTATCCACAGGTTTATCCCCAGATGTGGTGCCACGCACCTTGCTTGGGGTAACCGATCGTGGAGGGTCGTTAGGCCGAATGGTGCCGCCGAAGAGATCGTCAGACACGTCGTACCTCCCCGTCCGCCACGGAATACCGCGCCCCGGCCAGCTCGCTGGGCACATCTTCCTCCACCGCGGCGGTCACGAGGACCTGTTCGGCTCCTACGGCGACTTCGGCGAGTCGCTGCCTGCGGCGGCGGTCCAGCTCGGCGAAGACATCGTCGAGCACCAGGACCGGCTCACTGCCCTCGGACCGGAGCAGGTCGTAGGACCCCAGCCGCAGGGCCAGCGCGAATGACCAGGACTCGCCGTGGCTCGCGTACCCCTTCGCCGGCGCCTCGCCGAGGATCAGGTCGAGCTCGTCGCGGTGCGGTCCGACCAGGCTGACGCCGCGATCGAGTTCCGCCTCACGCCGCACGACAAGCTCGGCCAGGAGCGCGTCGGCGACCACCTCGATATCCGCGCGTTCGCCCTCGGGTGTTCCGTAGCCCTCGGGGAGGCTGCTCGCGATTCCGGCGCGGTACTCGATCTTCGCGGGACGCGATTCGGGAGCGACCCCCGCGTACGCGGCCGAGACCAGGGGCCCGATATCGGCGACCAGGTCGAGCCGGGCGGCGAGCAGATGGGCGCCGTGGGTCGCGAGGTGCCCGTCCCAGACGTCGAGCGTGGAGAGCGCGTCGGGATCGGCGCGGCGCGCGCGCCTGCTCGTCGCAGCACTCTTGAGCAGCGCGTTCCGCTGGCGCAGGACCTTGTCGTAGTCCGCGCGGACACCGGCGTAGCGCGGCGCGCGCAGTACCAAGAGGTCGTCCAGAAATCGGCGGCGCTCGCCAGGGTCGCCGCGCACGAGCGACAGGTCCTCGGGCGCGAACAACACTGTGCGCAGGATGCCCAGCACATCCCGGGTCCGCGGGACCGGGCCGCGGTTGACCCGGGCCCGGTTCGCCTTGCCGGGCGTGACCTCGAGTTCCACGGTCAGCTCACGGCCGTCGTTGACGACGGCCGTGCGGATGATCGCGCGCTGAGCGCCGTGCCGGACCAACGGCGCGTCGGACGCGACCCGGTGCGAGGACAGGGTCGCGACATATCCGATCGCTTCGACCAGGTTCGTCTTCCCCTCGCCGTTCGCGCCGACCAACACCGCTGGTCCCGGCTCCAGTTCCAGGTCGGCTAGCTCCCAGGAGCGGAAGTCGACGACCTGTAAGTGCCGGACGTGCACTACTTCACTTCGCCTGCCCCGGACGTCGGTCCGGCCTTGTGCACCGCGTGCCCGCCAAACTGGTTCCGCAGCGCCGAGACCGCCTTCATCGCGGGCGAGTCGGTCTGCCGCGACGCGAACCGGGCGAACAGCGCAGCGGAGATCACCGGCGCGGGAACCGCGTGGTTGATCGCCTCCTCGACGGTCCACCGGCCCTCGCCGGAGTCCTCGACGTAGCCGGTCAGCTCGGCCAGGCCCGGGTCTTCGTCCAGGGCCTTGACCAGCAGATCCAGCAGCCAGGACCGCACGACCGTGCCGCGGGTCCACGCCTTGAGCACCGCGGGCACGTCGGTGACGGCCTCCGCCGCGGTCAGCAGCTCGTAGCCCTCGGCGTAGGCCTGCATCAGGCCGTACTCGATGCCGTTGTGAACCATCTTCGCGAAGTGGCCCGCGCCGACGGCGCCCGCGTGCGCGAAGCCTTCCTCGCGCGGGCCCTCCGGACGCAGGGCGTCGAAGATCGGCATCGCCCGCTCGACGTCGGCATCGGCGCCGCCGACCATCAGGCCGTAACCGTTGTCCTTGCCCCAGATTCCGCCGGACACACCGCAGTCGAGGTAGCCGATCCCGCATTTGGCGAGGAGGTCGGCGTTGACGGTGTCGTCGGTGAAGCGCGAGTTGCCGCCGTCGATCACCAGGTCGCCCTCGCCGAGCAGGTCACCCAGTTCGGCAACCGTCTGCCGGGTCGGTTCGCCCGCGGGAACCATGACCCACACGACCCGCGGCGCGTCGAGCTTCGCCGCGAGGTCGGCGAGCGACTCCGTGTCGCTGACCTCGGGGTTGCGGTCGTACCCGACGACGTCGTGGCCCGATGCGCGAAGACGCTCGCGCATGTTGAAGCCCATCTTGCCCAGGCCGACCAGTCCGAGCTGCATGTGTGGAATCTCCTCGGTCGCGGGTCAGCCCGGGAGGCGGACCGGCATCAGCAGGTAGAGGTAGCCGGGGGTGACCTCGCCGTCCTCGCCGACCGGCTTGATCAGCGCGGGGCGGTTGGGGGTGGTGAACGACAGCTCGGCGCGGTCGCAGTGCAGCGCGGCCAGACCGTCCTGCAGGTAGCCCGGGTTGAACGCGATCGTCACCGGGTCGCCGGTGAACTCCACGGGCAGCTCTTCCTCGGCGCTGCCTTCGTCGTCGCCACCGGCGGACAGACGCAGACCGCCGTCGGAGAACTCGAGCCGCACCTGCGTCCCGCGCTCGGCGACAAGCGACACACGCTTGATCGCCTCGACGAGCGGGGCGACGGAGATGATCGCCGCGGACGTCTGCTCGGACGGGAGCAGCTGGCGGTACCGCGGGAACTCGGCGTCGAGCAGCCGGGTCGTCGCGCGGCGGCCGGAACCGGACAGACCGAGCAGACCGTCGCCGGGCGCGAGCGCGAGTTCGACCGTGCGCCCCGAACTGCCGAGCGCCTTGGCCGCCTCGGCCAGGGTGCGCGCGGGCACGAGCACCGCGGCGTCCTCGACATCGCCGGACGGCTTCCACTCGAACTCGCGCATCGCGAGCCGGAAGCGGTCGGTCGCCACGAGGGTGAGCTTGTCGCCCGCGATCTCGACCCGGACGCCGGTGAGCATCGGGAGGGTGTCGTCCTTGCCCGCCGCGACCGCGACCTGGCTGACCGCCTGGCCGAATACCTCACCGGCGAGCTCGCCTGCGTGCTGCGGCATCGCGGGCAGCTGCGGGTAGTCCTCGACCGGCATGGTCGGCAGGCTGAACTTCGCGTTGCCGCAAGTGATCGCCACCCGGGAACCGTCGACCGAGATCTCGACCGGCTGCGCGGGCAGGGATTTGGTGATGTCGGCGAGCAGCCTGCCGGACACGAGGGTCCGCCCACCGTCAGCGACTGTCGCGGGGATGCCGACCGTGGCCGACACCTCGTAGTCGAAACCGGAGACGGTGAGTCCTTCGGAGCCGTCAGCTGAACCGGCATCAAGGAGAACCCCGCCAAGGACGGGAACGGGAGGCCGGGACGGGAGGCTGCGCGCGACCCAAGCGACGGCGTCGGCCAGGCCGTCGCGCTCGACGCGGATCTTCATGGGAGTCCTTTCCAGGCCCGACCGGTCCCCCTCACCGATCCTGCGAGGCGGGTCCGTCGAGCTGTCCACGCTGTAGGGCCCAACCGTAGAGCGTGATCCGCGTCCGCGTCATCCGGGGCGGTGTGGCGGCGGGAGGCCGTGGAGCGAGCTGTCCCCAGATTTCGCCGACCCCTGTTTCTAGCTTTTTCTTTTCCTTTAGGGAGAACAAAGACAGCAGTAGTAATAGGTGCTGTGGATTGTGTGGACAACCCCCGTTGACGCAGGTCCGGGGCCGTGCCGGCCTGTGGGCAAGCCTGGGGTTGGACCGGTGGACAGATCGGGCCGTCGGTGGATGGTTTCGGGGGTCCCCAGATCCGTCCACAGGGGGGCCAAGTTGTCCACAGATCCCTCCCCAGATGTCGGTCGAGTTGTGCCCAGGCAGGCGTTCCGCCATCCACAGGGTTGTACACAGGCAAATCCCCCGTATCGGTGACGCAGACCACGTCATTTCGACGCTCGCAAGGTTTCTGGGGGGTGGGGACGGACGCTCCACCGCCCCAGAAAAGATGCGAACGGGCGGACTTGGAGGTCTGACCGGGTGGCGCCGCCTGTGCTGAGCGACGCGGCCCGCCGGGGTGACGGGTCGCCGGGCGGGCGGATCCGGCGAAGTTTTCTGGGGGTGTGGGCGGGCGTCCACGGCGGCAATAAAGATGTGGATGAGCGCGCGCCGGGAAGGTGGGAGTACCGGCGCGCGCCGCGGCTCGGTCGGCGGCTCGGGTGCTTCCGGGCGCATGTCCACCTTCTTGACTGGAGCCGTCACTACGACTGCCGACGATCCGACTGATCCAGCCACCGCGGCACTCTGCGACGGATGGCCGTCACGCCTTCGTCGGTGGCCGGCGTGCCCCACTGCTCCACCCACCCCACCTCCTGCCGTGCGCGGATGCTTCGCACGCCAGCCGAACCGTTTCCGGCGCCAGCCGACAGCTGTGCGCGTTCGGCCGGATCACACGTCATCCCTCAGCAGACGACGGCTCCCCGAAAAGCGCCGCGAACCTCACCAGCTCCCGCGCGACCAAGCCAGGCCGATAACCGACCTGCCGTAATCGGTGGCACCGATGAGGGCGTCCCGATCACTCAGCGGCGACCGACCAACGCCGAGCTCGATCGCCGAACCCGGCCGCTGAACCCGATCCCGAGATACGCGTGTCGAAGTTCGGGTGCCGACCGGTCGGGTCTGCTGGGCTCGGGTAGCCGAACTCCGTTGCCGGACTCCGGTGTACCGAGTGGTGCGGCGTCGATTCCGGGCAGCATGAAATCGGACCCCGAACTTGGGCGTTGCCGTGGTTGCGCATGCCAAATCACGGGTGCCGACCGCTCGGGCGCGTCGAACTCAGGTGTGCTGGTCGCTCGCTTGTGCCTGCTTGTCGCGCGGGCTTGTTGGGCGTGCGCCGGTGTTGGGGTGGTCTGGGCAAAGCACTTAAGCCCTTCGCGATCGTTGATCGTCGAAGGGCCGGGTGTTGCCAGCCTTGTCATTGGGTGCGTTCTATAGCCTCGCCCGCCTATCTCCGGGATACAGGGACAGGTATCGGTGCCCGCCGCAGCAGGCGCGGCTGTCAGCCACGCCCGCGGGGTGCAGGCGGGCGTTCAGCGGCGTCAGGCGCGTGCGCGCTGTTTGATGCGGGAGGTCAGTTCCTGGACCTGGTCGTAGATGCGCCGCCGCTCGGCCATCTCCTTGCGGATCTTCTTGTCCGCGTGCATGACCGTGGTGTGGTCGCGGCCGCCGAAGGTCTGGCCGATCTTCGGCAGCGACAGGTCCGTGAGCTCCCGGCATAAATACATGGAGATCTGGCGGGCTTGCGCAAGCGCTTTCGTCTTGCCTGGGCCGCACAGGTCGTCGATGGAGACACCGAAGTACTCCGCGGTCACGGCCATGATCGTGGGCGCGGTGATCTCCGGGGCCTGGGAGTCTGGAATCAGGTCGCGGAGGACTATCTCGGCGAGGGTGACATCGACCGGCTGGCGGTTCAGCGAGGCGAAAGCCGTCACTCGGATGAGGGCGCCTTCGAGTTCCCGGATGTTCGCCTCGACCCTGGCCGCGATGAACTCCAGGACCTCGGCGGGCGCGGCCAGCCGGTCCTGCGCGGCCTTCTTCCGAAGGATGGCGATGCGGGTCTCGAGTTCCGGGGGCTGGATATCGGTGATCAGGCCCCACTCGAACCTGGTCCGCAGCCGGTCCTCCAGCGTCTCGAGGCGCTTGGGCGGACGGTCGGACGACACCACGATCTGCTTGTTCGCGTTGTGCAGGGTGTTGAAGGTGTGGAAGAACTCTTCCTGAGTACCTTCCTTGCCCTCAAGGAACTGGATGTCGTCGACCAGCAGCACGTCGATGTCCCGGTAGCGGCGCTGGAACGCCACTTTCCGGTCGTCGCGGAGCGAGTTGATGAAGTCGTTGGTGAATTCCTCGGTCGAGACGTAGCGCACGCGCATGCCGGGGAACAGGCGCTGCGCGTAGTGGCCGACCGCGTGGAGCAGGTGGGTCTTGCCCAGACCGGACTCGCCCCAGATGAAGAGCGGGTTGTATGCGCGGGCGGGCGCCTCGGCGACGGCGACCGAGGCCGCGTGCGCGAAGCGGTTGGACGCGCCGATGACGAAGGTGTCGAAGGTGTACTTCTCGTTCAGCCGGGTCTTCGACGTCTGCGGCTGCGCGGGAGCGGTGAAGGGCTGACCGCTGGTCGTGGGCTGGCCGGTGAAGGTCGGCCAGATCTCGTGGACCGTGGCGAGCGCGTCGCCCTCTTCGTCGACCTCTTCGCCGTCGTCCTCGGCCTCGCCCGCGTACTGCGAGGCGGGCGGAGCTTCGACGGCTACGGCCATCGGGGCGTCCTGGCCGTCGGGCAGCTGGTCGACCGGGCCCGGGTGCTGCACCGGGGGTGCGGGCTTGGGCGGCGCGAGCGCGACATCGACCTTGACGGCGAGCGACACGGCGCGGCCGAGGCGGCGGGACAGGGCCTCGGTGATCGGCTCGCGCAGCGCGCGTTCGATGGCTTCCTTGGCGAAGTCGCTGGGCGCCGACAGCAGAGCGGTCCCGTCGAGAAGTCCGATCGGCCGGGTCATGCGCATCCAGGCGCGCTGCGACGGGGACAGTGTTCCCGCGGACAGCTCTCGAACTACTTGTTCCCAGACCACAGCCAGATTCAGCTGATTGTCGGACATCGGTGCCGCTCCCCTCCCCTCGTCGGCTTGTGGTCCAAGGCTGGTCCCGTCCGCGGGCGCCGTCAAACGTGCATCCACAGGGTTGTCCACAACTGTGCACGAAGGTACGGCGAACCGCAGAGGAAACCCCCGGTGGGGGGTTCACGGTACTCAGTGGCTCGGCGACGACGGCTCAGCAGGGCTCCCATTCCCCGTCCGTCCAGCCAAGGGAACGCACGCTAACAAGGCGGGCCCGATGCCACAAGACGAGGTCGCAGGCAACAATGTGGACGACATCGGCGTGTCGCCGAGCGGTCGCCCCGCGTCGACGACAGGCCCCGGGTTTGGCCCGGCTCGACCCAGTGCGTACCCTCATAAGGTCTCCCGCTTGCGGCGGGCGAGTTCTGCGTGCCCGTCACTGGTTGTCGCGCGAGTTCGTCCAGCCGTGCCCGGCAGGGGGCGCGAGACAAGAACTCAGCCGGAACCACCTGGCCAGCAAGTATCGGGAGAACGAGCCGTGAGCAAGCGCACCTTCCAGCCGAACAACCGTCGTCGGGCCAAGACCCACGGCTTCCGTCTGCGTATGCGGACCCGCGCGGGCCGCGCGATCATCGCGTCCCGTCGTCGGCAGGGCCGCAAAGAGCTGTCGGCCTGATTCCAGGCCGCCGTGCTCCCCGCGGCCGCTCGGCTGACCAGCAGCGCGGACTTCCAACGGGTGACCCGGAAAGGTCGCCGTGCTGGACGTCCCCGTCTCGTGGTGCATGCCGTGACGGAGCGGATGCAAGCGACTACCGAAGCCGACCCTTGTGCGGAGCGGGACACCGTGCCGCCGAGGGTCGGTTTTGTCGTGAGTAAGGCTGTGGGCAACTCGGTGGTCCGCCACCGCGTCGCGCGCAGGCTCCGGCACGTCGCGGGTGCCCGGCTCGGAACTCTCCCGGCCGGTACCGCGTTGGTTGTTAGGGCTCTCCCCCCGGCGGCAGGCGCGACGAGTGCCGAACTAGGCCAGGACTTCGACGCCGCGATCCGCAAACTGCGATTGATCGCGGATGACAGTGGTGGTGACCGGTGAAGCAGGCAACGGCGGTACGCGGCGAAGTCGCGGCCGATCGTCCCGGCCCGGTCGCGCGCGTGCTGCTGGTTCCCGTGCACGTCTACCGGCGGTGGATTTCGCCGGTGCTCCCGCCCGCATGCCGCTTCTATCCGAGCTGCAGCGCGTACGCCGTCGAGGCGTTGACCGTCCACGGTGCGGTGCGCGGCTCGTGGCTCGCGTTACGCAGACTGTTGCGGTGTGGTCCGTGGCACCCAGGCGGCCTTGACCCCGTGCCGCCCCGAAAGCCGAAGAACGAGTCCGGGTCCCCTAGCCCGGCCGAACCGAATGTTGCCGAGGAGTAGTCCGTGCTCGATTTCATCTACTACCCGGTGTCCTTCATCCTCTGGTGTTGGCACTGGGTCTTCGGCCACGTGTTCGGCGAGGCGAGCGCCGTCTCCTGGGCGTTGGGCATCGTGTTCCTGGTCTTCACACTGCGGGCGATCATGTACAAGCCCACGGTCAAGCAGGTGCGCTCCATGCGGAAGATGCAGGAGTTCGCGCCCGAGATCAAGAAGCTGCAGACGAAGTACAAGAACGACAAGCAGAAGATGCAGCAGGAGATGCAGAAGCTGCAGCAGCAGCACGGCGTCAACCCGCTGGGTGGCTGTCTGCCGATGCTGCTGCAGATCCCGGTCTTCCTCGGTCTGTTCCACGTGCTCCGCTCGTTCGGCAACAGCCCCACGGAGAACTACTTCTTCGACGGTCGAGGTGTCGACTCTTACCTCAAGGCCGACCTCTTCGGTGCGCGTCTGGGTAACTGGATCACTGAGCCGGCTGCTGAGCTCGCGAGGTTCGATGTCTCCCGTGGCGCGGTCATCGCTGTCGCCGTCCCGCTGATGATCGCGGCGAGCATCCTGACCCACCTCACCGCGCGGCACTCGGTGGCTCGGCAGAACCCGGAGTCGGCCACCCCGCAGACCGCGATGATGAACAAGCTGACGCTGTACATGTTCCCGCTGGGCGTGCTCATCGGTGGCTTCTTCTTCCCGATCGGTTTGCTCATGTACTGGCTGAGCAACAACGGGTGGACGCTGGCGCAGCAGCACTTCGTGTACCGCAAGATCGACGCGGAGGAAGAGGAGAAGAAGGCCGCGGTCATCGAGAAGCGCAACGCGCTGGCTCCGAAGCCCGGCCAGAAGCCCGCGGCCAAGAAGCGTCCCGCCGGCCCGGCAGCTTCCACCGCCTCGACCACTCCGAAGCCCGCTGCTTCGACGGAGAAGCCGGCCGTCACGCCGCAGCCGCCCGCCGATAACGGCACCGAGATTCCCGGTCTGATCTCAGACCGATCCCGTAGCAAGAAGTCAGGTCGCAAGAACCGCTGAGGCGTTGCTGGACCTGGAGAGGAGAAACCGTGCCGGAGACGGTGCAGGAGTCCGAGAAGACCGTTGTCGAGGTTGAGGGCGGGGAAACCCCGGCCGAGGGTGCGACCGAGACCAGCGGGCGTGGGTCGACAGAGGAGCTGTTGGTCCAGGAAGGCGACATCGCCGGGGACTACCTGGAGCGGCTGCTCGACATCCTCGACTACGACGGCGACATCGACCTCGACGTCGAGGCCAGCCGCGCGGTCGTGAGCATCGACGGCGGTGAGGACCTGGAGAAGCTGGTGGGTCCCCGCGGCACGGTGCTCGAGTCGCTGCAGGAACTGACGCGACTGGCGGTGCAGCAGGAGACGGGCACGCGCAGCAGGCTGATGCTTGACGTTGCGGGCTGGCGCTCCGACCGCCGCGAGGAACTCCGCGACCTCGGCCGCGCGACGGCGCAGAAGGTCCTGGAGAGCGGCGAGCGGGTGCGGCTGCAGCCGATGACGCCGTTCGAGCGCAAGGTCGTCCACGACGCGGTTGCGTCGGTGAAGGGCGTCCACAGCGAGAGCGAGGGCGAAGACCCCCGCCGGCGTGTGGTGGTCTTCCCGCAGTAGTCGTTTGATTTGAAAGGCGCGGCCCGTCGATGACGGGC
>NZ_JBOHGC010000001.1:0-20461 GCF_050699995.1 Actinokineospora sp. | reverse complement strand
GCCCTGGGCCTGGCCATCATCTTCGGCGTTCTCGGCGTGGTGAACTTCGCCCACGGCGCTTTCTACATGCTCGGCGCGGTCACCACCGCCGTCCTGCTCGACGCGCTCGACCGCCATGGCCCGCTGTGCGGCACGCCGGGTGCGGTGAGCACCCCCGGCCTGCTCAGTGGCATGGCGGGGATCGGATACAGCCTGCTGCGGCTGGGCCTGCCGGACCGGGTCCCCTCGGTCCTGCTGCTCCAGCCGGGGTTCCACCGGGAAAACAACAGTTGATCAAAGGGAGAAAACTCATGGGCGACCGCAACTTCGGCGAAGAAGCTCGGCAAAGCTACCTCCGGCTGCTGCCCGCCGTGACCTTCGGCGTCCGCGCCGCGGCGTTGGCGGGCTTAGTGATCACCGCCGGCGCCACGGCGGCAGGCGCCCTGGCGGGCGCGTTCGACGACCCCGCGACGCTGTCGAGCATCTGGCCGACGAGCACCACGTGCTGTCCGGAAGAGCTCAACTAGACCAATCACTTGATTGGTTGCACCCCAGGGGATTCCTCTGGAACGGAGACGCGTGAGGGATCCGGCGACAGTCCGGGTCCATCACGCCTATCCGGCTCGCCGTTTGGCGGATAGACCGCAAAACTGGCCCCGGCTATTGTCCCCGTTCGTGAATCGGTCGTCTCTCATCGTAGGTCGCAACGATGAACTCCGAGCGATCGAGGAAGCACTGACCGCGGCTGGTGACGGCCGAGGCGGCGCGCTGTTCCTGGTCGGCGAGAGTGGCATCGGCAAGACCCGGCTGGCTGCCGCCGCCGCGGATCTCGGCTTCGGCACGGGCATGCGGCTGCTGCGCGGCCGCGGCAGCGCGCTCGGTCCGATGGTGCCCTACCGGTCCCTGACCGAGGCACTGCTCTCGCTGCTGCGCGCGGGCGAGCCCATCGACTTCGACGCGCTGGGCCCATACCGGCCGATCCTGGCGGCCCTGATCCCCGACCTGGGTCCCACGACGGCCGACCTGGAGACCGGTTCGCTGGTCATCCTGGCCGAGGCCGTGCTGCGGCTGACCGCACTCGTCTCGGGCGCCCACGGCTGCCTGATGATCCTCGACGACCTGCAGGACGCCGACCTGGAGACCCTGGCCGTCGTCGACTACCTGATCGACAACCTGGCGGGCCAGCGGACGCTGCTGCTGGGCACCATCCGCGCCGACCAGGGCAAAGCGCTCCGACTCGCCCGGGAAGCCAACGCCCGCGGCACCGCGACGATGCTGGAACTGGGCAGGCTGGACCGCCCGGACCTGCGGCGGCTGGCCGCGTCCCGGCTCGGCGTCGCCGCCGACGAGGTGCCGGACCCGGTGACGGACCTGCTGTGGGCGGGCAGCGCGGGCGTCCCCTTCCGCGTCGAGGAGATGCTCGACGGGATGATCGACAGCGAACTGCTGGTCCGCGCCCCGGACGGCTGGCGGGTCACCGAGTCGCAACGGCCCAACCCGCCCACCACGCTGCTGCGCACCGTGGCCGCCCGGGTCGAGGCGCTGCAGCCCGCCGCCCGCGAGGTCCTGCTGACCAGTGCGATGCTCGGCCGCCGCTTCCCGCTGGCGGTGCTGCAGGCGGTGACCGGGCTCACGTACCGCGACCTGCTCAGCCACCTGCACGGCGACAACACCGCGCACCTGGTGGCGCCCGACGACCAGGTCCCCGACTGGTATGCCTTCCAGCACGCCCTGATCGTCGACGCGCTGCTGACCCTGCTGCCGGCACCGGATCGCGCCCGGCTGGCCGGTCGGGTGGCCGACGCGGTCGAGGCGGTCTACCCGGGCCTGCCGGGCGAGTGGTGCCAGGTCTCCGCCGCGCTGAAGCTCGACGCGGGCAGGCCGCTGGAGGCGGGCAAGCTGTGGGCGGTGGCGGGCAAGCGGGCGCTGCGGCAGGGCGCCGCCCAGTCCGCGGTCGCGCTGCTGGCCAAGGCGTGCGAACTGCTCGCCCCCGATACCGGGGAGCGCGCCGCCGCCATGGAAGCGATGCTCTACGCGCTGGCCGAGGTCGGCGAGATCGACCGGGCGCTGGCCATGGTCGACATCCTCGACGAGGTCGCGGGCCTGGACCCGCGCCGCCGGGCGCGGCTGCACACCCGGCTGGCCTGGGTGGCGGTGCACGCCGGGCGCTCGGACGCGGGGCTGCGGCTGGTCGCGGCCGCCCGGACGCTGCTCGGCCCCGACGCGGCGGCCGTCGACACCGCGCCGATCGACGTCGTCGCGGCGCACTTGGAAGTCGATGTGCCAGGTCCCGGCCAACTCGGCAAGGCCGAGGAGATGGCCCGGCGGGCCGCGATCGTCGCCGAGTCCGCGGAGCTGCCCGCCGTGGCCTGCCAGGCGTGGCAGCTGCTCGGCGCCCTCACCCGCCAGCGCGACCCGGCCGAGGCCACGGCGTTGCTGGAGCGCAGCCGGGCCATCGCCGTCGAGCACAACCTGCCGATCTGGGAGGTGCACGCCCTGGTCCGGCTCGGCCACGACGACGCTCTGCGCGACGGGGCCATCGACCGGCTGGAGATGGCCCGGGACCAGGCTTCGCGCATCGGCGCGGTGACCGCCCGGTACCAGGCCGAGGTCAACATCGCCATGCAGCTCATCCTGCGCGGCGACTTCGCCGGGGCCGACCGGCTGACCAGCCAGGTGCTGGCGGCGACCACCCGGCTCAAGCTGGTGGAGACCACCCAGTACATGCTGCTGCACCGCACCGTGCTCGCGGGCCACCGCGGCCGCCGCGCCGACATGGACGCGGCCCTCGTCGAACTGGGCCGCTGGGGCGGCGACCACGCCCCGCACGCGCCGCGCATCCACGGCATGGCGGGCGCGTTCTGCGCACTGATGGAGGAGGACCAGGACCGGGCTCGCGCCGAGTGCGCGGCGGCCCTGCACGCCGAGGACCAAAACCCCACGACATTCCACCTGGCGGGCCGCTATGGCCTGAACCTGTTGCTGCGCAGTGTCTCCGACGACCTGGACCTCGCCGCGTTCGAGACCATCACCGCGAACCCGGCAAGCCGACTGCGCTGGGACCGGATGTTCGCCGAGTACGCCCGCGCTGTCCTATTGGGACGATTGGGGCTGGCTGAGGAGGCCGCCGCCGCGGTGGACGACGCGATGGCGGTGGGCGCCCCGTATACGATGGCCCGCCACCTCAGCCTGCGCCTGGTCGCTCCCGCCGCACTGGATGGGGGCTGGGGCACTCCCCTGGACTGGCTGCGCGCCGCCGAGGAACACTTCCACCGCACCGAGATCCCCGCTGTCGCCGGCGTCTGCCGCGCCCTGCTGCGCAAGGGCGGCGCCGTCGTCGGCCGCCGCCGCGAGGGGATCGACGAGATCCCCCAGGCCCTGCGCACGGCCCGCGTCACGGTCCGCGAGTACGAGGTCCTGCGGCTGCTGGTCGAGCGGCTCGGCAACCGCGAGATCGCCGACCAGCTGCACTTGTCGCCGCGCACCGTGGAGAAACACGTGTCCAGCCTGATGGCCAAGACCGGCGAGCCCAACCGGATCGCGTTGAGCAGATACGGATCGACCACCGTGCCGCTGTGAGGCCTCAACGAGCAGTTCGATCACTCGCGGTCTCGTCATGGCCGCCGAACTGGGCGCGTTTGTGGTCGCCGAAGGGTTCGTCGCGTTCGCGTACGGCCTCGCGGAAGCCCGCGGTCGCGGCCCGGAGCTGGAAGGCGTAGCCCTCGCGGGTGTGCCGGGACACGCCGTCGAACACGGTGCTGATCGTCGCGGAGTTCTGCACACCCTGGGCCAACAGCGCGGAGTTGAGCGCGAGTTTGACCATCATCAGCTGGTTCACCGGCATCATCGCGATCTTGCCCACGAGGTCTTCCGCGCGCTGGTCGAGTTCATCGGGTGGGCAGGACTCGACGGCCAGTCCCCACTCGGCGGCCTGGCGACCGGACAGGCAGTCGCCGGTGAGCAGGAGCCGCTTGGCGCGCTGGTCGCCGAGTCGGTGTGCCCACATCCCGGCGGCGGGCACACCCCAGACCCGGGTGGGCGGGTAGCCGATCTTGGTGTCGTCGGCGCAGATGATCTGGTCGCAGAACAGGGCGATGTCGGTGCCGCCCGCCACGCAGAACCCGTGCAGCTTGGCCACGGTGGGCTTGTTCGCGTGCAGCAGGCTGGCGAAGCCGCGGTTGAACCGGCTCATCATCGCGTAGTCCAGCATCGGGTCCCACCGCCCGAACGGGTTGTGGTTGCGTGCCTGCGCCATCGGGTCGATCGCCGTGCCGGTCGCCGGGTCGGGCCCACCGTCCGGTCCGCCCGCGTTCTCGGCGAAGATCGACAGGTCGTAGCCACCGCAGAAACCCTTGCCCCGCCCGGAGAGCAGCATGACGTGCACGCGCGGGTCGAGGTCCGCGCGCTCCACCACCTCGGCCAGTTCGCGCGGGGTGTCGGCGGTGATCGCGTTGCCGCGCTCCGGTCGGTTGAAAGTGATCCGCGCGACCCGGCCGTCCACCTCGTAGGTGAGCGTGCGGTACTCGTCGGCACGGTCGGCGGTCTCCCGTCCCGCGAACGGAGAGTCGTCGCCCTCGGTCCAGTTCTCGCGCCAGGCGGCTGGGCGGGTGCTGGCGTGGTTGTCGTAGTCAGGCATGAAAACTCCCTGTCGAACCGGGCCGCCCACGAACGTGGGGCGGCGGATGAGGTCAGGCCCCGGCCGGCAGAGCGCGGTCGATGATCGCCGTGATGTCGACGCCGTGCGGCAGCGTGCCGTAGGCGTTGCCCCAGTCGCCCGCGAGCCGGGTCGCGCAGAACGCGTCGGCCACCGCGGCGGGGGCGTGCTGGACCAGCAGCGTGCCCTGCAGGGTCAGCGCCATCTGTTCGACCACGCGGCGTGCCTGGCTTTGAGCGCGCTGCGGGTCGGTGACGAGTCCGGCCAGATCGGCGCCCAGCCTGGTGATCGCCGCGTCGAGCCGCGTGTCGGCCCCCTGCGCGGCGGACAGTTCGGTCATCAGCGCCTGGGCGGTGTCGGGTTCCTTGGCCAGCGCGCGCAGCACGTCGAGTGCGTTGACGTTGCCCGATCCCTCCCAGACCGAGTTCAGCGGCGCCTCGCGGTAGAGCCGCGGCATCCCGGACTCCTCGACGTAACCGTTGCCGCCCAGGCATTCCAGCGCTTCACCGGCGAACGCGGGAGTCCGTTTGGTCACCCAGTACTTGCCCACCGCGGTGGCGATCCGCCGGAACGCCTGCTCACCGCTGTCCCCCCGGATCGCCCGGTCGGCCGCGCCCGCGAGCCGCAGCCCGAGGGTGGTCGCCGCCTCCGACTCGATCGCGAGATCGGCGATCACGTTGCGCATCAACGGCTGGTCGACCAGGTTCGCCCCGAACGCGCTGCGGTGCTTGACGTGGTGCCCGGCCTCGACCAGCGCTTTGCGCATCAGCGCCGCGGAGCCCATGACACAGTCCAGCCGCGTGCAGTTGACCATCTCGATGATCGTTTTCACCCCGCGGCCCTCGGGTCCGACGAGCCAGGCGACGGTGCCGTCGAACTCCGGTTCGGAGGACGCGTTGGACCGGTTGCCCAGCTTGTCCTTCAGCCGGGTGATCCGGAAGGTGTTGCGGGTGCCGTCGGGCAGGATCCGCGGCACCAGGAAGCAGGACAGCCCGCCTGGTGTCTGGGCCAGCACCAGGAAGACATCGCACATCGGCGCCGAGGTGAACCACTTGTGCCCGCGCAGGGTGTACACGCCGGGCTCGGCCGTCGGTGTCGCGACGGTGGTGTTCGTGCGCACGTCCGAGCCGCCCTGCTTCTCGGTCATGCCCATCCCGGCGAGGATCCCGCGCTTGGTGGTCGGCACCCGCAGGCCCGGGTCGTACACCCGGCTGGTCAGCAAGGGCTCGTACACGGCGGCGAGGTCCGGCTGGTGGCGCAGGGCGGGGATGACCGCGTAGGTCATCGCCATCGGGCAGCCGTGCCCGGCTTCGGTGTGTCCCCACACCAGGCCGCTGGCGAAGCGCGCGACGTGCGCGCCTGCCCGCTCGTCGGCCCACGCGGCGCCCGCGCCGCCCTCGGCCACCGCGACCCGCATCAGGTTGTGCCAGCTGGGGTGGAACTCGACCTCGTCGATCCGGTTGCCGTACCGGTCGACGGTGCGCAGTCGCGGCTCGTGGACGTCGGCCTGCTCGGCCCACAGTTGGACTTCCTCGCTTCCGGCGAGCGCGCCCAGGCGGCGGACGTCGGCCTCCGCCCACGGCGCGCCCTCCCTGCGCAGGCCTTCCAGCAGGGCCGCGTCGGCGGACGCGTCGTACGGGGAGTGCGGCGGCGGCTGGTTGTCGACCTCGTGCGTGGCGTACTGGCTCGGCGTGGGAAGTGTGGTGGTCATACCTCCATTATTACATCTTTTCGACGGGTGAACAATGGATGTAATGAGTGACAATGTGGCCGTGACCGTCGACGACCTCGGACTGCGACCGCTCAGCGCCCGCTCAGTGGTGCTGAGCCTGCTGCTCGGCGCGCACCCACCCGAACTGCCCGCGCGCGACCTCGTGCTCGCCGCCGACGTGCTCGGCATCTCCGAGGCCACCCTGCGCGTCGCCCTCACCCGCATGGCCGCCGCCGGTGACCTCACCCGCACCGGCACCGTCTACCGGCTCAGCGACCGGCTCATCGAACGGCAACGACGCCAGGATGAAGCCATCCACCCCAGCACCCGCCCCTGGCACGGCGACTGGGAGATGGCGGTCGTGACCGCGGTCGGCCGACCCGCCGCCGACCGCGCCGACCTGCGCGCGACGCTCAGCGCCCTGCGGCTCGCCGAACTCCGCGAAGGCGTCTGGACCCGCCCGGCCAACCTGCGGCGTGCCTGGCCGACCGAACTCGACTCGCTCGTCACCCGCTTCACCAGCCGCCTCGAAGGCGAACCCGGCACGCTCGTCGACGCCCTGTGGAACCTCCCCGCCTGGGCCGACCGAGCCCGCGCCCTGCACGACCACTTCCACACCACCACCGACGACCCAGCTCGGCGGATCACCGCCGCCGCGGCGATCGTCCGACACCTGCTCGCCGACCCGGTCCTACCCGAGGCCATGCGACCGGCCGACTGGCCCGCCGACACGCTCCGCACCGCCTACGCCACCTACCAGAGCGAGCTGATCCACCTCGCCAACCTCACCTGGCACGCGAGCTGACCCGTTTCTCCTACGACACGGGTTTGACGGGCGGCCGGGTGGAGTTGGCGATGGCGTGCCAGCCCGCGAGGAGCTGGTCGTGGCGGTGCGCGCTGAGGATGTCGGTCAGGGCGAGGCCCCGGTAGTAGGTCAGCGTCATCTCGAAGACCGTGTCGAAGTCCTCCGGCGGCTCGCCACCGAAATGGGCCAGGACTATCGCGCGGATATTGGTGTGGAGTTCGCGCTGATGGGTGAGCAGGGCCGCACGGAGTTCGGGGTCGGTGCGGGCGGCGACCCAGAGTTCTAGGACGGCGCCGAACAGCGGCGTCGTGAAGCTGCGCCAGAGGACGGTCAGCCAGTCGTCGTCGGGGGCGGCGGGGAGGTCGGCGAGTTCCTCGATCTGCTGGTCGGAAAGGTGGCGGACCGCGTCGACCAGCAGGTGGGCCTTGTTCGGGTACTGGTGCAGCAGCGCGCCGCGGGAGACCGCCGCCCGGGCCTGGATCGCGCCGAGGGTCGCCGCGGCGTAGCCGTCCTCGATGACGCAGTCGACTGCGGCGCGCATGATCCGCTCCCGGGTCTGCTCACTGCGGGCCGCGTCGCTGCGGCGCCTGCCTTCCGTCACTGCCATCCCTGGATCCTCCCAGACGTTGACAACAGTCCGATCAGACTGTTTCACTTCCGCCCGACCGAGTCGACCGAAACGGACAGGGGAATGGGCGATGGGAACCTCGACGTTGCCACCGTGGTCGGCCGACGCCGACGCGGTCTCGCCGCGGGACACAGTGCCGCTGCCTACAGCTGTTCGGCGGCTACGGCTACATGCTCGAACACCCGATCGCGCGCATGTACACCGACTCCCGCGCGCAGCGGATCTATGGCGGCACCAACGAGATCATGAAGGAACTCATCGCCCGATCGCTCTGATCAGGCCTGTCGAGTAAGGACTCGCATGACCCCGAATCCCGTCCTCGTCCGCAAGGACGGGCCGGTCACCATCATCAGCATCAACCGGCCCCACGTCCGCAACGCCGTCGACGGACCCACCGCCCGCGCGCTGGCCGAGGCGTTCCGCGACTTCGACCGCGACCCCGACGCCGCCGTGGCGATCCTGCACGGCGAGGGCGGGACGTTCTGCGCGGGCGCCGACCTCAAGGCCATCGGCACCGACCGCGGCAACCGCGCCGACACCCGCTATGTGGGACGGCATCACCGCCCGGATACCGACCCGGTCGGCCGCCGCCGCGGCTGGCTGAGCCGCCGACAGGGCCGGCCCGCCCGTTCACTCCACACCATTACTCCCCTGACCCACGCGGCCGCGACGAGGCCGAGGACGGACCCGGCGAGGATGGCAGCTGACCCCACGCGAACGATCGGCTACGAGTTGCCGATCATCCTTGGCCCCACCGGCGATAACAGCCCCGAACAACGACGACGGGCCGCTCGCACGGTGGCGGCCGCGACCCACGACGCAGCCGATTGCGCGCTGCTGCTGGCCATGATCGGCCTCACCGCCGCCGACGGTCTGCACGTCACCGAGATCCCCGCCGACACGCGCCCTGGCGACGCCGACAGCATGGGATCCCGCAGCGCTGACACCAAGCGGCGAGACCGCTGACACCAGGCGGTCAGCGCCCATGGGCACGGTCCGATGATGGCTGCGGCGTCGAGGGCTTGCATGGTGACGTCGGTGTCTGCTGCGGTGGCGAGAACGTGGTCGATGGTCATCACCGCCTCCTGCAGGCCGTGGTCGATGTCCGCGCGCCAGGCGTTGAGCAACGCGTCGAGCGCCTCGCCGTCGGCCATCACACCGATGGCAGGGCTGGTCGTGGGCGTGGGCGGCGGCGATGTGTCGGCGGAGTCGGGTCAGGCCGCGGTGGCGGCGGACTCGGATCGCCGCAGGACCACTGCGTGGACCATGGGCCAGAACGATCCGTCGTCCCACCGCCGCCGCGGCAGCATGATCAGCACCGCCAGGCGGGCTTCCTGTGCGATGTCCTCGGCGGTGGCCGAACGTTCCTCCCAGGCTGTCACTCGCCGCCGGCACCAGCGCAGTGCCCGTTCCCGCACGATCCCGATCAGCTGGGTCATCGCGTCGCGGTCCCCGCGCTGGGCGTCCTCGATCACCAGCGCCAAGCCCGAGTTGGTGTCGGTAGTTGTCCATACCGCGGAACTCAACGCGGTAGTCACGGTGCGGTCCCGCGGCCGCAACTGGTCGGAGATCTCGGGCGGCCTGCACCAGGGCAAGTGAGGCGGTCTGGGAGAAGTGTTACGACCTCAGCCCGGAATCCGCCGAGTCCGGGCCAACGGGGCGACCCTCGGAGCGCGAGGGGGTGGGAGGGCTCCGAGGGTCGCGCGGTCCGCGCGCCCGTTCGTTGTGGGGTGTCGGGCGGGCGGGCCGACGTGTTCACCGTAAGGACCATGCGCGGAGCGGCCTGGGCGACGCGCCGCGATGATCACCTCATCGGGTGGTCCCGAGTGTGCGACCGGGCCTTGGCGTCGAACAGGTCGCCGGTGACGGCGGGATCCACGTCGGTGCCCGTGTCGGTCTGCTTTCGCCCGTTATCGCTGGTCGGGTTCGTGTCGGGTCCGCGCCTGGTGTCGCGGTCTGGTGCCGGGGCGGGGTCGTTGCGGCGATGGCGTCCGATGTAGCCGCGCTCTCGCATCAGGTCCTCCCAGGGGCCGTGTCGGTGGTGGATCCACTGGTCGAGATCGGTGAACCCACGTCCGTCCCAGCGCGGGAGCGGCACTCGTCACCCGTTCGGCGCAGTGGTGTGGCACACCTTCCCACCCCGACCCGCTCGGGCCCGAACGGGCATCCCAGGGCCCACCGGGCCACAGCCCGCACCGACGGCTGACCTGCCCTGTCAGGGCGCGAGTTCGCCGGTGCGGGCGAAGTCCAGTCGGCGGGCGACGGAGACGATCTGGTCGCCGAAGCGTTCGTAGAAGCGGGCCAGTAGGGCGGCCTGCACCGCGGCGGACACCCCGTGCTCCCAGTTCGGGCCCTCGATGCGCCGCATCAGACCCTCATGCAGCCGGTCGACATGCTCATCGGCGTCTCGGAGGAGTTCGAAGGACACGCCGCCGCCGTCGGCGAGCATCATGGTGAGCTGGCGGCCCATGCCGACGGTGGCCCGGCCGAGTTCCTCGAACACCGGCATCACCGCGGTGGGGACCGCCGGGTGTGGGTGCGCCCGGCACACCGCCTCGGCGACATGGCGGGCCAGATCACCCATGCGTTCGATCCGGTCGGCGCCGTAGACCACGGCGAGCACCGCGCGCAGGTCCTAAGCGACCGAGGACTGCACCGCCAGCAGCACTTGGGCCTCGTGCTCGCACCGGGCCCGCGCATCGTCCAACCCGCGGTCGGCGATGACCACCTGCATGGCCATCGTCAGGTCGACCCGCCACAGGGCGTCGGTCGCCGCCACCAACTGCCCGACCGCGGCACCGCACATCCCGGCCAGGTGACTGATCAACCCGTCGAGCCGCTCATGAAACTGTTCGCGCACCCGCAAAGCCTAGATCCACCCCAGGCACACAGCCTCCCCAGCGCGGCCGCCCACGTCGGGGGCCATTCGACCGCCACTGTCACCGGCCACGTCGTGATCCACACCACGAACCTGCGCACCCGACCAACGCCAACCCCGAGGGCCGTCCTGGGTGGTGGACGACGGCGGCACAGGACATGCTCATCCGAACACCGCAACCCCCAAACCCTGGGGCGCTGAGGGATCAGAGGACAAAGGAGGATTCGCTGATGCGAGCGAGCGTGGGTGACCGGATCCGGGTCCATTCCCGGACCGTGGGGTTGGCCGAACGCGCCGGGGAGATCATCGAGGTGCGCGGCCCCGAGGGCACCGCCCCGTTCCTGGTGCGCTTCGCCGACGGCCACGAAGGCCTCGTCTACCCAGGACCGGACACCACCATCGACACCCACGGCGAGCACGACTGATGGGCAGATCATCCGGCGGTCTGCGCGCCACCCGCATCGGCGGCGGCGGTGGCAGCTGCGAGCCCGACCGCCACCGGGAACTGGCCGACCGGGTCACCGTCGACTACCACTGCCCGGCCGGAACAACCGGGCACCGGTTGCCGGTGGTGCTGTCCCACGACGCCGAACCCCCACCGGCATGGACCTGCCGACACCACGGCATCAAAGCCACCCTGCCGGCCGGGACACCACCGGCGGACATGGTCACCGACGAACGGGTCGCCAGGACCCCCTGGGTGATGCTGCGCGAACGACGCACCCTCGATGAACTCGACGCGCTGCTGCACGAACGGCTCGCCCATCTGCGCGCCCGCCGCGATCTGGGATGACCGCGGTCTGACGGGCAGGGTTTGGTCTTCATGCCGGGCCCATGCCCCCAGCCGCCTGCCTGGGACCGGGGGCACCTCGAGGCTGGGGTGCCGTTCGCCGACGCCACCCCCGAATTGGACGAGCTGATCGCGCAGCTTCGTGCCGCCCTGAGCCAGCCCCCGGCGAGCGTCATCGCGCTGCACAACCGCGGGGACGTAGTAGCCGGCGGACGGCTGTTCCTGGCGAGAAGCGCGAGCGGGGGTTCTCGCCTCACGCCAGCGGCGACGGGATCCGCGGCGTGTCTTCGCGCCCTGATGCGGGGGCATCAGGGCGCGATGTCATCGCAGCAGCGGGCAGGTTCTCCGACCTCACCGTGGGTTCTGTGTAGAGCGCCAACCGGTGAAGCAGGCGTGCTCGGGCGGCCCGCGGACGTCGGAGGTAGGGGGATGTCGCGGCGGGATGGCGCGGGTAGCGCCCGCCGAGGATGTCGCGGGCGAACTCGACGACGTCGGCCGGCGCGGGGAGCACATCGCCGAGCAGGTAGGCCAGCGCGATGAGATCCTCGCCGGAACCGGTCTCGACCGTCGCGGCCCAGCCGTGTATCTCATCCCAGGTCAGTGCGAAGTCCCGGGCGGGGAAGCCGGGCACCCGGTCGGTCAAGGCGATGTAGGCGTTGGCCGGTGGGCTCATCTCGCACACGCTCGCCGCGGCCTCCACACCCAGCCCGCGGGCGATGGCTTCGACGTAACGGCGCAAGCCGAGTTCGGCGTGCTCACCCTGGTAGATATCCATGACCCGCCTCCTCGACGGCCAACTACCGCGCCGCCAGCAGAGAACCACCCAGTGACACCCTAGTCAGCCGGGGCACGCCTGAACTGCTCCGCGCGGGTGAGGGTGCGCCCCACGTTGCACCCCGCCGTTGTGATCCACCGGCCATCGCGGCCCAGCGGGCGGTTGCCCGCGAACCTCACTCCCGCCGGGCGTCCGCGGAGATCAGGTGATTCCCCACCACCTGAGGGTTCACTCGCCGGCCAGACATCGGCCCGTACGTTGACATCAGGGGCCTCGGCGCTTACGCCGCGCGGGCAATCTCGCGCAGTGACTGGTTTTCGGCGCGGCGGGCCAGGATCGCGCGCCGCTTGTCCGTCATCAACCATGTGGGGCCGTCCGCCGGTGCGTCCGTGCCGGGCGCGGCTGTTTCGAGGCCGTTGCGGCTTTGCAGACGATGTCGCGGCTCGGCGGTGACGGGTTCGGCAACCCATGGCGACGAACCAGCGCGGCTATAGCGGCTAGTCGGTTGGTTTGTCGCCCTGGTCGAGCAAGGTGTTCAGTAGGCCGACGATCTGCTGCTGTCCTGCGGCGGTGGCGTCGAATTTGCCGCGCATCTCGGCGAAACCGTCGCCAACCTGGGTACGAAGATCGGTCATATCCTCGCGCATCGCGTTGAGGACCCGGGTGTTCTGCTCACGGAACTCTCGGATCTCCGTGCGGAACTCGGTGACGTCGCGGTCGGCCCCACCGGCCAGGACGCGGGCGGCCGCGGCATCCTGCTCGCTGCTGCGCACCTTGCCGACCAGGTCCGCGACCAGGGTTTCCAGCGCGGTCACGCGGGCTTCAAGGTCGTTCGGCTGAGCCATGCCGATCAGGATACCGGCCCGCGGTGGTCCGTCTCCGTCCGCGGGGGGTGAGAACCGATCAGTCTCTGCTGGTCACCGTGTGGGAAGTGGTTGCCCCTGGGGTCACTGGGATCGGGAATGTCGTCTGCGTTCGAGGTGAGCATGTCCGGTGCGGCACCGGTCCCGTGGGTGCGGTGATCCGCGCAGCGTGATCGGACAGGCGGTTGCACCCAACGGTGGACTGACCGGTGCCCCAGGTGGGTACTCCGAGCCTTTGAGATGGCAGGTTTTCGATACCGGGGGCAGGCTGGGACGTTGGGCCGTTCCGACCCAGTTCACGTGCGAATCATGGAGGTTTGTGGTGCTCGCCGAACAGATCATTCCCAAGGAATTCGCCCCGCTCGCCGACATTCAAGCCAAGGAGGAAGAGGCGCTGCTGGCCCGTAACGGGGTCGTCGGGGTCGCCTTGGGTCACAAGTACACCGAGGGACAGGACACAGGGAAGCGGGCGTTGATCGCCCTGGTCGACTCCAAGATCCCGAAGGAGATGCTGTCGAGCTCGGACATGGTGCCCAAGACGATCGCGGGCACCCCGGTGGATGTGCAGGAGGTCGGCATCATCCAGGCCGGGGACGCGTTCACCCGCACCCTGGAGGAGCCGCGCACCCCGCTGGCCAACGGTGCCCCGGCGTTGTTGGCCGATGACGCGGCGCTGGCGGCGCGGGAGAACGTCGGCCCGTTCACCCTCGCGGCGCGAGTGCGCCCGGCCTACGGCGGGGTCAGCGTCGGCCACGTCAACGTCACCGCCGGCACCCTGGGCACCTGTTGCTACGACGCGGCCCCGTTCCCCGGGATCCCGCAGCGCTACTACCTGCTGTCGAACAACCACGTTTTGGCCAACAGCAATCAGGCTCAGATCGGTGACCCGATCCTGCAACCCGGCGCCTACGACGGCGGCACCTACCCGACGGATGTGATCGCCCGCCTGTCGCGGTTCGTCCCGATCCGTTTCCAGGTGCAGGGCCAACCGACGCCGATCAACTATGTGGACGCCGCGATCGCCGAGGGCAAGTTCGCCGACCTCGACCGGCGGATCTTCTGGACCGGGCATTTGCGTGGGGTGCTCGGTTCCCCGCAGGTGGGCATGGTGGTGGAGAAGTGCGGGCGCACGACGAACTTCACCACCGGCGCGGTCGTCAACATCAACGCCACCGTGGACGTCAACTACGGGCAGGGCAAGATCGCCCGCTTCGGCCGCCAGATCCTCACCACCGCCATGTCGGCTCCGGGCGACTCGGGCAGCCTGGTCGCCGACCTGGACCAGAAAGCGGTCGGGCTGCTGTTCGCCGGGTCACCGACGGTGACGGTGATCAACCCGATCCTGCTGGTCCAGTCCCTGCTGGGCATCCGGGTCAGCGAGCACTGAGCACTGTCGAAGGATCACCGGTCATGACCAATCCCAACCGTGAAGACGACACCGTGACCGCGGCCCTGGACCAGGCCCAGCGGTGGCTCGACACGATCCCCGGTGTCACCGCCGTCGGCCAGGGCGACCACGACGGCCACCCCACGGTCGACGTGTGGGTCACCGACCCCGAATGGGCCGCCGACCTGCCCACCGAGGTGCGAGGCATCGAAGTCCGTGTTCGTGACGCGGGTGGCCCGATCACCGCGCAACCGCCGCGGGCGGACACACCGGGGGATCACCCGACGACCTCGCGGTGAACCCCGCACCGTCACAGGGAGCGGCGCCCGGGGGCATCCCTCGGGCGCCGCTCCCAGCGACCTCCGGGAGCGACGAATCGACCCATTCCATGCCCGATGGAACCCACCGACCACCTCCAGCGGCTGCTGCGCCGCCAGACCGCGCTGATGAACGACCTGCCCGGGGCCCACCAGGCAGGCGAGGACCAACGGGTCCTGGACCTGCGGGCCGAACTCGATGCGATCGCGGCCGCCGCGACTCGCATTGCGCAGCAGTGACCCACAGTCCGGTGGATGTTTAACCGCCCCCTACACAGACTGCTGAACCGCGCCGCGAATCATCACTTTGGGTGATCGAGACGGGGGTGGATGGTTGAGCCGAATCGGAACCGGAATGACGGTTCGAGCAGCGGCAATGCCCCCGACTCGCGCTGCACCCGATGTTATGCGGTGACCTTTTGTCACCGAGGTGTTCGTTTCGCCGGTCTGGTGTCGATTGCCTACGGTCGGTGTCACGGGCCGGTTCCCGCCGGCCTGGGGCACGACCTCGGGAGACCGCGCACCGATCCCTTGTCCAGTCGGTCTCCCGGACCCGCGTACCGAGCGAAAGGGCGTCCGCCGGACAGGGGCCAAGACCTCCGGGGGCGTTCCCCTGCGTGTCCGGCAGACGGTGCGGCGGGCCGAGACCGACATGACCTTCCTCCGGAACCACCGCCCCCACGGCAACCGCGCGCACGTCGCCGCCCTGGGCATCGCCCGGATCGCCTCCGCAGGGGCTCTCGGGCTCGCCGCGCTGGGCATCGTCCCAGCTGCGGCCCAGGCCGAGCCCCCGGTGAACTGGGACGCGGTGGCCCGGTGCGAGAGCGGCGGCAACTGGTCGATCAACACCGGCAACGGCTACCACGGCGGCCTGCAGTTCTCCCCGAGCACCTGGAAGGCCAACGGAGGGACCGGGCCGGCGCACCAGGCTTCCCGCGAGGAACAGATCCGGGTCGCGGAGAACGTGCGACGCGCGCAAGGCATGCGCGCCTGGCCGCACTGCGGCCGCACCACAGGGGCCGTAGTCGCACCGGCCCGCAGAACCGATCCCGCCGGCGCCCCGCGACAGGCCACCGCGCCCGCATCGGCCCCGCGGGTGAGCGCCGGTTCGGGTTCGACGAGCAACCCCGACGGCGACTACACGATCACACCCGGCGACACCCTCTCCTCCATCGCCGAACGAGTCGCCCTCGACGGCGGGTGGCAGGCCCTGGTCGCCAAGAACCGGCCGTTCCTCACCGATCCCGACCGGATCTTTCCCGGCCACAAGATCGCTACCACCTAAGACCCGCACGGCCGCCTGACCGCCGCTCCTGACCAGGGGCGGCGGGCTGGACCGGCGGGCACGGCACCACAGTGGACTGCTCGGTACTCGCCCACACGCCCCCGGGGCCCGCCCCACCACCGAGAGGCGTGCCCGGTCTCGGGCGTCGCCGGGTGACGACCGCACGGTCGGGGTGTGCTGCGGCGTGGGTAGGGTGCCGTGGCATGCCGAGATTCGCCGCCTACACCACGCTCGGGTTACGCGCCGCGAGCACCTCGACCCGGCTGCCGTGGCAGGCCCGCACGGTCACCCTCATCTGTGTCGGCGCCGACGGCGTCGTGGCGCAGGCCAAGACAGTCCCGGAGAAACGGGATCTGCTCGACATGGCCCGGCGCACCGACCTTGTCCTGGTCGCCTGGCCCGGCCAATGGAGTCAGGACATCTACCTCGTCGACGACCGCGAAGCCGCCCGGGCCGCACTCGACACCGCCCCCTGAGACACCGGCACTTCCTATGCCGGTCCTGGCCGTGGCCGTGCTCGCCGCGCGGCGGGTTATGGGGTGTCGTTATGGGGTGTCGCGGGGACCCAGGGCGCGGTGGCGCAGGGCGGTGTGGGCGGCGGCGACACCGCTCGAGGTCAGCGACTGCGTCTCACCAGGGCTACGGGACACGGTCAGGCCGAGCAGGTCGAGCCTGCGGGTGAGCGCACCGAGCAACCAGCCGACTGGCCGGACTCGATGGGCACCCCTGAGCCCGTGTGCCACCCTTCCCCGGCCAGGATCTCCGCGACCCGGTGGTTGCGCTGCTCATAGCCGTGCTCGGCTCCGGTGGGCATCAGCAGCAGCACGATCTCCGCGGCGGCCCCGTCAGCCGCCTCGGCGGGAATCAGCGCCGCGGTGACCGCCCGCCATAGCCCGGTCGTGTCCTCACCGCGCAGGCCGCGTTCGGTGAGCAGCAACCACCGTCCTCGGGGCCGCAGAACGCCGATCTCACAGACCCGCAACCACTCCCATCCACGACCACTCAGCGCACGGATGCCGCACCGACGTCCTTCGTCGACACCGCCCGTACGGGCGGCCCCCGCAATCAGACCACCGACGACACCGACCGGCGCGGATACCCCCGGAAGGGGCCGCCGGGTCACCGAAAGCAGGGAGCCCGGATGACCGGGTTGGCCGATGGTCAACCAGCGCTCGGCGTGACCTGCGGCGATACTTCGGTGACGGTCCCCGGGGGCGGGGGATGCTGTCCACAGTCCAGGCGATGACAACGGGAGCTTCTGATGACCGTCGCGACGAGGGTTCACACCGCTGTCCTGCTGGACCATCTACACCTGGCCCACGACATCGAGCAGAAGCTGGCGGGCCTGTTGACCCGGCAGGTGGCGGGTCTGCCCGACGGGGAGTACCGGACCTGGCTGCAGGACCACGCCGTACGCGCCCGGGAACGCACCCACGATCTGGATGTGCGCCTGGTGGTGCTCGGCGAGACCCGCCGGGCACTCTCGGCCACGGTCGGGGCGGTGTGGCGGCTGGCCGACGACGCCCTGGACGTGTCCACGGCCGCGATCACCGCTGGCGTGGATGTGGTGCGCCGCCAACCCATCGAACCCGCGGTGCTCGACCACGCCAGGGTCGGCGCCGCAGCGGTGGCCGAGGCCCGCGCCGTGTACCGGGCAATAGTCGAGGTCGCCCGCGTCGCCGAGGACCCGCAGACCACGGCCCTGGCCACCTCCTGCCACAGCGAGCTGAGCACCCTGCTGGCCGAGTTGGACGACGCAGTGCCCGCGCTGGTGGCAGCCGCCCTCGACGCCGCGCAGTCGCGCCCCACCTACCGGGAGGCCGCCGACACCGCGACCCGACGGGTCCGGGCGGTGGCCGCGGTCCTCGGCGAAGACGCCGGAGCGGCCCAGCACGAACTCCGCGACACCCTCGACCGGATCCTGCGCCGCGCCCGACCGGCATCGGCCGCCGACGAGGACCCGGCCGAGATCACCGCACCACCCGAGCTCGGCGAGGACACCGAGGGGTTGCCGATCGCCGACTACGACCAGCTCACCGCCGCCCAGATCATCGACCAACTCCCCGACCTCACCCCCGACCAACTGGCGGTGCTGCACCGATACGAACACGCCCACGCCGACCGGGTCACCGTCGGCAACAAGATCCGCTCCCTGCTCGAGGACGCCCCCACCCCGCACACCACGCCCTGACCACCCGGCATGTGAGGCCGCAAGCGACGACGACGGGTCACGAGGAGAAAGGCGACATGGCAGAGCACGCCCAATCACACATCACCATCAAGGCGACCGCGGATCAGGTGATGGACGTGATCGCCGACTTCGGCGCCTACCCGGCCTGGGCCACCGGCACACCCGCGCCGACATCCTCGACCTCGGCCACGGCCGCGCCGAACGGGTGCGGCTGCACATCGACTCCGGTGCCGTCGCCGACGAGCAGATCCTCACCTACCGGTGGGCCGGGAACCACGCGGTCACCTGGTCGCTGGAGCGCTCCCGCACGCTGCGCTCGCTACACGGTGCCTACGTCCTCTCACCGGTACCCGGCGGCACCGAGGTCACCCACATCCTGCTCCTGGACCCGAGAGCCCAGATGCTCGGCGCACTCAAACCCGCGCCGAGAAAGTGATCACCGACCGTGCCCTGGCCGGGCTCAAACACCGCGTCGACCACGTCCACCACGCATCACACACCACCCGATGACCCAGACGACCACACGGCACCGGCCCACACCCTCGGCCGGCTGATCGACCTCGATGACGCGACAAGGTCAGAAGAGGGTGTCGCGCACGCGCAACGGCCGGTAGCCGGTGGGGCCGAGCTGCGCGAGTTCGCCTTCGATGTCGACCTCGATGGCGCCGAAGAAGTTGATGTTCTCGCTGTGCGCCGGGGAGATGTGGGCGAGGACCTCGTCGTCGACGCGGCGGCCCGCGGCGCGCATCGAGTCCACGGCCAGGCCGTAGTACTCCGTGGACCAGGCCACCACCGCGTTGGTGACCAGCGTCAGGCACCACGCCTGTTCGGTCTGCGCGTCGATGTGGCGGGCTCGGACGGTGCCCTCGTGGGCGTAGAGCAGGTCCCGCTTGAGCGCGTGCAGGGACTCGCCCTTGGTGAGCTGCCGGGAGATCTTGCGGCGGTAGGCGGGGTCGGCGAGGTAGCGGGCGGCGTAGATCGTCCGGCGCAGCGCCCCGTACTCCTTCAACGCCGCGGCCAGCGCGTTCTGCCGCCCCGAGGCGGAGGGCTTGCCGACCAGCAGTGACGCGGTGGCGTGCCCGAACTTCAACGACCCGGCCACCCGGAGCAGGTCGTCGTAGTGCTCGGCGATCAGGTCGGTGTTGAGCTTGCGTGTCAGTAGCGGCCCGACGTGCGGGAACGAGGCCTCGAACTGTTGTTTCGAGCCGGTGCGGTAGAGGGTGATCTTGCCTAGGTCGCGGATGCGCGGCGAGAGCTGCAACCCGAGCAGGTCGAACAACCCGAAGTTGACCAATGTCACCCCATGCGTATCCGTCGCGTGCTCAGTGACGGGGACGTCTGTTGCGTTCCCGAGGATCTCGTCGAGGACGTAGTGGGCCTCGCGCTTGGTGGCGACGATGACCTTGGTGCCGTAGGTGGTGTGCTGGTCGGTGACGTGGGTGTAGGTGGAGAGGACTTGCCCGCCGTGGATGACCATGTCCCGGCCGGTCAATGTCTTGCCGCGCACCGGGAAGCGTTGCCCGTCGGAGCAGGACAGGGTGCCGGTGCCGAACACCGCCGCCAGCGGCAGCGTGGCGTGGTAGCTGATGATCGCCAGGTGCGCCGCGCGCAGCGTGTCCTCCCGCACGTACCACTCCGCGGTCCACGCGAGGATGTCGTAGGAGATCCCGCAGGCGTCGGCCATCCGGGTCAGGCCGAGGTTGGTGGTGTGGCTGATCAGCACCGCGATCAGGTTGCGCTTCAACTCCGGTGACCTGGCCTGTTTGCCGCCGGCGTGGGTGAAGCAGTCCAGGAACCCGGTGCGCTTGTCCAGCTCGATCAGCAGCGACACGATCGACGCGAACGGCAGCATCGCGGTCAACTCCGCCTTCAACGCCATCGCCTCCGCCGGGATGTCCTCCGCCGACAGCGGCGAGATCACCAGGTCGCCGCCCTCGTCCAGACGCACCGGGCCGTCACCGGCGGCCAGCACCGCCTCCAGCTCACCCAACGCCTGGCCCAGTTCGTCCTCGGCGGCCGCCAGCGCGCGGGCCGGGTCGGCGGGCTTGCCCACCAGCTGGCAAAACTCACCCCGCTGCTGCGACCACTTGTCCTGGGTGAGCAAGTAGGTGGCGGGGTCGGAGTAGCGGCGCGAGCCCGGCACCCACACATCACCGGTGCGCAGCCCGTCGCGCAACCCGAGCAGTGTGCACAGCTCC